>NZ_JBJQJP010000012.1:0-176879 GCF_046487365.1 Escherichia sp. WS1451
GGACTGCTGTGATCGTGAGGCACTGCACTGGGCGGTCACTACCGGCGGCTTCAACAGTGAAACAGTACAGGACGTCATGCTGGGAGCGGTGGAACGCCGCTTCGGCAACGATCTTCCGTCGTCTCCAGTGGAGTGGCTGACGGATAATGGTTCATGCTACCGGGCTAATGAAACACGCCAGTTCGCCCGGATGTTGGGACTTGAACCGAAGAACACGGCGGTGCGGAGTCCGGAGAGTAACGGAATAGCAGAGAGCTTCGTGAAAACGATAAAGCGTGACTACATCAGTATCATGCCCAAACCAGACGGGTTAACGGCAGCAAAGAACCTTGCAGAGGCGTTCGAGCATTATAACGAATGGCATCCGCATAGTGCGCTGGGTTATCGCTCGCCACGGGAATATCTGCGGCAGCGGGCTTGTAATGGGTTAAGTGATAACAGATGTCTGGAAATATAGGGGCAAATCCAACAAGAATATTGAGCTCTTATGGCATCGACTACATAGTATTAATGGTTATGCGATAACAACCACCCATCTATTAGACTCAATTACAGCTACTGATAATGATTTTAAAAACTTAAAGATTGTTGACAAAGGAAAAATAAAAGAAGACGATAAAATAAAAACTATAATAGAACGTTTATCTGTCTTGACAAGAATATCAGACGTACAGTTCGAAGTGTGTCGTAAACTAGAAAACATAGTATTGATGGATGATTATAATGATTGGACTATTTTTTATGCCTTAGCAAAGAAAAAAGGACTTGATGTATCAAAGTTAGATGGCCTCCATGCAATAAAACAGTCCTCTGGTTATGATAATTTAAATCAAGAATTCGCAAAACCAAAAATAGAGTGGATTAATTCGCTTTTAAATGTAAATACTGATAAAAAAGTCAAAAGAATATTCATGATCTGCGACAAAGATGAGGCTCCAATTACCTATCAGAAAGATGGAGTTCAAGTCAATGGAAGTGAATATTCAAAACATATAGCGAAGTTAGAAAATAAAAACAAAAATAAAATATATCTCCTTGCCTGGAAAAGAAGAGAAATAAAAAACTACTTATTATCTTATACGGCATTGTCTCATCATGGATTTATCGGGCAAATAAACAATGGTGATCTGCCGGCTAACAGTTATTTAAAAGAAAACGATCCTGGAGATAATTCAGCAATTAGCCGGCTTAACGTAAAACATTGCATCACAAAAATAATTGATTCTGATGGTATAGGATTAGATATCTCAAAACTTTACTTATATATAGAACTTATACCACCTGCTGAGATCAGTGAAGATATAGTGAACATGTACAATTTTTTGGTGGAGAAATTAAAATGAACACCTCTTTATTTGAAGATCTACTTACACTAATCAAGAAAAAGAGTTCGATAAGAAATACAGAACAAGCAGTAGAGTTAATTTCATTATTTATTTTTTTACATTATATAAAATTATATCTTTATGAAAATGATAAAAGATTTTCAGATATAAAAAACATATCAAGCAACAACATTAATGAAATTAAATATTATTATCAGCAACTATATGAAAGTTTTATTTTCTCGATAGATATAAAAAATATAAACCACGACATGCTTGAAAACCTCAGGAGTAAGATAGGTTTTTTAATTAATAACATCAATGACCATGAAATAATTAAATATATAGATTATTCTCTTTCGCATATACATTCACTTACAGAGTTCTATCAATATGCAAATTCTTATCAATCTTTAATTCTTAGGATGGTTAATGAATCGGGTCGTTCAGGGGAATATGTTACTCCATCTGCTTTAGTTCAGCTCATGGTTGAAATGTTATCACCTACAGATGGCACATCAATCTACGACCCAGCATGTGGAACTGGGGGTTTATTAATAGAGTCAGCACGATATATTAAAGGCAACAGTTTAAACAAAAACTTTAATTATTCCCTTATTGGTAATGACACATCATCATTTGCCTGTCTAATCTCAATTGTTAACCTTTTAATCAATAAAGAATTTAATTTTGAAATAATACTAAAAGATAGCTTAGATAAAAACTATAAGAATAAAAAATATGACTTTGTTTTAACTAACCCACCATTTGGAAAAAAGAGCGGTTGGGATAATATTCATATTGACACACATTATAAAGGACCTAATCTAGACTATTACTTCCTGGAGCATGTTATTGACTCTCTCGCTGTTAATGGCAAAGCAGCCATAATATTACCAGAGCGTTTTTTATATGATGTGAGTAAAGAGTGCATCACTCTTAAAGATAAGATCTTCCAAAATTATAATTTAGAATATATTTTATCTATACCGTCAGGTGCATTGCTTCCTTACACTGCAGTAAAATTATGTATTCTTTTTATAAGTAATTCTGGCCCAACAGATAGAATATTTTTCTACAATTTAAATAATGGTGAAAAATACTCACGTACAAATACTATAAAATTCGATGATTTTATAGATTTTTTAGAGTCAGCAAAAAATAGAACAATAACTGAACACTCCTGGATTATCAATATTAGTGATACACCTTCATCTTATAACTTACTCTTAAAAGATAAAGAGCGAAACTCATATGAGTTTCTTAGTGATTCTATAGTTAACATTGAACAGACAATACGTAATAATGAATTATTACTAACCGAGTTGTCTTTATTAAGAGAAAAAATAGCAATCTTAGAGTCAACAATAAAAAATCATTCGCATGAATATGAATTTGAGAGACTTAAAGTTGGAAATATTGCAATAGTAAAATCCGGAAATTTATTGCAAAAAAACAGGCTGTTACCCACTGGACCAATTCCTGTATACGGTGGAAATGGAGTTATTGGATATAATAATGAGGCAATGGAAAATGGTGAAAATATTATTATTGGTAAGGTCGGAGCTCTTTGTGGAAACGTTCGGTATGTTCAAGGTGATATTTGGGTGACAAATAATTCATTAATTATTAAGAATTATTCACCTAATAAGGTTTTAACACCCTACCTTGCAAAATTATTATCTACTTTAAACTTAAGAAAGCTCGCCGTTGGTACCGCTCAACAATATTTAACCACAGCACAAATAAAAAATGTAGAAATTAGCATTCCTCCTTTAACGACCCAGCATAAATTAAATATGTGGCTTGATGAGTTAGATAATACTCTTGAACAATATAATAAGCTCATTGAAAAAATAATGAATGATAAGCGAGAACTTAAAGAGAATTTGTATAAAGGTCTTTTAATAGAATAGATCACAATAGCAGGGTGTCCATAAAACACCCTGCTACTGGTTGCAAGTAAGTTGCAATATCTGTACTGCTGAAGCTACTATTAATAATGCTCCTCAATATACCCATACGCCTTCTGGAACAACTCTTTATCTTTCCCTAGTCCAAACGGGGCCAAGGTCAGTAAAAGCGCCTTTTGGATTTCGCGCGGGCCACTGTTGGAATTTTGCCAGCCATCAAAGCGGGTAGCTTTCACGATTTTATCAATTTGCTCTACAACATCACCGATTAACTTAGGGGTAGTTTCCGGACGTGTTTCGAGGAAAAGCTTAGTCAACGCCTGTTTATTATCAGCTTCAGTTACTGGGCGCTCGCCTGTTTCGCGCTCGGCTTGTACGGTATCTTTCGCTGCATCCAACAGGCCTTTCAACCAGTCAATGGCCTTGATAACACCAGCTTCATAGTCCTGACGCAGTTTTTCAAGGCGCTCGCCCAATGCCACAAATTTAGGATCATGACTGCCGCGCAAACGTCCCATAAGATCAATCTCCAGGCGTTTGGCACGTTGTTCCTGCTCTTTAGCGGTCAGGGTAAAAATAGCGTGCTCGTCCATGACCAACTCGTCAATATCATCGCGAATACGATTGATATCAGTATGCTCATGGATCATCTTGATTGTTTCGGGGCCAAGGGCAGCCCAAACAAGCGCACCTGTCTGCCCTACCGGACGCACCGATTCATAAATTTGCGCCAGCCATTTATAGTCCTGACGATAAGAGGTCAAAAAAGGATCTGGGTTGATAGCTGACCATAACTTGGATAACACACCAAAGCTGGCAGCGAATTCATCGCGCTTCTCGTTGGTCGGCAGGCATTCCTGCGCGGCCATAATACCTTCAAAACCAGCTATGGACCGATCCACACCAGGGAAGAAGGACAAACATTTATTCAGTTGTAACGGCAATAGCTCTTTAAATGCCTCAATTCCCTCTACAACTCCTTCAATTTCTTCAGGGTTATAGGCCAGAGCGGTACGCAGATTTTCGAAAACGCCGAGGTAGTCGATAATTAATCCCATGTCCTTGCGTACAGTATCGGTTTCGTACAGCCGGTTAGTTCGGCACATGGCCTGCAGAAGGGTATGATCGCGTAGAGGCTTATCGAGGTACATGCAGTAGCAAATCGGGGCATCAAAGCCCGTAAGCAGCTTGGCGGTTACGATAATAAGCTGTAATGGATGTTCAGGATCTTTAAAGCACTCAATTAGATCCTTTTGCACCTGCTCTTCGGCATCGATGTGCTGCCAGCGTTCAAAATCGACTTGTTTGACAGGCAGCTCCAACTCATCATGCCATTTAAGCCAATCCTTGTTGAGCTTGTCTTTTTTGCCACCCTCTTCAACTTTAACCGGAGCCTGGTCAACGTTCATAACCACTTCAACCGCATCAAAACCAAGCTTTTCACCGAGCAAATAATACATCTGCACACAGGCTTCGCGATCGTATACCACAACCATGCCTTTCATCTTTTTCGGCATAACATGGTTGGTAAAATGCTCAGCAATATCATTACTCACCGCAGCCATACGCCTAGGGGATTTCAGCATGATTGCCAGCTTGCCTGCACGCCTGGACAATGCTGCTTTCTCTTCTTCATCCAGGTTGTTTTCAGTAGCCAGTTGCTCGAACTCTTCATTGATGGCATCACGATCCACTCGGAGTTCAGCCAGCCGAGGTTCGAACTTCACCGGGTTAGTTGCGCCGTCACGGATCGACTGCTTATAGCTATAGCGGCTCATATAGCGACCCGGATCTTCTTCGGCACCGAACAATTTGAACGTATTACGATCAATGCCAGAAATCGGAGTACCAGTCAGGCCATAGAAGTGGGCATTGGGCAACGCCCAGCGCATTTTCTCGCCTAATCCCCCTTCCTGTGTACGGTGAGCTTCGTCAACCAACACAATGATATTGTCCCGGTTGTTCAGGCCATTAGGGTTGCTATCGTCAATTTCGATATCTTTAAATTTAAAGATGGTGGTGATTAAAATGCCACGGCTGTCTTGTTCAATGTATTCACCCAACTTTTTGCAGCTTTGCACTTTAATCAGATTCTTAACGTCGGCTCCACCAAAGGTCTCGTTAATTTGGCTGTCCAGATCTCGCCGGTCCACAACGATAAGTACCGTCGGGTTTTTTAACGCATTATCGGCACGTAGCATTTTGGCGGCGTAAAGCATCAACAAGGATTTACCCGATCCCTGGAAATGCCAAATAAGACCTTTTTTTGGATAGCCTCTACGAACACGCTCAACAATTTGTTTTGCAGCTTCAAATTGCGGATAACGCGGCAGGATTTTAACGCGTTTAGGTGGAGTATTTTTGCCCGTTTTGACGGTTGAAAATAATGCAAAAGATTCCAGTAACTGCAATAAGGTTTGCGGATTTAACAAACTCTCACAGCTATTGAGTACCGATGCCAGACCCGGCAAAATTTCATCACGAAGCTCAGTATTATGCCAGGGTCCCCAGTCTTTAACTCGGGCATTAATGGCTCCATAGGCAAAGGTTTTACCTTCGCTGGCAAAGCACAGCAAGTTAGGTACAAAGAAAGATTCAACATTTTTCCAGTAGTACTTTTTGCCACCCATGAAATCGGCAGCACCGTCTTGCCAGGTCACGCTGGGGCGTGTTGCGGTTTTAACTTCGCCTACTACCAGTGGTATGCCGTTCACATAAAGAACAATATCAAAATAGACTTCAGTGGCCGCGATATAGTGAACCTGCTGCGCCACCACAAAGTGGTTGTTCTCTATATTGTCAAAATCAATCAGATTGATGGTGATATGGTCGCCATTCTTACCAAAAGGCAAGGTTTTGTCGGCCATCAACCATTCCTGGAAGTTTTCATTGGCCTTTACCAAACCGGTATGGCGAGCCTCTAAAACCACTCCCCGCAGTTTGTAGATGACCTCATCGGCATAGTCAGGCTGTCTGCCGATATCAGGGTTTAACGAACAAAGCGCGTCTTTTAGCCACTCATCAACAAAGATATCCTGCGCTTGCTTAGGCAGATTTTCTCCGTGGCAGTATGTCCACTTAACCCCACTTAACCCTTTTAAACGGTCGATAATTCCATTTTCTGTGACGGTTTGTTCGTTAAACATTTATATCACCTCAAATATTTTTTGCATATAAGATTTCTTCGTTCTAATGATACTTTCTAATTTTGACAGAACGACCAAATGTAATTTCTCCGTGTCTGATAAACAATTTTCAAGTCTCTTTATTTCGTTTTTCGGAGGAACAGGCAACATAATACTTTCAAAAACTTGCGCAGGTATTCTTTGTCTCCCGGTAGAACCTTCCATATTGTTTATGGCAAATTGCCGCACACGGTTTGTTCTGCAAAGATGATAAAGATACTCAGAAGATATATTTTTCGGGGACAGCACTATAAATTCAGTGGAGCCTTGCCCCACTGAATTATCCTCTAAAAAATCAACTATGGCCATTTTTCCATTTTCGGCGCAAGGCGTAATACGAGCAAACAATATGTCTCCATTCTTAAATCTCGAACCACCGCTTCCTATCTTCTTGATACTTAAATCACCAGTAATTTTCATGGAGTCGGTAGCCAGAGTAGCCATTTCGCAAAAAGTGACTTCCGACTGATCGCCATACCTGTAAGTTGGGTTTATCGTTGCCAAATAAGACAAGGGTTTAATTTCCCACCCCTCAGGAACATTTCCCCAATGAGTTGAAATTAAGTTCTTTGAGCTTCCACCCTTATATAAAACCTCAGCTCTTGTTGCAGAACGAAGTGTAATTGAACTATTAATTAAACGCCAACACTGCCTTATAGTCTCTTCAATTGATTGAAAGACTTTGAGCATTTTCTTTTGTTGGTTAATACTGGGAAATAAGAAGGTTTGCGTTGCTAGCGTTTTCCATTTTATTGTAGGAGATAATGAACCTTCAGAAATCGCTACTGCGCGATTCATAAATACATCAGACTGCAGAAAAAATGGCAAAAACTCAGGAATAACCTTTGCTGAATTGGCTTCCAGCACCATGGCATGAGCCGAACAAATACAATCCCAATCAGCTACAGCAACCTTACGTTGATAAGCACGACGCTTACCAAAAATAATCTGGCCTTTTTTCACTAAAAGCTTCTGCCCTTCAACGTCGCTGGGTGTACCATGACGTTTGATTTTCAGGCTGTCAGGGTCTAAATGCTCCAAACCGACATAAATTTCAAGGTCTGTCTCGCTCGGTTCCACTCGTTTAGAGATATGTTTAGCGATATCGCCAAACTTCACCATTTGCCAGCCTTCAGGTAATTGCTGTTCTGTCATTTACTGCTCCACCTTGCTTTCAACGTTATATCCAAGCTCTGCAAGGCTCTGGAATAATTTATTAGTTTGCTTTTTCAACTGAGTACGGCTTACTTTCCACGCTTCAATCGCATGTTCAATATTATGTACTTCACCGTTGTTTTGTGCTTGCACATACAGTGGAATTGACAGGTTATAAAGGTTTTCTTTAATAGCTTCGATATCCACTAAAGCGGTTATATCGCTTTTTTTCTCCGGATTAAAATAAGCCTCGCATAATACCTCCAAATCCTCATCGGATAGGCGACTATGAGCGCGTTCACGGGTGACATGCTCAACCCCGTTAATAAACAAAACCTTGTTTTTGCGTTCGACTGGTTTATTGCAATTAAGCACCACCACACAAGATTCCATCGGCGAGTTGTAAAACAGATTTGGTCCCAGCCCAATCACTGCTTCAATAATGTCCGATTCAATGACCTGTTTACGTATGGATTGCTCTGAATCGCGGAACAGTACACCGTGCGGCCAGAGCATGGCTGCACGACCGGTATCAGGTTTTAAGCTTTTGATTATATGGGTATAAAACGCATAATCAGCGCAGCCCTGCGGTGGTACACCATAAAGATTACGCCCATAGGGATCGGCGGCAAACTTGTCACGATTCCATTTCTTAATGGAGTACGGTGGGTTAGCAAAAATCACATCAAACTGCTTGAGCCGATCGTTTTCAATAAACTTTGGCTCAGCCAAAGTATCACCACGCAGCACATCAAACTCTTCAATATCGTGCAGGAACATATTCATACGAGCAATAGCGGAAGTCAGCAGGTTCACTTCCTGACCATAAAGGTGCACAGAGCGCCACTCTTCACCTCTTGCACGGAGATCCATCACTGCATTTAGCAACATCCCACCAGTGCCACACGTTGGATCATAGGCTGTTTCACCCGGTTTTAAGCTCATAATGCGCGTCATTAAATGCACAACTGTTCGGTTGGTGTAAAACTCTGCTGCCGTATGACCGGAATCATCAGCGAACTTTTTAATCAGGTATTCGTAGGCCTCACCAAGATCATCCTGAGCGACAGATTTAATACCGAGCGGTATTTTACTGAAATGTTCAATCAGATCAGCCAGCAGATGATCGGGCAGGCGCTCTTTATTGGTCCACTGCGCATCACCGAAGACGCCATGTAAACGCGGATTATTGGCTTCAATTAGTCGAAGCGCATTCTGGATCGCTTCACCAATGTTTTTACTGGTATTGCGTACCTTTTCCCAACTGGCTTCACAGGGAATATTGAAACGGTGAAACATCGGCATGGCGGCGTATTCAGCATCGCCTTCATGGAGCTCCATCGCCTCGTTATATTCTTCCAGATAGACATCTGACAGGCGTTTGTAAAACAGCAACGGGAAGATATACTGCTTGTAGTCTGATGCGTCAATTTGGCCACGAAGAAATTCGGCGGCTCCCCAGAGCAGCTCTTCCAGCTTTTTATTACTCATAATACTCATACCTCGAAACCTTCTTTGATAAGCAGGGCCTCCAGCTCCTCTTCTGCTTTTTCCAGCTCAGCCAGCTTCCGTTGAAAATCTTTGAGCGCCTCTTCCACAGTGATGGTTTCTTCTTCGAGTGGCTTTTGCACATAACGAGCAATATTTAGATTGAAGTCATTTTCTTCAATCTCCTTCAGAGGAACCCAGCGTGCAACGCCTTCGATTTCTTTTGCATCTGGCCCTTGTTGCGCCTGGTCATGATAGATTTGGTATATTTCATCGGCCTGCTTGTTGGACAGCGTATTCTGCGCACGTCCCTTGGTATAGATTTCTTCAGCATTGATGATCAATACATGATCTTTATGCGCGGCCGGACGTGATTTACGCAGCACCAAAATACACGCAGGAATCCCAGTCCCATAGAACAGGTTGGAAGCAACACCAATAATCGCCACAATGCGATTCTCTTGCAGTAATTTGGTTCGAATTGCCCCCTCTGCGCCGCCACGAAACAGCACACCATGAGGTAATACGACTGCCATACGTCCATTGTCGTTAAGTGAAGCAAACATATGCTGCACCCAGGCAAAATCACCATTTGTTTTAGGCGCCAGGCCATATTGCTTACGGCCATAGGGATCGTTCGACCACAGATCGTATCCCCATTCTTTTAAGCTAAACGGTGGGTTGGCAACAACGCAGTCAAAGGTTTCTAAACGATCGCTTTTTAAAAATTTAGGTTCGCGTAAAGTATCCCCTCGGACAATATCGAAATCTTCCTGTCCATGCAGGAACAGATTCATACGCGCAATAGCTTCCGTCGTTAAGTTCTTTTCCTGACCCTTGATTTTTAGTAAACGCGGATCACCACCATTTTCTTTTACATGGTGGATGGTCTCAAGCAGCATACCACCGGTACCACAGGCGGGATCGTAGACACTCTCACCGGCTTTTGGATCAAGAATGTTAACCATCAAACGAACGATAGTTCGTGGGGTATAGAACTCACCGGCTTTCTTATTGGCTTTGTCTGCAAAGCGTTTGATCAGATACTCGTATGCGCGCCCCATATCATCGTCACGGACACTAGAAACGCCAAGGTTCACCTTATTGAAGTGATTGAGTAACGTAGCCAGTAACTCATCAGAAAGGCGTTCTTTATTGGTCCAGCTGGCATCGCCAAAAATGCCATGCAGTTTAGGGTTTGCCAGTTCTATACCACGGAAGGACTCTTTTAAAGCCTGACCGATGTCCTTGGTCTCAGCGAAAACATCGCGCCAGTGGCAATTTTCAGGTATCTGAATACGGTGAAACATCTTGCCCTTGGCAAGCTCTGCATCCCCAACGCTCTCCATCGCATCAGCAAATTCTTCGTCATACACGTCACAAATGCGCTTGAAGAACAAGATGGGGAAAATGTACGTTTTGTAATCTGACGCATCAATGGGCCCTGTAATAATATGGGCTGCATGCCATAGATGGGCCTCGAGATCTTTTAGGTTAATCAGTGTCATTGTTGTCTCTTTTCGATCCTGCAGTGCTTGAACTCTCAGCAACTCATGGATTTCACAGTAAAAAAGCAAGCAAAGCGATTCCACAACCACCTGAGCGTTCAATACGTATGACGCCTTTACCCAAGTTGCTTAAATCAAGGAAATTGCCAGAGATAATACTCTGGCATCAGAATGATACCAAGTTGAAGGGCTGATTTCCGCATCAATACCTTGTGGTAATAGGGGATTACTCTTTTACCCTTATTGGCGCAAAATGGCGGCATTTCCTCATTTCTCCATCGGAGCATCTTACGCGCTATAACCACTCTCGTTTTTTCCTATTCCCATGCAGATGAAGCACTACGCAATGAACTTGAGAAGCATCTCTCCCCGCTGAAGCGAACCGGGAAGATCACAACATGGCACGATCGCCGCATCGTTCCTGGTCAGGAGTTCGAACGTCAGATCGACCACTATTTTTCGCAAGCAGATATCATCCTGATCCTGATCAGCAGTGACTTTATTGCTTCTGATTACTGCTATCAGGTAGAGATGAAAAACGCACTGGAACGGCATAACCGGGGCGAGGCAGTGGTCATTCCGGTAATTTTAAGAGACTGTGCATGGCATCAGTTAGAATTCGGCAGCATTATGGCGGCGACTATCGACGGTAAACCCATCACTAAGTTTGCCACCCACGATGAAGGCTACGTTCAGGTCGTCGAGGCTGTCTCGCGTGCCATTGCCCGGATGGAAGCCAAAAAACCACAGCAAACCATACATATCCCTTCACCGGCTCCGGCGAATCCGATCTTTCAGGGAGTAGATTCCGTTTTTACACCGCGTTCAAGCAACCTTACTCTACCCAAGAAATTTACCGATCTGGATAAAGATCGTGCCAGACGTGAGGGCTTTGAATATGTTGCCCGCTATTTTGAAAATTCGTTAGATGAACTCAAAAAGCGCCACCCCGGATTAGATATCGATTTTAATCGGCTTGATACAGATTCATTCACCTGTGCCGTGTATATCAATGGCAGTAAGGTCGGCCAATGTGGCATCTGGCGAGGCAATCAACATCATGGAATGGGAGATATCTGTTATAGCCAGGATAATGTTGTTCGAAACAGTATTAACGAAACTCTAAGCCTTGCTGATAACGGCCAGACTCTTGGTTTTCGTGCTCTGATGGGAGGCTTCAGTCGAGGAACTTCACGAGACGAACTATTGACCAATGAAGGTATGTCGGAACATCTCTGGGAAATGTTCTTCGGGCTAATCAAGCAAAGAATGTCCCGATAATTTGCCATATCACAGTCGGGCATACTGCCCGATTTTTGTGCTGTCATTATTGGCAATATCTCAATAGGCGTTGAGAAATGGTGCAATTTAATCTTGCCAGAGCGCTGTTACTTGGGGACGAAATTAATGGGCTCCTGCTGTAGTTACAGCAACGCCTGTAAATACAAAAATAGGCGTTGCAAATTCATGCTGGCAAATACGTTTTCTTAAGCGGCACCAATAGCTTAGTCTCTATATCCACTTGCTCATAGTTTTCAACTAACGCGCGTACCAAATCATCCAGCGTCCATAGCGTCAACGGGATTGTAGAACGATCGGCCTCATAACGCGCATCCTTGCTGAATCCGCCGGTACTGACATACAGCCCGCGATCGTCTTTATGGCGGCCACCGATAAAGCTACGGATTTGCTGGCTGCTCATCTGTTCCCGCCGGTGCTTCACCTCAACAATAATGCGCGGATTTTCAAACCCAAATCCGTCAGGCGAAGCAATGATGTCTTTCCCACGGTCAGCACCCGCAGGCGATACCTGAGTTTTATATCCCATGCTGCGTAACACGCCAGCGACCAGATTCTGCATCTCATCCCAGTCGAGACGGTTGATACGATCCTTGATGCCTTCAAAAGCGATCATTTCCATGTCGCGCAGAGGATTAGAAACGACCTCATCCTCTTCACCTGAAACAGGTACTTCCGGCACGATATCTGAGACAGGCTTATTGCCCTGCACTAATTCATTCACAGCAAAATCAGGCACCTGAAAAACTGTCAGCGTTGAACCAAGGGTGTTTCTAGTTGCATCACTCAGACTATCGCGCTTAATCTCTTCCGCATTCCACTTCACTTTACGGGCGATGCCCATGCCATCTTCAAGCCACTCGGCATGAAACTCAAAATCTGACGCTATTTTCCCTATTAAATAGGTCCGATTAGAAGGTGAATAAGTGATAGCCCAGTCGCCTTTCTGCATTTCATTCACAAAGCGCCAGACCTGAGAAGCTCCAGAACGAACTGTGCCTGGCTTAGTCTGTGGCTCAAGCTCCTGATACCGGGTAAACAACTGCTCTCTTGAGCATCCAGGTTTCACATAGGGAGCGAGCTGCGACCAACCAATTGCAACAACCTGTTTGTCTCTGAAGTCGTCGTACAATTTTCCGCCATCACCGCGGATCATCCACATCTTAGTCGCCACAATAATTCCTTCTGAAAATACTTCATCGTTATACCGGGACGTGATCATTCCATTCAGCCACCTTATCCAGGGGAAAAACACCGATAAGATGGCTAATCAAAATGTCTGTTCTAAACCTGACGCCTATCAAGACTATTATAAATAGCCTCAATCTCACCTTTCAGGTTATCACCAGAGTAAACCATCGATGTATCGTATCGTTCATATCGCGCTTCCCGTGTCGCACTAAACCAGTTGAACGATCCCACGCATAGCAAACCATCATCACCAATAACAATTTTGCTATGAACACGGTTTACCAGCTTTGTAGCAATACCCAGCGCATTCAGTTTCTCCAGCGCCGCTTTAAGGTTCTGCTGCTTCTCTTTTCGCTTCTCAAAATCTTTATGTTCAGTGTTGTAGCTTCTGTCAGTGACTATCGTGACGTTAATACCACGTGAACACGCCGCAATCATGGAATCAAGAAAACCCGTTTGCTCCAGCTTTTGCCAGGTCAGCCATGGAGAAACTATCGTGATGTGTTTATCGGTATTTTCAAACGTCTGATTCAGGAAGTTATCATGCTGCTCCACACCATGAAGTGTGTAGATTTTGGTCTCGGAAGTTTTTAAATCCTTACGCTCTTTATAATCAAAAGAGAGCGCATTCTTCTCGAACTCAAAGAGATATTTTGCCAGCAATCCTCGCGGAGATGAGGGAGGCTGGATCTCAAACAGATCCATATCGCCGAAGACCAGGAAGCTATCCTTCGCACGGGAGACTGCAACATTCAGCATGCTGTTATCGCTATCAATAAACCCGCCGTCTTCATGTTTTGAATAGACTGGCGAGAATATAACAATCGCTCTTTCCGCTCCCTGAAGAGAGTGCACGGTGCCCACTGTGAGCGACTTTTCATTCGCGCCCGTACTGATACCTTGTTTACCCAGCGCCTGTTTTATAGTGGATACCTGCGCGCTAAAAGGCGTCACGATACCGACAACTTCTTGAAGCGATTTGCCGTAATGCGCTTCAATATTTTGCTGGTTCTCTGCCAACCAGGCCGCTATCGTTTCAGCCTCAAGCAAATTATATCTACTTCCACTACTTGCCTGCTCTCCTTTACCATCAATATGGAGATAACCCATTGCGGGCATTAAATTGCTCTCTTCACGCCCTCTTTTAGGCAACAACTTACCGTGATAGCAGAGCGTATTACAGTATCCAATAATATTATCGAAGCACCGGCGGTGTTCATATAGGTACATACCACGAGCCAGTTCGGGATCATATTGATAGCGCGAAGCAAACTGCGCTATTTTCATAACGCTGCCAGATGCGGCACTTTTACCAAGGTCTGCGATTGCCGTATATTTCTCGGTAATCTCTTCTTGCGTACTGCCAGACAGAATTTTTTCCGCCAGCATGTTACCGACATCAATCGCGGGAGCAATACTCCATATTGGCGGGATCTGCTCCGTATCGCCAATCACTAATGCCTTCTTAGCTAATGCAAACGAGGCAGCAGCCACTTCAGGAAGCACCTGCCCGGCTTCATCGACAATGAGTAAATCGGCAAAATCATACAAATAACTTTTCTCGAATTTACGTTGTCCTTTGTGCTCACTTATCTGCATATTGCCGGGCAGCATATAGCATGTCATCACCACACATGGAGTGAGTTTCATTCGACGTTGCCAACGGGCGGTTACCCCTTTAGCGCCTTGTTTCTTCTTCTCTTCCTGCAGATCATCAATTCTGGCCATATCCATCAGCCAACGACCTTCCCAGTAGTGAGTCGTCAGTAAAAATGCAGGGAAGCGAATCTGCGTATCAGCCAGTTCATCGGCCTGTGAGAAGCTCAGTTCCTCGTCGCCCTCATACCCTAAATCAAATGCCAGCCTCTGCCACTCCTGAACCGCCTGCTGTTCTTTAAGAACGATTTCATGGGCGGAGTCAATCTGCTGCCGGTATGTTGTTTGCTCGCGCTCAGCGGAATTGAGCAGCCCATCAATATTACGTTCGATAGTTTCAGGATCAGACCACTGATTTCCTGCAATCAGCGCGCCTAATTTATCTTCGAGAAACAGCTGTATTTGGTACTGTCGCTTATTGCGAACCGCCGGGAGCCAGGAAAATAATGAATAGATCAGTGATTCACCGGCGCGATATTTTTTCCATTCCGTTTTAGCACTCTTCAGTAGAGTGACTTTTTGTTCTTGTCCGGAAAGTAATTTATTTAAATTATCGAGATATTGCTCAATATCATTAGCAATAAGCTCACGCGCAGCCCGAATCTGGCTTAACATTTGCCATGTTGCGTTCAGTCTTATCAGTTGCTCGGATTTTGCTGCCAACTGACCATGCAGGAGTTCAATGATCTTTTCAGGGGATGAACACTCTTTTTCAGGAAAGGCTGCCTTAGCCTTCTCCAGATAAAACAGCAGTGCATCCTCTACATACTCTTTTGACTCAACCTGGGTGAAGAAATCTTCAGTTTGATATTTTTTGGCTGCCTCAGCTTTACGAGTGCTTGAGGGAAAATAAGCGCCGAAGCTTTTCAGCTCTGGCAACCATCGTCCGGCCATCGCACCTGAACCTTGCGAAAAGTCTTTCCCGAATGCCTCAATAATGTTCGTTACAGCCTGGTTATTCGTTGAAGTCGCGATAATAACCGGAGGCTCAGATTTTTCGAGAGCTGCTCTGGCCCACTGCGTGGCGATGATAGAAAGCACCAGCGTGGTTTTTCCGGTTCCCGGAGGTCCATTAACAGCAAGGATATCGCCATGTCTTGCATCCAGAAAATGGCTTAAGGCATCGCGCTGAGCCTTTGCCAGCGGAAACTTATCTCCGGAGTGTCCAAGCCTGTCGCTGAATTTTGCTCCTGGGGCCAGCAAAGACTCTGCAGCATGAACCTCTCGCGAGGCGAAGCGATTGAAGAGCGGCACATCCTTCTTGCAAACAAGCAGGTGATCATAAAGAGAAAGGATATGGAAACTGGCACCGCCAGATTGCGCCGTTTTAACAATATAACCGTGCTCAGCGAGTACATATTGCTCAGGATTTTTAATCCAGTCGCCGGCAACATTCTTCAGCAGCCTCTCTGAATCATCCAGATATTGACGCCACTCCTGCTGCAAGGCTGCATATCGTGCTTCCCGTTCTTCATCCGTTTCGGCAGTCTTATCAATGCTGTCATCAAAGTTGATAGAGAACGAGGTATGGATTGTCTTGTATTTGTCATACTGCCCAATATCACCAATCGAAAATGCTCCTTTTGGCAAAGGTTCAAGCAGGTCTCTGGGAATGGAGGTCGCTGGCGTCGGATATAAAAAACCCTCACGGCTTAGCAAGGCTGGCGTCACTAGCGGGGTAACAATATCAGGTGCGCCTGCGGAACGGTCCTTACCATGCTGCAGTAACCGAAAATAAACTTTTGGGCGCAAGACGACATCGACCGTTTCGACATCGTCTTTTTCTCCCTCAAAAAATTTACTGACAATCGCTTCGTCAAGACGTCCCGCCGCTATCCCATGCCAGTGAGTGAAATTTTTGGCGTCTTTCCGTTCAAAACTGCCCTTTCCTGACTCAGCATCTGCAAGCGAGTTGCGCCAGTATGAGGCAAACCCTAAAGCATTTTCATCCATTACCAGTCCTATGACTCAATGAAATCCATTGATTTATCGAATATAAAATCACCGTATGGATAACTATTGTCCACGTTGAAAGGCTGGCTGCAATGTTTTGTTCACGCTTCGATACAAATACTCAGGTTATACGGAGTTCAGAAAACGACCATATCATGTTGCATGGCACATAAAAGCTTTATAACCGAAGCAGCAAAGGATTACCGGCTGCGCAGCACGCCCCGAAAGCCCGTGAGCCCTGCTGGACAGCGTTCAGTGCAATATTGGAGCCTGTAAGTTCAGAAAATATCGCTGTCGAAGATGGTTCTGTATGTAGGCGCGCCAGCTATCGTTTTGTCCGATGCTTGCGAATAAAAGCATTCAAAATGTCGCCTTCACCATGCATGACAGAAAAAGAATATTCACATTCTTTCTTTATCAAGATTCCACATAATTCCTGGTGCAAATCAACATTAACTCCCTTTCCTTTCTGCGCTTTCTTCACACCGAGCTCACATGAACTGATTAATTCAACGTTACAGGGTTTCTTCAAACAATTCACACCATCAATTAAGCCATGGAGAATGCATCTATTTGCGGTCGTATCACTGTAGGAGAAAGTCAGATATTTTATTTTTCCTTCGCATTCCAGCACAATTTCCGCCGAACCTTCACGTGTTGCAGCATCACAACCTCCTGTTGAATATATTTTTACCATCTTCATTTTGTAACTTTCCCCTTACCAAACGAATCGCGACATCCTATATCAAAGGCATTCTCGTCAAAACTTAATTATCTCAGTAAATTCTTCCGATGCCACTCCAGATAACAATACGATTCAACAGAAAACGCCTTTATTTTCTCCGGCAACAAACATTGCTCTTTAACGCTAATATCCAGCGCCTTACTAATTAATAAATGCCCATCGTTCTCAAACGAAATCCATCCCTGATCGAATAGAATATCAATATGCGCAGCCAATATAATTCCATTAAAAGGATCAAGACGTTCATTTCCATTCTCGCAGGCAGCCCACGGCTTTATATGGCTGGCACGCAGTAAAGGTGCAAAAGTCGTTCCCGTAACAGGGCATGCCGGATACAACATGAGACAATTTTTCCGAAAGGTACCTTGCCCCAGCCGTGCCGCAATCAGCTGCTCGCGTACGGTATCTTCAATACTTTTATCCTGCTGAATAGCAAGACAGTCTCGTTGTGCCTGTTCATCTCCAGCAGAAGATATTAACGAAAGAACGCGCTGCTCAATCGCACTGTCTGAAAGCACACTCATTCGCTGATACACACGCTGCGCTGAATGAGAAAGCGCAGCAGGAGCGCCCTGCTCGTCAAGCCAGCCGACACGTACATCACTAAGCCAGGAATCAAAACGGTCACGACTATTTTTCAGACTATTGTGAAACTCACTGGCAGTTTTGCCCGCTCCAAATCGAGGATAAAACAAGGCAAAAGCCTCTTTCCATTTCTGAACACCCAGTCCTGCGGGTGGTTGAGATTTTCCGTACTTCGACAAATACCACGCCACTTCAAGCAAATCGTCTTCAGAGCTATTCAATATTACGTCCTGTTTTTGCAGAGTAAATTATCACCAGATTATATCTGAAAAGATCGTTTACTAAACTGATCTGCTTACCTGCAAAACGGTACTGCAAACGCTAATACTCAGAACCATTAAGAGGAACAAGCAGGTGCATTCCGCTGCCATCGGTCAGTTTGTATTGCTTATCCCCTGCCTCTAGGTACAAGCATTTTCGAAACGGAAATACCATCATCTGTTGGTAGATGTACGTTGAAGTTGGTTCGCCTTGAGAGAGTTAATATAGCGGGAATGATAGGTAAATACTGGATTCCAGGCACAAAAAAAGCCGCCCTTGAGCGACTCGATTTGCATACGATGTGGTGCCGAAGGCCGGACTCGAACCGGCACGTATTTCTACGGTTGATTTTGAATCAACTGCGTCTACCGATTTCGCCACTTCGGCACTGAAGAGGTATGCGGAAAACGTTGTGGATTATACCTGTCGCACGCCACCATGCAAGCGCCAGCTTGCTCGCACCTCGCTAAGTGCTGAAATTTTCAGCATTGCATACAGCGATGTGTAACCTTTGTCACACTCCAGGCACCCCGCCCTGCCATGCTCTACACTTCCCAGACAACACCCGAGAAGGACCAAAAAATGTCGATGATAAAAAGCTATGCCGCAAAAGAAGCGGGCGGCGAACTGGAAGTTTATGAGTACGATCCCGGTGAGCTGAAGCCACAAGATGTTGAAGTGCAGGTGGATTACTGCGGGATCTGTCATTCCGATCTGTCAATGATCGATAACGAATGGGGATTTTCACAATATCCGCTGGTTGCCGGGCATGAGGTGATTGGGCGCGTGGTGGCGCTCGGGAGCGCCGCGCAGGATAAAGGTTTGCAGGTCGGTCAGCGTGTCGGGATTGGCTGGACGGCGCGTAGCTGTGGTCACTGCGACGCCTGTATTAGCGGTAATCAGATCAACTGCGAGCAAGGTGCGGTGCCGACGATTATGAATCGCGGTGGCTTTGCCGAGAAGTTGCGTGCGGACTGGCAATGGGTGATTCCACTGCCAGAAAATATTGATATCGAGTCCGCCGGGCCGCTGTTGTGCGGCGGTATCACGGTCTTTAAACCACTGTTGATGCACCATATCACTGCTACCAGCCGCGTTGGGGTAATTGGTATTGGCGGGCTGGGGCATATCGCTATAAAACTTCTGCACGCAATGGGATGCGAGGTGACAGCCTTTAGTTCGAATCCTGCGAAAGAGCAGGAAGTACTGGCGATGGGTGCCGATAAAGTGGTGAATAGCCGCGATCCGCAGGCACTGAAAACACTTGCGGGGCAGTTCGATCTCATTATCAACACCGTCAACGTCAGCCTCGACTGGCAGCCTTATTTTGAGGCGCTGACGTATGGCGGTAATTTCCACACCGTCGGTGCGGTCCTCACGCCGCTGTCTGTTCCGGCCTTTACGTTAATTGCGGGCGACCGCAGCGTCTCTGGTTCAGCAACCGGCACACCTTATGAGCTTCGTAAGCTGATGCGCTTTGCGGCCCGCAGCAAGGTTGCGCCGACCACCGAACTGTTCCCGATGTCGAAAATAAACGACGCCATCCAGCATGTGCGCAACGGTAAGGCGCGTTACCGCGTGGTTCTGAAAGCCGATTTTTGAAAATCATTCGCAGCGCTGATCTGAGGCGCTGCCCCCTTTCGCACATATTCTGTCTTGTCGTATCGCCAGCACGGCCTGCCGACATTGTTCGGTGACATTGGCAATATCATGGTTGATATCAATGCGCACAATATCCTGTTCATCTGCTTGTGGACGCTCCAGCGCCTCAAACTGACTTTTTAGTAACGCTACCGGCATAAAATGCCCAGCCCGCCGCTGCATTCGCGCGAGAATAGTTTCATAGTCGCCATCTAACCAGAGGAAATGAACATGGGGGCTACCCTTGCGTAAAATATCACGATACTGTTTTTTTAATGATGAACAGACAATAAATCCTGTTTCATTCTTTTTATAAAGACTGTATGAAGCATCATTTAAGCGTTCCAGCCAGGGAAGTCGATCTTCATCAGATAATGGAATACCCTGCGACATTTTATCTATATTTTTGGCTGGATGAAGATCGTCACCATCAATAAATTTAGCAGATAATAACGTGGCAACCTTGCTACCAATTAATGTTTTACCACTCCCTGAAACGCCCATCAAAATAAAGCTTTCACCCGCCATTTAAAATCTCCTGAATCATCTTACCTGCTGCGATACTACGCCTGGTGGCATAATAATTTCACGTTTTTTTATTTCTGCTGATAAGAATTACAAGGCACATCACGTTATGCGTAACATAGTAATGTAACAATTTTCTGACGTGATCTTCATCACAAATAATGACAATTAAAACCGCTTAAATGCTTCCGAGGTGTCTACCTGACCAGTGAGGAATTTATGCAAGTGAAAACACAGTCCTGCGTTGTTGCGGGCAAGAAAACTGTTGCCGTTACCGAGCAGACGATAGATTGGAATAATAATGGAACATTAGTACAAATAACCCGAGGTGGAATTTGCGGTTCCGATTTACATTATTATCAGGAAGGAAAAGTAGGTAATTTCATGATAAAGGCACCGATGGTGTTAGGTCATGAAGTTATCGGTAAAGTTATTCATAGCGACTCATCAGAATTACATGAAGGGCAAACGGTAGCCATTAATCCGTCTAAACCGTGCGGTCACTGCAAATACTGCATTGAACATAACGAGAATCAGTGTACAGATATGCGTTTTTTTGGCAGTGCCATGTATTTCCCTCATGTTGATGGTGGTTTTACCCGTTATAAAATGGTCGAAACGTCGCAATGTGTCCCTTATCCGGCCAAAGCTGACGAAAAGGTTATGGCTTTTGCCGAACCTTTAGCCGTCGCGATTCATGCCGCACATCAGGCCGGCGAGTTACAGGGCAAGCGAGTATTTATTTCCGGTGTTGGGCCCATTGGCTGCCTGATTGTCAGTGCAGTGAAAACACTGGGGGCCGCGGAAATTGTCTGTGCTGATGTGAGTCCCCGTTCCCTTTTGCTGGCCAAAGAGATGGGGGCGGATGTGCTCGTAAACCCACAAAACGACGATATGGATCACTGGAAAGCGGAAAAAGGCTATTTCGATGTCAGCTTTGAAGTGTCCGGTCATCCTTCATCAGTGAATACCTGTCTGGAGGTCACTCGTGCACGCGGCGTAATGGTGCAGGTAGGGATGGGAGGCGCGATGGCAGAATTCCCAATGATGACGTTGATTGGTAAGGAGATTTCACTCAAAGGCTCTTTCCGTTTTACCAGCGAATTTAATACCGCAGTGTCATGGCTGGCGAATGGCGTTATCAATCCACTGCCTTTACTGAGTGCTGAATATCTCTTCACTGACCTGGAAGAGGCGCTACGTTTCGCCGGTGATAAAACCCAGGCAGCAAAAGTCCAGCTTGTTTTCTAAGAGATAAATAAAGGAATAATACAATGAACGATCTATTTTCACTGGCAGGAAAAAATATCTTGATTACCGGTTCAGCACAGGGCATTGGCTATTTACTGGCAACCGGCCTGGGTAAATATGGCGCACAAATAATTATTAATGATATTACTGCCGAACGCGCAGAACTTGCTGTAGAAAAACTCCACCAGGAGGGTATTCAGGCCGTTGCCGCACCTTTTAATGTTACTCATAAACATGAAATTGATGCCGCCGTTGAACATATCGAAAAGGACATCGGCCCCATTGATGTGCTGGTGAATAACGCCGGTATCCAGCGCCGTCATCCTTTTACTGAGTTCCCTGAACAAGAGTGGAATGATGTGATCGCAGTAAACCAGACCGCCGTGTTCCTGGTGTCGCAAGCGGTAACTCGTCACATGGTTGAACGCAAGGCGGGTAAAGTTATTAATATTTGCTCGATGCAAAGCGAACTGGGACGTGACACCATCACCCCTTATGCCGCATCGAAAGGAGCGGTAAAAATGCTCACCCGCGGCATGTGCGTCGAGCTGGCGCGCCACAATATTCAGGTCAACGGTATTGCGCCGGGCTATTTCAAAACAGAAATGACTAAAGCACTGGTTGAGGACGAAGCCTTCACCGCCTGGTTGTGCAAACGGACCCCCGCCGCACGCTGGGGCGATCCGCAGGAACTGATTGGTGCTGCGGTGTTCCTTTCTTCAAAAGCCTCTGATTTCGTAAACGGCCACCTGTTGTTTGTTGATGGCGGCATGTTAGTGGCTGTTTAACAGCCACCACCCTACGTGCAGCGCGAAAGCGCTGCTTTTCTGGCACTAATAAGAGATAAAGACTATGCCATTAATCATTATTGCGGCAGGCGTCGCGCTGCTTCTTATCCTGATGATCGGCTTTAAAGTTAACGGCTTTATTGCCCTCGTTCTGGTCGCTGCCGTCGTCGGATTTGCCGAAGGGATGGATGCACAGGCCGTCCTGCACTCTATACAAAATGGTATCGGCAGCACGCTCGGCGGGCTGGCAATGATCCTCGGTTTCGGGGCCATGTTAGGCAAGCTGATTTCTGATACGGGCGCGGCACAACGTATCGCCACTACGCTGATTGCTACTTTTGGTAAAAAACGCGTGCAATGGGCGCTAGTGATCACCGGTCTGGTTGTGGGCCTCGCCATGTTTTTTGAAGTGGGTTTTGTCCTGCTGCTGCCGTTGGTATTTACCATCGTGGCATCATCTGGATTACCCCTGTTGTATGTTGGCGTACCGATGGTAGCAGCGCTCTCTGTAACCCACTGTTTTCTGCCGCCACATCCAGGGCCTACTGCCATCGCGACTATCTTTGAGGCTAATCTCGGAACGACTTTACTGTATGGATTTATCATTACCATTCCGACAGTTATTGTCGCAGGACCGCTGTTTTCTAAACTGCTAACTCGCTTTGAGAAAGCACCACCGGAAGGCTTATTTAATCCTCATCTGTTTAGCGAAGAGGAGATGCCCTCCTTCTGGAACAGTATTTTCGCTGCCGTGATCCCGGTCATCCTGATGGCTATCGCCGCCGTTTGTGAAATTACGTTACCGAAAACTAACACCGTGCGCCTCTTCTTTGAATTTGTCGGTAACCCTGCCGTTGCGCTGTTTATTGCCATTGTTATTGCGATTTTCACACTGGGCCGACGTAATGGACGCACCATCGAGCAAATCATGGATATCATTGGGGATTCTATAGGCGCTATCGCGATGATTGTGTTTATTATCGCTGGCGGCGGCGCGTTTAAGCAGGTATTAGTAGATAGCGGTGTCGGGCAGTATATTTCACACTTAATGACCGGAACTACACTTTCGCCGTTATTGATGTGCTGGACTGTTGCGGCGCTGTTGCGTATCGCTCTGGGCTCTGCCACAGTCGCGGCCATTACCACCGCGGGTGTGGTGTTGCCGATTATCAACGTTACCCATGCCGATCCCGCTTTAATGGTACTGGCAACCGGTGCGGGCAGCGTGATCGCGTCACACGTAAACGACCCTGGCTTCTGGCTATTTAAAGGGTATTTTAATCTGACGGTTGGTGAAACGTTGCGTACCTGGACGGTGATGGAAACCCTTATTTCTATTATGGGTTTGCTGGGCGTGTTAGCCATTAACGCCGTATTGCACTGAAAGAATAAAATATTGTGATGTAGTTTCGGGGGAAGATTGAAGATTCCCCCGACGTTGGGAGAAGTTATGCGCAATCACAGAATTTCTTTACAGGATATCGCTACGCTGGCTGGCGTAACAAAAATGACCGTGAGTCGTTATATCCGCTCGCCGAAAAAGGTGGCAAAGGAAACAGGCGAGCGCATCGCCAAAATTATGGAAGAGATCAATTATATCCCTAATCGCGCTCCCGGCATGTTGTTGAATGCACAAAGTTATACCCTCGGTATCTTGATTCCGTCATTTCAAAATCAACTCTTCGCTGACATTCTCGCGGGAATAGAATCCGTCACCTCTGAGCATAATTATCAGACCCTTATTGCTAATTACAATTACGATCGCGATTCCGAAGAAGAGTCGGTGATTAACCTGCTCTCTTATAACATTGACGGGATTATACTTTCGGAAAAATATCACACCATCAGGACGGTGAAATTTCTGCGTTCAGCCACCATTCCGGTCGTGGAATTGATGGATGTACAGGGAGAACGGCTGGATATGGAGGTCGGTTTTGATAATCGGCAGGCCGCTTTTGACATGGTGTGTACCATGCTGGAGAAGCGAGTCAGGCACAAAATTCTGTATCTCGGTTCCAAAGATGACACCCGCGATGAACAGCGTTATCAGGGGTATTGCGATGCGATGATGCTGCATAATCTTTCCCCATTACGCATGAATCCACGCGCCATCTCATCCATTCATTTAGGAATGCAGTTAATGCGTGATGCCCTTAGCGCAAACCCGGATTTAGACGGTGTATTTTGCACCAATGACGATATTGCGATGGGTGCGCTTCTGCTGTGCCGCGAGCGAAACCTCGCCGTGCCAGAACAAATTTCCATTGCGGGTTTTCATGGGCTGGAGATTGGCAGGCAAATGATCCCAAGCCTCGCCAGCGTAATTACTCCCCGTTTTGATATTGGTCGGATGGCCGCCCAAATGTTGCTGAGCAAAATTAAGAATAACGATCACAACCACAACACTGTTGACCTCGGGTATCAGATTTATCACGGTAACACGCTTTAGGTTATTTTCTCTTCATTACACATATTCTCTTTGCCGGACGTTGCCTATACTCCAGGCAGGAAACTGGAGGAAATCTCATGAGCGAACCCCTGTTAATTGCCCGCACGCCGGACACAGAACTGTTTTTACTGCCGGGAATGGCTAACCGTCACGGGCTGATTACTGGCGCAACGGGGACGGGTAAAACTGTCACGTTGCAAAAACTGGCAGAGTCATTGTCGGAAATCGGTGTTCCGGTGTTTATGGCCGATGTGAAAGGCGATCTGACCGGCATCGCGCAGGCAGGAACGGCGTCGGAAAAACTGCTCGCAAGGCTTAAAAATATCGGCGTCAACGACTGGCAACCGCATGCCAATCCGGTGGTGGTGTGGGATATCTTTGGCGAGAAAGGCCATCCGGTGCGGGCGACGGTTTCGGATCTGGGGCCGCTGTTGCTGGCACGACTGTTGAATCTCAACGATGTGCAATCTGGCGTGCTGAATATTATCTTCCGCATTGCGGACGATCAGGGATTGTTGCTGCTCGACTTTAAAGATTTGCGGGCGATTACCCAGTACATCGGCGATAACGCCAAATCCTTCCAGAATCAGTACGGTAATATCAGTAGCGCATCGGTTGGTGCCATCCAGCGCGGGCTGTTATCGCTGGAACAGCAAGGCGCGGCGCACTTTTTTGGTGAGCCGATGCTGGATATCAAAGACTGGATGCGTACCGATGCCAACGGTAAAGGCGTTATCAATATCCTCAGCGCCGAGAAGCTTTATCAGATGCCGAAACTGTACGCCGCCAGCCTGCTGTGGATGCTTTCAGAATTGTATGAACAATTGCCTGAAGCGGGCGATCTGGAGAAACCAAAACTGGTGTTTTTCTTCGACGAGGCACATCTGCTGTTTAACGATGCACCGCAGGTACTGCTGGATAAGATTGAGCAGGTGATAAGGCTTATTCGCTCAAAAGGCGTGGGCGTCTGGTTCGTTTCGCAAAACCCGTCTGATATTCCGGATAATGTGCTCGGGCAGCTAGGTAATCGCGTTCAGCACGCTTTGCGGGCTTTTACGCCAAAAGATCAGAAAGCAGTGAAGGCAGCGGCGCAAACCATGCGGGCCAATCCGGCATTTGATACCGAAAAGGCAATCCAGGAACTGGGGACCGGCGAGGCGTTAATCTCGTTTCTCGATGCAAAAGGAAGTCCTTCTGTGGTGGAACGGGCGATGGTGATCGCACCTTGTTCGCGAATGGGGCCGGTGACGGAAGATGAGCGTAATGGCCTGATTAATCACTCCCCGGTGTATGGCAAATATGAAGATGAGGTGGACCGCGAGTCCGCCTATGAGATGCTGCAAAAAGGCTTTCAGGCCAGTACCGAGCAGCAAAATAATCCCCCCGTGAAAGGGAAAGAGGTGGCGGTGGATGACGGTATTCTTGGTGGATTGAAGGATATTTTGTTTGGCACTACCGGACCACGCGGCGGGAAGAAAGATGGTGTGGTGCAAACAATGGCGAAAAGCGCCGCTCGCCAGGTGACGAATCAGATTGTACGCGGGATGTTGGGGAGTTTGCTGGGGGGGAGAAAAAGGTAAGTCAGACGTGATCTGTGCCCCTAACCCTAACCCTAACCCTAACCCTAACCCTAACCCTAACCCTCTCCCCAAAGGGGCGAGGGGACCGTTCGAACTCGTATTTGACTTTGTCAACAATAATAAAGGGAGCTTTCGCTCCCTTGTTAGATTACGATTTTCTCATTAACAGCCACAGGCTGATTAAGAAGAAGCTGGCGCTTGGCAACAGTGCGCCAATGATCGGCGGGATGCCGTAAACCAATGTCAGCGGGCCGAAGATCTGGTCCAGTACGTAGAAGACAAAACCGAAGCTGATACCGGTGACCACACGCACGCCCATCGGTACGCTACGCAGTGGGCCAAAGATAAACGACAGCGCCATCAGCATCATCACCGCCACGGATAGCGGCTGGAAGATTTTGCTCCACATGTTGAGCTGATAACGTCCGGCATCCTGACCGCTCGACTTCAGATACTTCACATAGTTGTGCAAACCACTGATGGAGAGTGCATCCGGGTCCAGCGCCACCACGCCCAGTTTGTCTGGCGTGAGGTTGGTTTTCCAGGTGCCGCTCACCGTCTGCGAACCGGTGATCTGTTTCGGATTGGTCAGATCAGATTCATCAACCTGCGACAGACGCCAGACTTTATGTTCCGGGTCAAACTTCGCAGTAGCGGCATAACGTACGGATTGCAGACGACGATTCTCGTTAAAGGCATAAATACTGATGCCACCTAACTCTTCGTCACCTTTAACCCGCTCAATGTAGACGAAGTTGTTGCCATCTTTCGCCCATAAGCCTTGCTGAGTGGAGAGCAACGAGCCGCCGTACATCGCCTGCGCACGGTAGTTACGCGCCATCTGCTCGCCCTGCGGCGCGACCCATTCACCAATCGCCATCGTCAGCAAGACCAGCGGAAAGGCGGTTTTCATCACCGACAGCGCCACCTGCATACGGGTAAAACCAGAAGCCTGCATGACTACCAGTTCGCTGCGCTGCGCCAGCATCCCAAGACCAAGCAACGCCCCAAGCAGAGCCGCCATCGGGAAGAAGATTTGCACATCTTTCGGCACGCTCAGCAAGGTATACATTCCTGCGCCTAACGCGTCGTAACTCCCCTGCCCGGCTTTTTTCAGCTGATCGACAAACTTGATAATGCCCGACAGCGACACCAGCATGAACAGCGTCATCATGATGGTGGTGAAAATAGTCTTACCGATATAGCGGTCAAGTACGCCAAAAGGTTGCATCACACCGCTCCTTTACGCGAAAAACTGGCGCGCAGGCGGCGGACCGGCACGGTGTCCCAAAGGTTGAGAACAATCGCCAAAGCCAGATAAATCAGGTTAACGGTCCACATCCACAGCGTCGGGTCCAGCTTACCTTTACCGCCGTTCGATTTCAGGGAGGTCTGGATCAGGAAGAAAAGTAGATACAGCAGCATGGCTGGCAGCATCGACAGTACGCGTCCCTGACGCGGGTTAACCACGCTCAACGGTACAACCATAAGTGCCATCATAAACACGGTGAACACCAACGTGATACGCCAGTTCAGTTCTGCGCGGGCACGATCGGTGTCAGTGTTCCACAATGTGCGCATGTCCATCTGGTCGGTATCGTTCGGGTCGAGCGCCACCGCCTGGTGACCAATGATCGCCTGATAATCCTGGAAATCCGTAATGCGGAAATCACGTAACAGTGCAGTGCCTTCGAAGCGCGTTCCCTGATTGAGAGTGACGACCTGGGAGCCGTCGCGCAGCTGGGTTAAATGTCCGGAATCGGCCACCACCACAGAAGGACGTGCATTACCTTTTGGTCGAATTTGCGCGAGGAACACATCTTTGAAATCGCTGCCGTCAACGCTTTCGATGAACAGCACCGAGCTGCCATTAGTCGCTTGCTGGAATTGCCCTTGCGCCAATGCCGCCATGCCAGGGTTCGCTTTCGCTTCTGCTAACACTTCATCCTGATGACGCGATGACCACGGTCCCGCCCACATCACGTTAACCGCCGCGACGATTGCCGTGAATACCGCAAGGATCATTGCCGCTTTCACCAGAACCGCTTTGCTCAGGCCGCAGGCATGCATTACCGTAATTTCACTTTCGGTATACAGTTTGCCCAGCGTCATCAGCAGCCCGAGGAACAGGCTTAATGGCAGGATAAGCTGCGCCATTTCCGGCACGCCCAACCCGAGAAGGGAGAGCACCAGATTCGCCGGAATATCGCCGTCAACCGCTGCGCCGAGGATCCTCACTAACTTTTGACAGAAGAAGATCAAAAGCAAGATGAAGAGTATCGCCAGCTGGCTTTTGAGCGTCTCCCGCACCAGATATCTTATGATTATCACTTTAAATACGCCCGTAAAAACTCGTCTTTTGCAGGATTTTAGCTTGTTTCATGGCTTAAACGTCATTTATTCTCTTGAGTCGTCGAAATCGTCGCTAAGATAATTATACTCAACGGATTCACCTCTCAGATTTTGTTCTGACGTGCCAATGCCGTAATAACGTTAAGATTAACACGAAGTCATCGCAACAGCGGACATGAGTTACGAAAGCTTGCAATTCTATCTGTAGCCACCGCCGTTGTCTTTAAGATTCAGGAGCGTAGTGCATGGAGTTTAGTGTAAAAAGCGGTAGCCCGGAGAAACAGCGGAGTGCCTGCATCGTCGTGGGCGTCTTCGAACCACGTCGCCTTTCTCCGATTGCAGAACAGCTCGATAAAATCAGCGATGGGTACATCAGCGCCCTGCTACGTCGGGGCGAACTGGAAGGAAAACCGGGGCAGACACTGTTGCTGCACCATGTTCCGAATGTACTTTCCGAGCGAATTCTCCTTATTGGTTGCGGCAAAGAACGTGAGCTGGATGAGCGTCAGTACAAGCAGGTTATTCAGAAAACCATTAATACGCTGAATGATACTGGCTCGATGGAAGCGGTCTGCTTTCTGACTGAACTGCACGTTAAAGGCCGTAACAACTACTGGAAAGTGCGTCAGGCTGTCGAGACTGCAAAAGAGACGCTCTACAGTTTCGATCAGCTGAAAACGAACAAGAGCGAACCGCGTCGTCCGCTGCGTAAAATGGTGTTCAACGTGCCGACCCGCCGTGAACTGACCAGCGGTGAGCGCGCGATCCAGCACGGTCTGGCGATTGCCGCCGGGATTAAAGCAGCAAAAGATCTCGGCAATATGCCGCCGAATATCTGTAACGCCGCTTACCTCGCTTCACAAGCGCGCCAGCTGGCTGACAGCTACAGCAAGAATGTTATCACCCGCGTTATCGGCGAACAGCAGATGAAAGAGCTGGGGATGCACTCTTATCTGGCGGTCGGTCAGGGTTCGCAAAACGAATCGCTGATGTCGGTGATTGAGTACAAAGGCAACGCGTCGGAAGATGCACGCCCAATCGTGCTGGTGGGTAAAGGTTTAACCTTCGACTCCGGCGGTATCTCCATCAAGCCTTCAGAAGGCATGGATGAGATGAAGTACGATATGTGCGGTGCGGCAGCGGTTTACGGCGTGATGCGGATGGTCGCAGAGCTACAACTGCCTATTAACGTTATTGGCGTGCTGGCAGGCTGTGAAAACATGCCTGGCGGGCGTGCCTATCGTCCGGGCGATGTGTTAACCACCATGTCCGGTCAAACCGTTGAAGTGCTGAACACCGATGCCGAAGGCCGCCTGGTACTGTGCGACGTGTTAACTTACGTTGAATGTTTTGAGCCGGAAGCGGTGATTGATGTGGCGACGCTGACCGGTGCCTGCGTGATCGCGCTGGGTCATCATATTACTGGTCTGATGGCGAACCATAATCCGCTGGCCCATGAACTGATTGCCGCGTCTGAACAGTCCGGTGACCGCGCATGGCGTTTACCGCTGGGTGACGAGTATCAGGAACAACTGGAGTCCAATTTTGCCGATATGGCGAACATTGGCGGTCGTCCTGGTGGGGCGATTACCGCAGGTTGCTTCCTGTCACGCTTTACCCGTAAGTACAACTGGGCGCACCTGGATATTGCAGGAACCGCCTGGCGTTCTGGTAAAGCAAAAGGCGCAACCGGTCGTCCGGTAGCGTTGCTGGCACAGTTCCTGTTAAACCGCGCTGGGTTTAACGGCGAAGAGTAAGTTTGCGTTTTACCCTCACCCTAACCCTCTCCCTAAGGGAGAGGGAACCGATCGAGCGCAATAGAAATTCATTGCTCATCTTTCAGGGTGAGGAATGCAGCAATATTTAAATCCACCACAAGAAGCCCCATATATGAAAAACGCAACGTTCTACCTTCTGGACAATGACACCACCGTCGATGGCTTAAGCGCCGTTGAGCAGTTGGTGTGTGAAATTGCCGCAGAACGTTGGCGCAGCGGTAAGCGCGTACTCATCGCCTGTGAAGATGAAAAGCAGGCTTACCGGCTGGATGAAGCCCTGTGGGCGCGTCCGGCAGAAAGCTTTGTTCCGCATAATTTAGCGGGAGAAGGACCGCGCGGCGGTGCGCCGGTGGAGATCGCCTGGCCGCAAAAACGCAGCAGCAGCCCGCGCGATATATTGATTAGTCTGCGAACAAGCTTTGCAGATTTTGCCACCGCTTTCACAGAAGTGGTAGACTTCGTTCCTTATGAAGATTCTCTGAAACAACTGGCGCGCGAACGCTATAAAGCCTACCGCGTGGCTGGTTTCAACCTGAATACGGCAACCTGGAAATAATGGAAAAGACATATAACCCACAAGATATCGAACAGCCGCTTTACGAGCACTGGGAAAAGCAGGGCTACTTTAAGCCTAATGGCGATGAAAGCCAGGAAAGTTTCTGCATCATGATCCCGCCGCCGAACGTCACCGGCAGTTTGCATATGGGTCACGCCTTCCAGCAAACCATCATGGATACTATGATCCGCTATCAGCGCATGCAGGGCAAAAACACCCTGTGGCAGGTCGGTACTGACCACGCCGGGATCGCTACCCAGATGGTCGTTGAGCGCAAGATTGCCGCAGAAGAAGGTAAAACCCGTCACGACTACGGCCGCGAAGCTTTCATCGACAAAATCTGGGAATGGAAAGCGGAATCCGGCGGCACCATTACCCGTCAGATGCGTCGTCTCGGCAACTCCGTGGACTGGGAGCGTGAACGCTTCACGATGGACGAAGGCCTGTCCAATGCAGTGAAAGAAGTTTTCGTTCGTCTGTATAAAGAAGACCTGATTTACCGTGGCAAACGCCTGGTAAACTGGGACCCGAAACTGCGCACCGCTATCTCCGACCTGGAAGTGGAAAACCGCGAATCGAAAGGTTCGATGTGGCACATCCGCTATCCGCTGGCTGACGGCGCGAAAACCGCAGACGGTAAAGATTATCTGGTGGTTGCGACTACTCGTCCGGAAACCCTGCTGGGCGATACCGGCGTGGCCGTTAACCCGGAAGATCCGCGTTACAAAGATCTGATTGGCAAATATGTCATTCTGCCGCTGGTTAACCGTCGTATTCCGATCGTTGGCGACGAACACGCCGACATGGAAAAAGGCACCGGCTGCGTGAAGATCACCCCAGCGCACGACTTTAACGACTATGAAGTCGGTAAACGTCACGCCCTGCCGATGATCAACATCCTGACCTTTGACGGCGATATCCGTGAAAGCGCCCAGGTGTTCGATACCAAAGGTAACGAATCTGACGTTTATTCCAGCGAAATCCCGGCAGAGTTCCAGAAACTGGAGCGTTTTGCTGCACGTAAAGCAGTCGTTGCTGCGGTTGACGCGCTCGGTCTGCTGGAAGAAATTAAACCGCACGACCTGACCGTTCCTTACGGCGACCGTGGCGGCGTGGTTATCGAACCGATGCTGACCGACCAGTGGTACGTGCGTGCCGATGTACTGGCGAAACCGGCAGTTGAAGCGGTTGAGAACGGCGACATTCAGTTCGTACCGAAGCAGTACGAAAACATGTACTTCTCCTGGATGCGCGATATTCAGGACTGGTGTATCTCTCGTCAGTTGTGGTGGGGTCACCGTATCCCGGCATGGTATGACGAAGCGGGTAACGTTTATGTTGGCCGCAACGAAGACGAAGTGCGTAAAGAAAATAACCTCGGTGCTGATGTTGTCCTGCGTCAGGACGAAGACGTTCTCGACACCTGGTTCTCTTCTGCGCTGTGGACCTTCTCTACCCTTGGCTGGCCGGAAAATACCGACGCCCTGCGTCAGTTCCACCCAACCAGCGTGATGGTATCTGGTTTCGACATCATCTTCTTCTGGATTGCCCGCATGATCATGATGACCATGCACTTCATCAAAGATGAAAATGGCAAACCGCAGGTGCCGTTCCACACTGTTTACATGACCGGTCTGATTCGTGACGACGAAGGCCAGAAGATGTCCAAATCCAAGGGTAACGTTATCGACCCGCTGGATATGGTTGACGGTATTTCGCTGCCAGAACTGCTGGAAAAACGTACCGGCAATATGATGCAGCCGCAGCTGGCGGACAAAATCCGTAAGCGCACCGAGAAACAGTTCCCGAACGGCATTGAGCCGCACGGCACCGATGCCCTGCGCTTCACCCTGGCGGCGCTGGCTTCTACCGGTCGTGACATCAACTGGGATATGAAACGCCTGGAAGGTTACCGTAACTTCTGTAACAAGCTGTGGAACGCCAGCCGCTTTGTGCTGATGAACACAGAAGGTCAGGATTGCGGCTTCAACGGCGGTGAAATGACGCTGTCGCTGGCGGATCGCTGGATTCTGGCAGAGTTCAACCAGACCATCAAAGCGTACCGCGAAGCGCTGGACAGCTTCCGCTTCGATATCGCCGCAGGCATTTTGTATGAGTTCACCTGGAACCAGTTCTGTGACTGGTATCTGGAGCTGACCAAGCCGGTAATGAACGGTGGCACCGAAGCCGAACTGCGCGGTACTCGCCATACGCTGGTGACTGTACTGGAAGGTCTGCTGCGCCTCGCGCATCCGATCATTCCGTTCATCACCGAAACCATCTGGCAGCGTGTGAAAGTACTTTGCGGTATCACTGCCGACACCATCATGCTGCAACCGTTCCCGCAGTACGATGCGTCTCAGGTCGATGAAGCCGCACTGGCCGACACCGAGTGGCTGAAGCAGGCGATCGTTGCGGTACGTAACATCCGTGCAGAAATGAACATCGCACCGGGTAAACCGCTGGAGCTGCTGCTGCGTGGTTGCAGCGCGGATGCAGAACGTCGCGTAAATGAAAACCGTGGCTTCCTGCAAACGCTGGCGCGTCTGGAAAGTATCACCGTGCTGCCTGCCGATGACAAAGGTCCGGTTTCCGTTACCAAGATCATCGACGGCGCAGAGCTGCTGATCCCGATGGCTGGCCTCATCAACAAAGAAGATGAGCTGGCGCGTCTGGCGAAAGAAGTGGCGAAGATTGAAGGTGAAATCAGCCGTATCGAGAACAAACTGGCGAACGAAGGCTTTGTCGCCCGCGCACCGGAAGCGGTCATCGCGAAAGAGCGTGAGAAGCTGGAAGGCTATGCAGAAGCGAAAGCGAAGCTGATTGAACAGCAGGCTGTTATCGCCGCGCTGTAATCAACACCGTGATGAAAACGAAGGCCGGAGCATGCTCCGGCCTTTTTTATCTCTTACAGAAATGGTAAAGAAGGCATAACTCCCCGTGAAATACTGGCTAAGAAGCCTTTATCTGGTTGTTCTTCTTTATTGATTAAAGGAAGGTCATCCAAATCGCCCAGCAAATACGTATTTTTTGCCTGCCAGTCAATCATCCATATTTTCAGCAGTGGGTAAGCCAGACCACCCGTAATCCCGGATATCACCACCAACGCACACATGCGATAAAGCATACCGTGGTACGTTAAAGTTGAGCGAAAACGAATACGCCCATCATTCAGTGACAGGTTGCTCATAAAATGATTTCGCAACGACACCGTTAAATAACTGGTGCTAACAGCAATCCCAAAATAATAGATTAACTGCGCGATTATCATTTTACGTTGCATTTCCATAAATTGCTGTAAATTCTCAATATCATCATTTGCATACCCAGAACTATCATACTCATTTAATATTTGATCGAAGATAATATAACCAGCAACAGCGAGAAAAGGTAATAAAGCTAAAAATGCGAGAATGGCATATTTTATACAATATGTAGTATCTAATTTCACCTTGAAACGGTGTATACCGAAACTGGTATTACTCCAGAGAAAACTCATTACCAGACTATATAAAGTGCCATTAAAAATACCAATGGAAACAATACCAACTATTGTCATCAGAACCACAGATATAATAACGCTACTTGAACTATTGGCATGTAGCATCTTTGTCGAGATAAAGAAAACAGTCCCCATCCCAAGGGCCATTAAAATCGGCAAGAAAAAGGTCACCCACCAGAACCCTTTCATAGAGCAATTAAAACTAAATCTTACGCCGTTGAGACTGGTCATCAAGGCCTGATAACGCAGTCCTTTTGCTGCCATAAATATAAGCAAAACCAACAGTGACAAAGTCAAAACACAGCCAATAAGCGGCATATCTGCTGACACTGTCATTAAGATTGCGAAATAGAAAAAAACAAAAACAAGACAACTAACAAAAACATTCCCACCGGTAATCCCATAAGAAAATCGTTGTCCGTTAACTTCCATATTAGCATAGAGATAACGCTTACATTTCATTAATGCCCATGGTAAATAGATACCTAGCGTTATAATCGTTAACAACACATTCACCACACAAATAAGAAAATATCTCTCACCTGTACCATGAAAAACAAACGAATGGGACGGAACATCCATATCATTAATAACTTGAGCCATAAAAATTCCCTGAATTAAAAAATCCATTGATATAATTTATATATACAGACAGTAAAATGTTCTGCCACGTTACAATACTCTTATCAGTAATAGGCTGGCAAAAACTTTATTGCTTTATAAGATGCTTGCGCACGTAAGAAGAGAGTGGTATTAAACAAATGTATAATTAATTTATTTTTATTGGGTTAAACTATGAATAACATTGCGCCGCAATCACCTGTAATGCGTCGCCTGACGCTGCAGGATAATCCTGCTATCGCCCGCGTCATTCGTCAGGTATCCGCCGAATACGGTCTTACCGCTGATAAAGGCTACACCGTCGCCGATCCGAATCTTGACGAGCTGTATCAAGTGTATAGTCAGCCTGGCCATGCATATTGGGTGGTTGAGTACGAGGGTGAATTGGTCGGCGGCGGTGGGATTGCGCCATTAACCGGGAGTGAGTCGGACATTTGCGAACTGCAAAAGATGTATTTTCTTCCGGCTATTCGCGGTAAAGGGCTAGCGAAAAAACTGGTCTTAATGGCGATGGAGCAGGCACGAGAGATGGGCTTCAAACGCTGCTATCTGGAAACGACCGCTTTTTTAAAGGAAGCCATTGCGCTTTATGAGCATTTGGGCTTTGAGCATATCGACTATGCGCTTGGCTGCACGGGCCATGTCGATTGTGAAGTGCGGATGCTACGCGAACTCTAAAAAAATGCCCGCTAGTATGTGCTATCGGGCATTTTAATCAATTAATTAGTGGCGAACCCCGTCATCGTCTTCATCGACAAAATCTTCATCGTCGCCATCTTCGCCGTTAGGATCTTCAAAGTAAGTGCCCCAACCGTCGTACTCAACGTCAAATTTCTCCGCCAGCGTCATCAGTTGTTCAACCTGGGCATCGATCAGATCGGCATTCAACGCGCACTCGCTGAGGATGTCGCAGCAAATCACGATATCACCATCTTCAACTTCCAGCTCTTCTGGATCGGTCACTTCGTAACCGAGTTTAAACGCTTCAACTGCCGCTTTTTCCAGAGTTTCCAGATCGTCTGCGGAAAGATGGTGTTCGATGGTGTACAACGCGTCCGGATCGCTGCCATCTTCCAGTAATTCTTCAATAATCAAACGTGTTTCTTCACGCTGTTCTTCCAGTTGTTCCGGGTTTGCCATGGCTCATTCCTCTTAATGTCCTGCCGATACTCTTATTGTCACACACCACTGACATTGCCTCCACCTTTGTGATAAAGATTTATGCTTTAGACTTGCAAATGAATAATCATCCATATAAATTGAATTTTAATTCATTAAGGCGTTAGCCACAGGAGGGATCTATGTCCGGGTTTTATCATAAGCATTTCCTGAAATTACTCGATTTCACGCCAGCTGAACTTAACAGCCTGCTGCAGTTAGCCGCGAAGCTGAAAGCAGATAAGAAAAGCGGTAAAGAAGAAGCCAAACTCACTGGTAAAAACATCGCGCTCATCTTCGAAAAAGACTCGACCCGTACCCGATGCTCTTTCGAAGTTGCCGCATATGACCAGGGTGCTCGTGTTACTTATCTCGGCCCAAGCGGCAGCCAAATTGGTCATAAAGAGTCGATTAAAGACACTGCCCGCGTGCTTGGTCGTATGTATGACGGTATTCAGTATCGCGGCTATGGTCAGGAGATTGTCGAAACACTGGCGGAATACGCTGGCGTGCCGGTATGGAACGGCCTGACCAATGAGTTTCACCCCACGCAGCTGCTGGCGGATCTCCTCACCATGCAGGAGCATTTGCCCGGCAAAACGTTCAACGAAATGACGCTGGTCTATGCAGGTGACGCACGTAACAACATGGGCAATTCGATGCTCGAAGCTGCAGCGCTTACCGGTCTGGATTTGCGTCTGGTCGCGCCACAGGCATGCTGGCCGGAAGCTGCGCTGGTTACGGAATGCCGCGCCCTGGCACAACAAAATGGCGGGAATATTACGCTGACGGAAGATGTAGCTAAAGGAGTTGAAGGTGCTGACTTTATCTATACCGATGTATGGGTGTCGATGGGTGAAGCAAAAGAGAAATGGGCTGAACGCATTGCATTGCTGCGTGATTATCAAGTGAACAGCAAGATGATGCAGTTGACCGGTAACCCGGAGGTCAAATTCCTCCACTGCCTGCCCGCGTTTCATGACGACCAAACGACGCTTGGCAAAAAAATGGCGGAAGAGTTTGGCCTACATGGCGGAATGGAAGTGACTGATGAGGTCTTCGAATCTGCCGCCAGCATTGTATTTGATCAGGCGGAAAACCGCATGCATACCATCAAAGCGGTGATGGTCGCGACGCTCAGTAAATAATTGATATCGCTATAAAGATGCCGGGAAATACAAAAACATCCCGGCGTCACATTATTTTATGCAGTGATAGTTCAATTATTCCACCCCAATTTTTTTATTGCTATACGTAAATCTTCCGGAGGATTTAATTTTCCTAACTGTTCTTCATTAATATATCCATATATATTGATTTTGCCATTCCGGAGGATTTTCATCATTCTTGTTCTAATTTTTAATTCATTACCCATCTTTTCTTCAAAAATCTTAACGACATAACCCGGAAGTTTATTTACAATTTCTTTTGTTTTTTCTTCATCACCATAAACATATCCTAACTCATTAAGATACAGCTGTTCGCCCTCATAACACTTAAGTAATTGATAGAAGTACCACTTAGCAAAATCAGGTTGCTTCATGAAAAAATCCTTCAAAAAAATATCATTTACTAAAATGCTGACAGGCACTTCATTAAATAGTAACTTAACATCATCAAATAACCTTAGTATTAAGCGTGATTTTTCTTGATTGCTTAAGCTAAAATCATTGACATATGCAACCAACTTATCCCAAATCAATTCCTGTAATTTACGGCTATTTTTATAGGGTTCTTTATCGAGATTGAAAAATAAGGTCTCAGCTATTTTAATTTTAGATTGATCGCAGCTAAAATCTTTAGATTGATCGCGGCTAAAATCAATATGATTTATCACAGAGCATGCATGCTTTATCTTTGCTGAATCATCAAAATATTGCATGCTTTTATTAAAACACCAATCCAGTATTCTTACATCATTAATATATGGGGATTTTAAAAAAGTCTCCAGAATCGAAACGATGACCGGTGCAAGGTTAACTTTTGCATCATCCAAGGAATCAATAAGAATATGAGACAGGTTAACTTTGATGTCATTAATTTCATTGTCAGTAGCTTTTTTATTATTAATAAGATAATTATTTAATACGTTAAGGTCATCTATTTCTTTCAGTATCCCTTTTTTACCCAGCAAGTATGAAATCGATTCATTACATACATAAGGCATTAATAGCAGATGTTCTTTCCTTATTGCTAATAATGCATTATTCAATGGTTTTTCTAATAAATCCGTAATCGTAGAATCAACTGAACCTTTACAACTCACCTGCGAGTTATTTAAGTCATGAGAATTATTTAACTCCTGCGGAATATTTAATAGACGAGCTATTTCCTTGTTAGCTTCGCGTTGGTAACACGCCAGAATCTTGTTAGTAATCAGGTGTAATGAACTCTCATCTTTTCTTTCAAAGGACTTTCCTTCATAACGATTAGTCGAACCATCAGGTTGTTGAAATATAATAGCCGTATGTCCTTGACGAGTCCCCATAGTAGTGATAGTGGAAAGTGTAATTTCTATTTCCACCTTAGATAAATCCGCTCGTTCCCCTTCAGGATTATTCATAACAAACTTCATTAACTCACTGCCATCATTATTTTTGATATAAGATGAGGACTCAATATGAGCCATCATATTTCTTCCCGCTTCGTTGGAGCGTTTGCTAAAATCCACATAACCCAGGGTAAATATTTTTACCAAAAACTCCAAAAATGTCTTAGGATCAAGGATATTTCTTGTATTATCCTGCCCCTCGGCATTACGGGCAAAATCATTCATTCCAACACGCCAGGTATTTAAAACTTCACTTTTTTGTTTAAAATTGTCGGCTAATGTAATGTGTTGAAAATAATTCAAATCTGATATTTTGCTCATGACGAACTCCTTGAGTTAATAAGAACGTCTAAGCATTACAAATTTTACTCACAAAAAAATATCAAAAAACGCTCTTTTCACAAACTCGCCGTAAACCTGGAGTTATTTACGGCGAAAAGTCATCACGCCATCAGCATCTTCACTACTGCTTTGCGAACCTGGGCTGGCGCGCCCACTGCGCACAGCGGTTTATGCACTTCCCCCGGATAAAACACAACAAAATCACCTTCATTAAGAATAACTGTTTTCTCATCAACGCCTTCCGGCAAAAATGCGATGTCTTTGTCTGCTAACCAGTCGGTATCCGGCGCGCCTGCAGGTTGCGTGCTGAAGGTCATGCCTTCCTGACCTTTTAACACAATCTGAATGTCGAGATAGCGGGCATGGTACTCCGCACGGCGAGCTTCGTACGGCTCGGTCATATCTTCCGAGATAAGATAAAACAGACGATTGCCTTCGATATCGTGCTTGCCCTTGGGCGTTTCTGCCGTAACGTTTGCTTTGATATGCTCAATCGCCTGGCGTAACTCTTGGGGTAGCCACGGCTGAAGATTATGAATATTTCCGATGATCATCTTTTCCACTCCTAAATTAAAACAATGTTTCATTTCTATCGTTATACGAAAAGATGATCAATTCCGCCAGCCTTAACGCGTGAATTATTGTCTTATCACAACTTATCGGCAGGCGCGTTCCCGCCTTTCGGGTCAAGGCCCGCATCACTCCTTGAGAAGAGTTTTTATCGCTTCCCCCGCCATGGCAGCTGTTGCACAGAGTTGTTCGATGGAGTGCCCCTCCCGTGCCTTCGCAGAAAGCCCTGACATCAAGGTACTCATAAAATCAGTCACACATTGTGCGCTTTGTGGATGCCGCCTGGCGATATAGTCATAAATGGTCGTTTCTGCGGCGTGATAATATTGAACGGCAATATCACGCGCTTGTGGATCATGACTATGAATACCTTCAAGAACCATACAGCCAGCGCAGCCGCCGTTTTGGCTATATCTGCGCGCCGCTTCTTTTAATACCTCAACCAGGCACTCGCCTACCGGACGATCATCACGAAGAATATCGGCAAGCGGAATAGCTTCCGTACCGACATATTCATTGAGTACACGGCTAAATAACCCAGCCTTACTGCCAAAAGCCGCGTAGAGGCTCGGGGGGTTAATACCAAGATAATCAGTAACTTCAGCAACACTGACAGCATCGAAACCTTTTTGGTGAAAAAGCACTTTTGCCGCAGAGACTGCCTGCTCAGGAGCGAAACGTCTGGGACGACCTGGAACGCGAGATTGTTTTTTAGTGACCATTACAAAACTTGTTGACAGAAAGTTAAAACAGTTTTGTAATGCATGTTACATAATAAATCAAGGAGTCCTTATGGGCGCTTTTACAGGTAAGACAGTTCTCATCCTCGGTGGTAGCCGTGGAATCGGTGCCGCTATCGTACGTCGTTTCGTCACCGATGGAGCCAATGTACGATTCACCTATGCGGGGTCGAAAGATGCCGCTGAACGCCTGGCACATGAGACTGGAGCGACAGCAGTATTCACAGATAGTGCTGACAGAGACGCTGTTATTGATGTCGTTCGTAAGAGCGGCGCATTGGATATCCTGGTGGTAAATGCAGGTATTGGCGTCTTTGGCGATGCCCTGGAATTAAATGCCGACGATATTGATCGCCTTTTCAAAATCAATATTCATGCTCCTTATCATGCCTCTGTTGAAGCCGCCCGGCAGATGCCCGAAGGCGGGCGTATCTTAATCATCGGCTCCGTGAATGGCGATCGTATGCCTGTTGCAGGCATGGCTGCTTATGCCGCCAGTAAATCTGCCCTGCAAGGCATGGCGCGCGGGCTGGCCCGTGATTTTGGACCGCGTGCGATCACCATTAACGTCGTCCAGCCAGGACCAATTGATACCGACGCTAATCCCGCCAACGGGCCAATGCGCGATATGTTGCATAGTTTTATGGCCATCAAAAGACATGGGCAACCGGAAGAGGTCGCTGGTATGGTTGCATGGTTAGCAGGGCCAGAAGCCAGTTTTGTTACCGGCGCGATGCATACCATTGATGGCGCATTTGGCTCATAACCGACTACGCTCAATTAAGCCCAGCCATTATCCATGATGTCTGGGTTTTGTTTACTCACGTCGTCCCCCTAAAAGCGGCTCCCGGTAAATATAAATCTTCTGTTCATGTCGTAAATCTTGAGGATAACCAAATGGTAGAAAGAACCGCTATTTTCCCTGCTGGCCGACATTCACTGTATGCTGAGCATCGTTATTCTGCGGCTATTCGTTCCGGCGATTTGCTGTTTGTTTCCGGGCAAGTAGGAAGTCGAGAGGACGGAACACCAGAACCCGATTTTCAGCAACAAGTCAGACTGGCATTTGATAATTTGCATGCGACCCTGGCTGCTGCGGGATGCACTTTTGACGATATCATTGATGTTACGAGCTTTCATACCGATCCAGAAAAACAATTTGAAGACATCATGACGGTGAAAAATGAAATATTTAGCGCCCCACCTTATCCAAACTGGACGGCGGTGGGTGTTACATGGCTGGCAGGCTTTGATTTTGAAATTAAAGTGATAGCGCGCATCCCTGCGCAGTAAGCAATAGTGTTAGCCGTTCGTTTTCACACTCCGCCCTATAAGTCGGATGAATGGAATAAAATGCATATCTGATTGCGTGAAAGTGAAAAAGAAAAAAGCAGGAAATGTCTGCAATTATTAATACCGAACGACAGTTCTCCTCCAGAATCACATCAAATAAAAATGCATATATTTTGACTTATAATTCAAATAAACCGTTTGCGCTGACAAAATATTGCATCAAATGCTTGCACCGCTTCTGACGATGAGTATAATGCCGGACAATTTGCCGGGAGGATGTATGGTTCAGTGTGTTCGACATTTTGTCTTACCGCGTCTGAAAAAAGACGCTGGCCTGCCGTTTTTCTTCCCGTTGATCACCCATTCCCAGCCCCTCAATCGAGGGGCTTTTTTTTGCCCAGGCGTCAGGAGATAAAAGATGGCTAATCCGCTATATCAGAAACATATCATTTCCATAAACGACCTTAGTCGCGATGACCTTAATCTGGTGCTGGCGACAGCGGCGAAACTGAAAGCAAACCCGCAACCAGAGCTGTTGAAGCACAAAGTCATTGCCAGCTGTTTCTTCGAAGCCTCTACCCGTACCCGCCTCTCTTTCGAAACTTCCATGCACCGCCTGGGTGCCAGCGTGGTGGGCTTCTCCGACAGCGCCAATACATCACTGGGTAAAAAAGGCGAAACGCTGGCCGATACCATTTCGGTTATCAGCACTTACGTCGATGCGATAGTGATGCGTCATCCGCAGGAAGGTGCGGCGCGCCTGGCCACCGAATTTTCTGGCAATGTACCGGTACTGAATGCCGGTGATGGCTCCAACCAACATCCGACGCAAACCTTGCTGGACTTATTCACCATTCAGGAAACCCAGGGGCGTCTGGACAATCTCCACGTCGCAATGGTTGGTGACCTGAAATATGGCCGCACCGTTCACTCCCTGACTCAGGCGTTAGCGAAGTTCGACGGCAACCGTTTTTACTTTATCGCGCCGGATGCGCTGGCAATGCCGCAATACATTCTGGATATGCTCGATGAAAAAGGGATCGCCTGGAGTCTGCACAGCTCTATTGAAGAAGTGATGGCGGAAGTAGACATCCTGTACATGACCCGCGTGCAAAAAGAGCGTCTGGACCCGTCCGAGTACGCCAACGTGAAAGCGCAGTTTGTTCTTCGCGCCAGCGATCTCCACAACGCCAAAGCCAATATGAAAGTGCTGCATCCGCTGCCGCGTGTTGATGAGATTGCGACGGATGTGGATAAAACGCCTCACGCCTGGTACTTCCAGCAGGCAGGCAACGGGATTTTCGCTCGCCAGGCGTTACTGGCACTGGTTCTGAATCGCGATCTGGTACTGTAAGGGGAAATAGAGATGACACACGATAATAAATTGCAGGTTGAAGCTATTAAACGCGGCACGGTAATTGACCATATCCCCGCCCAGATCGGTTTTAAGCTGTTGAGTCTGTTCAAGCTGACCGAAACGGATCAGCGCATCACCATTGGTCTGAACCTGCCTTCTGGCGAGATGGGCCGCAAAGATTTGATCAAAATCGAAAATACCTTTTTAAGTGAGGATCAGGTTGATCAGCTGGCGTTATATGCACCGCAAGCCACGGTTAACCGTATCGACAACTATGAAGTGGTGGGTAAATCGCGCCCCAGCCTGCCGGAGCGCATCGACAATGTGCTGATCTGCCCGAACAGCAACTGTATCAGCCATGCCGAACCGGTTTCATCCAGCTTTGCCGTGCGAAAACGCGCCAATGACATCGCGCTCAAATGCAAATACTGTGAAAAAGAGTTTTCCCATAATGTGGTGCTGGCCAATTAATTGCGGTTGGTAATAAAAGTCTGGCTCCCTATAATGAGCCAGACTTTTTACCGCTGTAATAAAGGAGAAATCATGAGCAAAACTATCGCGACGGAAAATGCACCGGCAGCTATCGGTCCTTACGTACAGGGCGTTGATCTGGGCAATATGATCATCACCTCCGGTCAGATCCCGGTAAATCCGAAAACGGGTGAAGTACCGGCAGACGTCGCTGCACAGGCACGTCAGTCGCTGGATAACGTAAAAGCGATCGTCGAAGCCGCTGGCCTGAAAGTGGGCGATATCGTTAAAACCACCGTGTTTGTGAAAGATCTGAACGACTTCGCAACCGTTAATGCTACCTACGAAGCCTTCTTCACCGAACACAACGCCACCTTCCCGGCACGTTCTTGCGTTGAAGTAGCCCGTCTGCCGAAAGACGTGAAGATTGAGATCGAAGCGATCGCTGTTCGTCGCTAATCTTGATGGAAATCCGGGCTATCATGCCCGGATTAAGTCTGATGACAAACGCAAAATCGCCTGATGCGCTACGCTTATCAGGCCTACGTGATTCCTGCAATTTATTGAATTTATTGGCCGGATAAGGCATTTACGCCGCATCCGGCATGAACAAAACTCACTTTGTCTGCAATCTGAATCCGGGTCACCATGTCCAGTTGATTCTTTATTGCCAGCCGTAACGACGGCTATAGAACCCTTTCACCAACTGGGTTAACGTCATATACCCTGCCAGAATCGCAACCAGCCACGGGAAATAGCTTAACGGCAGCGCCTGCAGCTGTAGATAACTGGCCAGCGGTGAAAACGGCAATGCGATCCCGACAATCATCACGATCACGGTCATGATCATTAACGGCCACGATGCACAGCTCTGAATAAACGGTACACGACGGGTGCGGATCATATGCACAATCAGCGTTTGCGACAGTAATCCCACCACAAACCAGCCCGACTGGAACAGCGTTTGCGTTTCCGGCGTGTTGGCATGGAATACCCACCACATCAGGCAAAACGTCAGAATATCGAAGATCGAGCTGATCGGTCCGAAGAAGATCATAAAGCGCCCCAGATCCGCCGGATTCCAACGCTGCGGCTTTTGAATTTGCTCGTCGTCGACGTTATCAAACGGGATCGCCACCTGTGACACATCGTACAGCAGGTTCTGAATAAGCAAGTGTAACGGCAACATCGGCAGGAAGGGCAAGAAAGCACTCGCCACCAGCACGCTGAACACATTACCGAAGTTAGAGCTCGCCGTCATTTTGATGTATTTCAGCATGTTGGCGAAAGTGCGACGTCCCTCAATAACCCCCTCTTCCAGCACCATCAGGCTTTTTTCCAGCAGGATGATATCAGCCGCTTCACGGGCAATATCTACCGCGCCATCCACAGAAATGCCGATATCCGCAGCGCGTAAGGCGGGCGCATCATTAATACCATCGCCCATAAAGCCAACCACATGCCCTTCGCGCTTCAGCAACGTTACGATGCGTTCTTTATGCATCGGCGTCAGACGAGCAAACAGCGTGGTGCGCTGTGCGAGATTTGCCAGTTCGTCGTCAGATAGCGTTTCAATATCACTACCAATGACCACCTCTCCCGCGTCCAGCCCCACTTCATGGCACACTTTCGCTGCAACTAACTCACTGTCGCCAGTAAGGATTTTTACGGTAATTCCACTCGCTTTTAATGCCTTCAGTGCCGGAGCTGTTGTCTCTTTTGGCGGATCAAGGAAAGCAATATATCCTTCGAGGATCAGGTCGGATTCATCCGCCCGCTGGTAATCTCCTTCACGCGCTGGCAGGTATTTCGTCGCCACCGCAACCACGCGCAGCCCCTGACGATTCAGCGTATCAGTAACCCGCTTAATCTTACGCAGCATAATGTCATCGAGCGGCACAATCTCGCCATTGTGACGCACCTGCGAACACACATTGAGGATTTCCTGCAATGCGCCTTTGCAAACCAGCTGATGGTGTTCGGTATTTTCTGCCACAACCACCGACATCCGACGACGCTCGAAATCAAACGGAATCTCATCAATTTTTTGCCAACGGCTGGCCAGCGAGCGCGCTGACTCTTCATCCGTACCTTCGAGCACCGCGGTATCAAGCAGGTTTTTAAGCCCGGTCTGGTAATGACTGTTCAACCACGCGCTATGCAGCACGCGTTCGCTGGTTTTACCGGAGATATCGGTATGATTCTCCAGCACAATTTTGTCCTGCGTCAGGGTGCCGGTTTTATCAGTGCACAGAATATCCATTGCGCCAAAGTTCTGAATGGCATCCAGATGCTTGACGATCACTTTCTGTTTCGACAGCTTTACTGCGCCGCGCGCCAGCGTCGAGGTAACAATCATCGGCAACATTTCTGGCGTTAAGCCTACCGCGACCGAAAGCGCAAACAGTGCCGCTTCCCACCAGTCGCCTTTGGTGTAACCGTTGATAAGCAACACCACCGGAGCCATCACCAGCATAAAGCGAATCAGCAGCATACTGACGCGGCTGATCCCTTGCTGAAAGGCATTCGGCTCGCTTTCCTGCTCACTAACACGCCCCGCCAGTTGACCAAACCAGGTATTGGCACCTGTGGCAATCACCATTGCTTGTGCCGTGCCGCTCACCACGGTGGTGCCCATAAAACACAGGGTGTCGCACTCCAGCGGATTGCTGTGCTCCGGCTGGCGAGTGGTAGCGGCTTTTTCTACGGGCAGAGACTCACCGGTTAGCGACGCCTGAGCGACGAACAGATCCCGCGCCTGCAAGATACGTAAATCTGCCGGGATCATATCCCCTGCCGCCAGTTTTATAATATCGCCGGGCACCAGCTGGTCGATCGGGATCTCCAGCCAGCCATTTTCGCCTTTGTCGTTAATTACGCGCAGCACCGTCGCAGTATTGCTGACCATCGCTTTCAGGGCATCTGCCGCTTTAGTGGAACGTGCTTCCTGAATAAAGTTCAGCAACGTAGAAATAGCGACCATTAGCGCGATAACGCCCGCGGCAAATAAATCTTCCGTGGCGTAAGAAATAGCGCCGAGAATGGTGAGTAAAATATTAAAGGGGTTGCGATAGCAGACCCATAAATGAACCCACCACGGCGACGGTTGTTGTGCGGGTAATTTATTTTCACCATGTTGTTCGCGGGCAGATTCCACTTCCGCCTGATTTAATCCTTCCGGATGGGTGTCGAACGTTTTCCACAATTCTTCTTCGGGCATCACCGCCATTTTCAGGCAATGCGCACTTAAGGACGGCGGGACCGCCGTATTCACTGTCTGCTGCGCGCCAGGCAATGGATCGCGATGAACCAGACGGGAAGGTAAATGGCGAATGAACCGGGTAAAAATTTCTTTAAACATAAGGAGTCCCTCCGCACTGTCTGAAACAGTACAGAAATGTCTTCAGGCGTGGCGAAGCCTTACCTGAAGGTAATAAAGCTGAGCAGGGACGTTAAAACGTCACGGCCTTACGCATCCGGTAACGCCGTGAAAAGACGGGCTTACCGGAAAAGTTTTAATCTCCGTCGAGGGAGAGGCGTGGGATCAGGTTCCATATAACCTCCGGTAAGTGAAAAAAGCGCCGCAAATAATAAGGAGAATCCAATAATATTCGTAGCATCTATGGCGATATAATACCTGCTGGCAACTAAACCAACGATAAACCAGACTTTACCCATTGCTGAATGCACGGGTAAAGTTAGGCTCAAATAATTAAACAACACGTTACGGGACAACAGGATGCAAAATCGGCTGACCATCAAAGACATCGCGCGCTTAAGCGGCGTGGGGAAATCTACGGTTTCCCGGGTGCTGAATAACGAAAGCGGCGTGAGCCAGCGCACGCGCGAGCGTGTTGAAGCAGTGATGAATCAGCATGGATTTTCCCCTTCCCGCTCTGCGCGCGCTATGCGTGGGCAAAGCGATAAAGTGGTCGCCATCATTGTTACCCGTCTGGATTCGTTGTCAGAAAATCTCGCCGTTCAAACCATGCTGCCAGCGTTCTATGAACAAGGTTACGATCCAATCATGATGGAAAGTCAGTTTTCCCCACAATTAGTTGCCGAACATTTGGGGGTCCTGAAACGGCGTAATATCGACGGCGTAGTGCTGTTCGGTTTTACCGGCATAACAGAAGAAATGTTAGCCCACTGGCAGTCATCGCTGGTTCTGCTGGCGCGTGACGCAAAAGGCTTTGCTTCGGTCTGTTATGACGACGAAGGGGCAATCAAGATCCTGATGCAACGGCTGTATGACCAGGGGCATCGTAATATCAGTTATCTCGGCGTGCCGCATAGTGACGTGACGACCGGTAAGCGACGTCACGAAGCCTACCTGGCGTTCTGCAAAGCGCATAAATTGCATCCTGTTGCCGCTCTGCCAGGGCTTGCTATGAAGCAAGGCTATGAGAACGTAGCAAAAGTGATTACGCCTGAAACTACCGCGTTACTGTGCGCAACCGACACGCTGGCACTTGGCGCAAGTAAATACCTGCAAGAGCAACGCATCGACACCTTGCAACTGGCGAGCGTCGGTAATACACCGTTAATGAAATTCCTCCATCCGGAGATCGTCACCGTAGATCCCGGTTACGCCGAAGCTGGACGCCAGGCGGCCTGCCAGTTGATCGCGCAGGTCACCGGGCGCAGCGAACCGCAACAAATCATCATCCCCGCCACCCTGTCCTGATCGTTTCCTGAACGATAAATTGTGATCTTCGCTGCGTTTCGGGAACGTTCCCGTTTTTAAATTTTTCCGCGCAATATATTCTGCAGCCAACCAAAAATGTCATCTGCCATGGGGCTTTATGATGAGCAAAATAAACCAAACGGATATCGATCGGTTGATTGAACTGGTCGGCGGGCGCGGCAATATTGCGACGGTGAGCCACTGTATTACTCGTCTGCGCTTTGTCCTCAACCAACCGGCCAATGCCAGACCGAAAGAAATTGAGCAACTCCCCATGGTGAAAGGCTGTTTCACCAATGCCGGGCAATTTCAGGTGGTGATTGGCACCAACGTGGGTGATTACTATCAAGCACTGATAGCGTCAACCGGACAGGCGCAGGTTGATAAAGAGCAGGTAAAAAAAGCCGCCCGGCAGAATATGAAATGGCATGAGCAGTTGATCTCTCATTTCGCGGAGATTTTCTTCCCGTTGCTGCCCGCGTTGATTAGCGGCGGTTTGATCCTCGGTTTTCGCAATGTGATCGGCGATTTGCCCATGAGCAACGGTCAAACGCTGGCGCAAATGTACCCTTCCCTGCAAACGATCTACGATTTTCTGTGGTTGATCGGTGAAGCGATCTTCTTCTACCTACCGGTCGGGATTTGCTGGTCAGCGGTGAAAAAAATGGGCGGCACGCCGATCCTTGGTATCGTGCTTGGCGTGACACTGGTTTCTCCACAGCTGATGAACGCTTATCTGCTCGGGCAGCAGCTGCCGGAAGTATGGGACTTTGGCATGTTCAGCATCGCCAAAGTGGGCTATCAGGCGCAGGTGATCCCGGCACTGTTAGCCGGGCTGGCGCTGGGCGTTATTGAAACTCGCCTTAAACGCATCGTGCCGGATTACCTCTATCTGGTGGTGGTGCCCGTCTGTTCGCTGATCCTCGCGGTGTTCCTCGCCCATGCGCTGATTGGTCCGTTTGGTCGCATGATTGGCGATGGCGTTGCCTTTGCGGTACGTCACCTGATGACCGGCAGCTTTGCTCCGATTGGCGCGGCATTGTTTGGCTTCCTGTACGCCCCACTGGTGATCACCGGCGTACACCAGACCACGCTTGCTATTGATTTGCAGATGATTCAAAGCATGGGTGGCACGCCAGTGTGGCCGCTGATTGCGCTGTCGAATATCGCTCAGGGCTCCGCCGTGATAGGTATTATCATTTCCAGCCGCAAGCACAATGAACGCGAGATCTCCGTGCCTGCCGCTATCTCCGCCTGGCTTGGGGTCACTGAGCCTGCTATGTACGGCATCAACCTAAAATATCGCTTCCCGATGCTGTGCGCGATGATTGGTTCTGGTCTGGCAGGATTGCTATGCGGCCTGAACGGCGTTATGGCGAATGGCATCGGCGTAGGCGGCCTGCCGGGCATCCTCTCCATTCAGCCGAACTACTGGCAGGTGTTTGCGCTGGCAATGGCTATCGCCATCATCATCCCGATTGTACTCACCTCGTTTATCTATCAGCGGAAATACCGCCTGGGCACGCTGGACATTGTTTAATTTTCTTCGGGGCGCAATTTCGCCCCCTCGCATTTGCAGGAATAACGTAATGACTCATCTTCCCCACTGGTGGCAAAACGGCGTTATCTACCAGATTTATCCAAAGAGTTTTCAGGACACCACGGGTAGCGGCACCGGCGATTTACGTGGCGTTATCCAACGCCTGGACTATCTGCATAAACTGGGCGTTGATGCCATCTGGCTAACCCCCTTTTATGTCTCTCCGCAGGTCGATAACGGTTACGATGTAGCGAACTATACGGCGATTGATCCCACCTACGGCACGCTGGACGATTTTGACGAACTGGTGACGCAGGCAAAATCGCGCGGGATTCGTATCATTCTCGATATGGTGTTTAATCATACTTCTACCCAACATGCCTGGTTTCGTGAGGCGCTGAACAAAGAAAGCCCTTACCGCCAGTTTTATATCTGGCGCGATGGAGAACCAGAAACGCCACCGAACAACTGGCGTTCAAAATTCGGTGGTAGTGCGTGGCGCTGGCATGCAGAAAGCGAACAGTACTATTTGCATCTCTTTGCACCAGAACAGGCGGATCTCAACTGGGAGAATCCAGCGGTACGCGCAGAGCTGAAAAAAGTCTGTGAGTTCTGGGCCAATCGTGGGGTCGACGGGTTGCGCCTGGATGTGGTGAATCTGATCTCCAAAGACCCGCGTTACCCTGAAGACCTGGATGGCGACGGGCGTCGCTTCTACACCGACGGGCCACGAGCACACGAATTTTTGCACGAGATGAACCGCGATGTGTTTACGCCACGCGGGTTAATGACCGTAGGTGAAATGTCCTCCACCAGCCTTGAGCATTGCCAGCGATACGCGGCACTGACAGGCAGTGAATTGTCGATGACCTTTAATTTTCATCACCTGAAGGTCGATTATCCCGGTGGTGAGAAATGGACGCTGGCTAAACCTGACTTTGTGGCGTTGAAAACATTGTTCCGCCACTGGCAACAAGGAATGCACAACGTGGCATGGAATGCCTTGTTCTGGTGTAACCACGATCAGCCGCGCATTGTTTCTCGCTTTGGTGATGAAGGTGAATACCGCGTGCCTGCGGCAAAAATGCTGGCGATGGTGCTGCATGGCATGCAGGGAACGCCGTATATCTACCAGGGCGAAGAGATTGGCATGACCAACCCACATTTCACGCGCATTACTGACTATCGCGACGTGGAGAGCCTCAATATGTTTGCCGAGCTGCGCAACGATGGTCGTGATGCCGACGAGTTATTGGCAATCCTCGCCAGTAAATCCCGTGACAACAGTCGCACACCCATGCAATGGACCAACGGCGATAATGCCGGGTTTACGGCTGGCGAACCGTGGATTGGCCTGGGCGATAACTATCAGGAAATCAACGTAGAAGCAGCGCTGGCCGATGAGTCCTCGGTGTTTTACACCTACCAAAAGTTAATCGCACTGCGTAAGCATGAAGCCGTCCTGACATGGGGCGATTACCAGGATCTGCTGCCAAACAGCCCTGTATTGTGGTGCTATCGCCGTGAGTGGAAGGGGCAAACCTTGCTGGTCATTGCCAACCTTAGCCGTGAGACCCAACCCTGGCAGCCAGGGAAAATGCGCGGCAACTGGCAGCTTGTGATGCATAACTACGAAGAAGCCTCACCACAACCCTGTGCCATGACTTTACGGCCTTTTGAGGCTGTCTGGTGGTTACAGAAGTAAATCTTCGCTAAGCCCCGGTAATGCCTGTCATTCCGGGGTTTTGCCTGTCAGCATGTTGTTTTTGTTGATTTTATAATCAAAAAATTCATTAAAAAATTTACATATCGCTGTAGCGCCCGTCATCCGTACGCTCTGCTTTTTACTTTGAGCTACATCAAAAAAAGTTCAAACATCCTTGATGCAAAGCACTATATATAGACTTTAAAATGCGTCCCAACCCAATATGTTGTATTAATCGACTATAATTGCTACTACAGCTCCCCACGAAAAAGGTGCGGCGTTGTGGATAAGCGGATGGCGATTGCGGAAAGCACCGGAAAACGAAACGAAAAAACCGGAAAACGCCTTTCCCAATTTCTGTGGATAACCTGTTCTTAAAAATATGGAGCGATCATGACACCGCATGTGATGAAACGAGACGGCTGCAAAGTGCCGTTTAAATCAGAGCGCATCAAAGAAGCGATTCTGCGTGCAGCTAAAGCAGCGGAAGTCGATGATGCCGATTATTGCGCCACTGTTGCTGCGGTTGTCAGCGAGCAGATGCAGGGCCGCAACCAGGTGGATATCAATGAGATCCAGACCGCAGTTGAAAACCAGCTGATGTCGGGGCCATACAAACAGCTGGCTCGTGCTTACATCGAGTACCGTCACGATCGCGACATTGAACGTGAAAAACGCGGTCGCCTGAACCAGGAGATCCGTGGTCTGGTCGAGCAGACCAACTCCTCGTTGCTCAACGAAAACGCCAACAAAGACAGCAAGGTGATTCCAACCCAGCGCGACCTGCTGGCCGGGATCGTGGCTAAACACTATGCACGCCAGCACCTGCTGCCGCGTGACGTGGTGCAGGCACATGAGCGTGGCGATATTCACTATCACGATCTCGATTACTCACCGTTCTTCCCGATGTTCAACTGCATGTTGATCGACCTGAAAGGCATGCTGACCCAGGGCTTTAAAATGGGGAACGCCGAGATTGAACCGCCGAAGTCGATCTCTACGGCAACCGCTGTAACTGCGCAGATTATTGCTCAGGTCGCCAGCCATATTTATGGCGGCACCACCATTAACCGTATCGATGAAGTGCTGGCACCGTTTGTCACCGCCAGCTACAACAAACATCGCAAGACCGCAGAAGAGTGGAACATCCCGGACGCCGAAGGCTACGCTAACTCTCGTACCATCAAAGAGTGCTACGATGCCTTCCAGTCGCTGGAGTACGAAGTAAACACCCTCCACACCGCCAACGGTCAAACACCGTTTGTGACCTTTGGTTTTGGTCTGGGCACCAGCTGGGAATCGCGCCTGATTCAGGAATCTATCCTGCGTAACCGTATCGCAGGCCTTGGTAAAAACCGTAAAACGGCGGTGTTCCCGAAACTGGTGTTTGCGATTCGCGATGGCCTGAACCATAAAAAAGGCGATCCGAACTACGACATCAAACAGCTGGCGCTGGAGTGCGCAAGCAAGCGCATGTATCCGGATATCCTGAACTACGATCAGGTAGTGAAAGTCACCGGTTCGTTTAAAACCCCGATGGGCTGCCGCAGCTTCCTCGGCGTGTGGGAAAATGAAAACGGCGAGCAGATCCACGATGGTCGTAACAACCTCGGCGTGATCAGCCTGAACCTGCCGCGTATTGCGCTGGAAGCAAAAGGCGATGAAGCCACCTTCTGGAAGCTGCTGGATGAACGTCTGGTGCTGGCACGTAAGGCACTGATGACCCGTATCGCTCGTCTCGAAGGCGTGAAAGCGCGCGTAGCCCCGATCCTCTATATGGAAGGCGCTTGTGGCGTGCGTCTGAATGCTGACGACGACGTTTCTGAAATCTTCAAAAACGGTCGTGCGTCTATTTCGCTGGGTTACATCGGCATCCACGAAACCATTAACGCGCTGTTCGGCGGCGAGCATGTTTACGACAACGAGCAGCTGCGCGCGAAAGGTATTGCGATTGTTGAGCGTCTGCGTCAGGCGGTGGATCAGTGGAAAGAAGAAACGGGCTACGGTTTCAGCCTCTACAGTACGCCGAGTGAGAACCTGTGCGACCGCTTCTGCCGTCTCGATACCGCTGAGTTTGGCGTGGTGCCGGGCGTGACCGATAAAGGTTACTACACCAACAGTTTCCACCTCGATGTGGAGAAGAAGGTGAACCCGTACGACAAGATCGACTTTGAAGCGCCTTACCCGCCACTGGCGAACGGTGGCTTCATTTGCTATGGCGAGTATCCAAACATTCAGCACAACCTGAAGGCGCTGGAAGATGTCTGGGATTACAGCTATCAGCATGTACCGTATTACGGCACCAACACACCGATCGATGAATGCTACGAGTGTGGCTTTACCGGCGAGTTTGAGTGCACCAGCAAAGGCTTCACTTGTCCGAAATGTGGTAACCATGACACCTCCCGTGTGTCGGTGACTCGCCGCGTGTGCGGATATTTAGGTAGCCCGGATGCGCGTCCGTTTAACGCTGGTAAGCAGGAAGAAGTTAAGCGCCGCGTTAAACATTTGGGGAATGGGCAGATAGGTTAATCCTTCCCCCTCACCCTAACCCTCTCCCTCAAGGGAGAGGGTACCGTTCCGTGCCCCTTCCTGATTCCCGACATAATGAATTGCCTCTGGCCAGTTGGTGTCGTCGCAAGGTGGCCGTAGCATCGGGGGACTTCGCCCGTACGCACCAGAGCAGTCATGGCGTCAATTGAGAAGCGAAAATGAACTTTCATCAGTACTATCCTGTCGACATCGTCAACGGCCCCGGCACTCGCTGCACCCTGTTTGTCTCCGGGTGTGTTCATGAATGCCCCGGTTGCTATAACAAAAGCACATGGCGGGTAAATTCCGGTCAGCCATTTACCAAAGCAATGGAAGACCAGATCATTAACGATCTGAATGACACTCGCATCAAACGCCAGGGTATTTCCCTCTCCGGCGGCGATCCGCTGCATCCGCAAAACGTGCCGGATATTCTGAAACTGGTACAACGCATCCGCGCCGAGTGTCCGGGTAAAGACATCTGGGTGTGGACAGGCTATAAACTCGACGAACTCAACGCTACGCAAATGCAGGTTGTTGATTTGATTAACGTGCTGGTCGACGGCAAATTTGTGCAGGATTTAAAAGACCCTTCCCTGATCTGGCGCGGCAGCAGCAATCAGGTGGTGCATCATTTACGTTAGTCACTCATCCAGCCGTTTTGTCGCGTCTTCATAAACGGCTGAGTTCTCTCTCTTACCAATAGCTATCACCAACACGAGTAACTCTTTATCATTGACGGAATAGACCAGGCGATATCCCAGTGTGCGCAGCTTAATTTTGTAGCAGTCCGGTAAATCCCGCAGTTTAGCCGATGGATTGCGCGGCCTTTTCAGCACATCCTCAAGCTTTTTTTTAAATTGTTCCCGGACTGTCACGCCCAGTTTTTGCCACTCTTTCAGCGCCCGCGGATCAAACGCCAGCTCATAGTTCATCCAGTCGGACCTTAATGGCCTCTTGTGGGTTGGAAAGTCGTTCCCTGACAGTGCGTAACAAGGCTTCTTCACTATCACTGACAGTGAGCGTTTTTACCGGCATTCGTCCATTTTCCGCAACGTACTGAAACAGCAGCCGCACTGCTTCAGTAGGCGTAATATTTAATTTTTCCAGCACCGCATAAGCCTCATTTTTCAGTTTGTCATCCAGGCGGACGTTAAGTGTGGCCATTATGCCTCCGGTAATTATGAAAAGTGTAATGCATTATAGCATTACATATGCATTACATTCATTTCTGGAAAACGCCTCGCAAAAATGAGGACGACACGCAGGAATATGCCGTGGTGAAGATAGATATTGCGGTGATTTTACGAAGGGAGAAGAAAGCGTTGGGCGGTAACGTTTCACCGCCCAATAAAGAATTAACGATACTTCTGGTGATAGACGTTGCGGGTCGTTTTCAGTTGCTCTGCGGCAGCCTGCGCTTCTTTTACTTTACCTTCATTTGCCAGCTTCAGCGCGTCGTCAATCTGACCGACCAGAATATCGAAACCGTGGCGGAAGTCTTTCATTTCCGGGCTGTCCGGTGATTTGCCTTCAAGCTTCGGCGGCGTCGCTTTTTGCGCATCCAGCGCCGCAGCGCGCATTTTAGTTAACGCGTCTTTGACTTGCACCGCGTTATCGGCTTTTTCGACCACTTTTAAATTGTCGTTGAGGGTTTCCATATTGTCTTCCAGATCAGCGGCAAACGACGCCGAACTGAATACCAATGAGGAGACTGCAAGAATAGCTAACAGGCTTTTACGCATTGCTCACTTCCTTTTTTATTTACACTTCATCCTTCACACTGCCTCATCGACGGCTACGCTCATTCGCCCGAGTCACGTACTACGAGTACGCTCCCCGGCTCTCATTCACTTTCCGTCTCGATGCAGTGCGAATGATTTTGTGTAATTTTTTAGTTTATAGCGCGGCAGGTCGCGCCAGTTTTTTTACTGCCCGGCGATTTTCATCTCCGGCAACAGCACAGAACCACACTGTATATTACTGCGTGTTTCAATATCATTACCGACGGTGACAATATTGCGCCACATATCTTTCAAATTACCTGCGATGGTGATTTCACTAACAGGATACTGAATTTCGCCATTCTCTACCCAGAAGCCCGCTGCACCACGGGAATAATCACCGGTAATGGCACTCACGCCCTGGCCCATCAGCTCCGTCACCACCAGCCCGGTACCCATCTCTTTGAGCATTTGTTCGAAGCTTAGCCCTTGTCCGGCAATCCGCCAGTTGTGAATACCGCCTGCGTGTCCAGTGCTTTTCAGCCCCAGTTTCCGCGCCGAGTAGCTGGTCAGCAGCCACTGAGTCAGAATGCCATCTTTAATAATATCGCGACGCTCGGTGCGCACACCTTCGCTGTCGAATGGCGTAGAGGCCAGCCCTTTCAGCAGATGCGGATGCTCTTCAATGGTCAGCCAGTCCGGCAGAATTTGTTTACCCAGCGAATCCAGCAGGAAGGTGGATTTACGGTAAACCGATCCACCCGCTATCGCCCCCACCAGATGCCCAAAAAGCCCGGTTGCCACTTCATTGGCAAAAATGACCGGCGCTTTCATGGTGGAGAGTTTACGCGGTGACAGACGCGATAAAGTGCGGCGAGCACAGTCGGCCCCAACCCACTCTGGCGTTTGCAGATCGCTCATCGCACGGCCAATGGTGTAGGCGTAATCACGCTCCATATCGCCATTTTCTTCGGCAATTACACAGCTGGAGAGCGAATGACGCGTAGAGCAGTAACCCTGCAACATGCCGTGGCTGTTGCCGAAAACTTTGACACCGTAGTGGCTGTTAAAGCTACCGCCTTCGGTATTGGTGATGCGTTTGTCCGCCTGCAATGCCGCCTGTTCCGCGCGAGCCGCCAGTTCAATGGCTTCATCCGGAGAAACGTCCGCAGGGTGGAACAAGTCGAGATCCGGTGCGTCAAAAGCCAGCAGTTCTTTGTCTGCCACGCCTGCATACGGATCTGGCGAAGTGTAACGGGCAATATCCAGCGCCGCCTGTACGGTGCGGGCAATGGCCTGCGGGCTTAAATCGGTAGACGATGCGCTACCTTTACGGTTCTGGTGATAAACGGTGATCCCCAGCGCGCCATCGCTATTGAATTCAACATTCTCCACTTCACCATAACGCGTGCTTACGCTAATGCCGGTGGTCTTGCTGACGGCAACTTCTGCACCGTCCGATTTGCCTGAGGCCAACTCCAGCGCAGTCGAAACTGCTTCTTCCAGAATCTTGCGCTGCGCTTCAACTTGAGAGATTACTTTCATTGCAAGTGCCATAATGTAGAGAGTTTCTCTGAAGTCTAACAGAGAACCGTTTTTCAGTGCGCATCTTAACTGGTAACATTAGCCTCTTTTTTTAAGGAGCCTGAGATGACTAAGCAGCCCGAAGACTGGCTCGACGACGTTCCCGGTGATGACATCGAAGACGAAGACGATGAAATTATCTGGGTCAGTAAAAGTGAAATTAAACGTGATGCCGAGGAGCTAAAACGCCTTGGCGCGGAAATTGTTGATCTGGGGAAAAACGCGCTGGATAAGATCCCGTTAGATGCGGATCTGCGTGCGGCTATTGAGTTAGCCCAGCGTATTAAGATGGAAGGTCGCCGCCGCCAGTTGCAGCTCATCGGTAAGATGCTGCGCCAGCGCGATGTTGAACCGATCCGTCAGGCGCTGGATAAGCTGAAAAATCGCCACAACCAGCAGGTGGTGTTGTTCCATAAACTGGAAAACCTGCGCGATCGTCTGATCGACCAGGGTGATGACGCCATTGCTGAAGTATTAAATCTGTGGCCCGATGCCGATCGTCAGCAACTGCGTACTCTGATCCGCAACGCGAAGAAAGAGAAAGAAGGGAATAAGCCGCCGAAATCCGCGCGCCAGATTTTCCAATATCTGCGTGAGTTAGCGGAAAACGAAGGGTAATTTTCGTTGTTGATGTGAGTATGGTTTGCCGGATACGGTGTAAACGCCTTATCCGGCAATGCTATATCAGGCTGAGGCCAAATTACTGCGCAGCTTCCGCCTTCTTCGCCAGTCCATCCAGCAGTTTCTGATGGATCCCACCAAAACCGCCATTGCTCATCACCAGAATATGGTCGCCAGGCTGAGCGGTTTTCACCACCATATCTGCCAGCGTATCCACATCGCCGCTCCAATGTGCAGGCTGAACGCAGGCTTCTGCCACTTCTGCCACCTGCCACGGAATATGCGCCGGTTGCAGCAGGAAGACTTCATCGGCACGACCTAATGAAGGTGCCAGATCGTCTTTGCAGATCCCCATTTTCATGGTATTCGAGCGCGGTTCCAGCACAGCAATAATGCGCGCCGTACCACCAACTTTGCCACGCAGCGCCGCCAGCGTTGCCAGAATCGCCGTCGGGTGATGGGCGAAATCGTCATATACCGTGACGCCATTTGCTTCACCACGCAATTCCAGACGGCGACGAGCGTTAATAAACGAACCCAGCGCGTTAGCGGCATCTGCCGGCGCTACACCAACATGGCGAGCCGCCGCAATCGCCATCAGGCCATTGTGCATATTATGTTCGCCTACCAGCGACCATTTCACTTCGCCCACTTTTTCGCCATCCAGCAAGACTTCCCATTCAGAAGCGTCAGTGGTCAGCTTTTTCGCCTGCCAGTGACCTTGCTCGCCCACCAGCTCCTGCTCGCTCCAGCAGCCCATCGCCATGGTCTGTTTCAGGTTGATGTCGTTTTCCGGCCAGATAATACGGCCCTGCCCCGGAACGATACGCACCAGATGGTGGAACTGTTTCTGGATCGCTTTCAGGTCGTCAAAGATATCGGCGTGATCGAACTCAAGGTTGTTGAGGATCAGCGTACGCGGGCAGTAATGGACAAATTTAGAGCGTTTGTCGAAGAAGGCGCAGTCGTACTCATCCGCTTCGATAACAAAGAAGTCGCTTTCGCCCAGACGCGCCGAGACCTCAAAGTTCCCCGGCACACCGCCGATCACAAATCCTGGTTTGTAACCACACTGTTCCAGAATCCAGGTCGCCATTCCCGCCGTGGTGGTTTTGCCGTGTGTACCGGCAACGGCCAGCACCCAGCGGTCACGCAGCACAAAATCGTGCAGCCACTGCGGACCTGACATATAAGGGATGTTTTTTTCCAGTACCGCTTCCACACACGGATTTCCACGGGTCATGGCGTTGCCAATAATCACCAGATCCGGCTGCGGGTCGAGCTGGCTGGCATCGTAACCCTGAATCAGTTCAATGCCTTGCTTCTCAAGTAAGGTGCTCATCGGCGGATACACATTGGCGTCCGAACCCGTTACTTCATGGCCTAACTGGCGCGCCAGCATCGCCAGACCGCCCATAAACGTGCCACAAATTCCTAAAATATGAATGCGCATACGTCACTATCCTTTTTTAATCTGCCGCTCATTTTACGCATATGTCGGGCAAGTGAGAAACGCATTTCAGGATAATCCGCAATTTGCTGGCGCGATTCACCTGAGCGCAACATTGAGATTATTTGTTAAGATTGTTGCGGTCGCTTTACTCCATAAACATTGCAGGGAAAGTTTTATGAAAACGTTAGGTGAATTTATTGTCGAAAAGCAGCACGAGTTTTCTCATGCTACCGGTGAGCTCACTGCTTTGCTGTCGGCAATAAAACTGGGCGCCAAGATTATCCATCGCGATATCAACAAAGCAGGACTGGTTGATATCCTGGGTGCCAGCGGTGCTGAGAATGTGCAGGGCGAGGTTCAGCAGAAACTCGACTTGTTCGCTAATGAAAAACTGAAAGCCGCACTGAAAGCACGCGATATCGTTGCGGGCATTGCCTCTGAAGAAGAAGATGAGATTGTCGTCTTTGAAGGCTGTGAACACGCAAAATACGTGGTGCTGATGGACCCCCTGGATGGCTCGTCCAACATCGATGTTAACGTCTCTGTCGGTACCATTTTCTCCATCTACCGCCGCGTTACACCTGTTGGCACGCCGGTAACGGAAGAAGATTTCCTCCAGCCTGGTAACAAACAGGTTGCGGCAGGTTACGTGGTATACGGCTCCTCTACCATGCTGGTTTACACCACCGGATGCGGTGTTCACGCCTTTACTTACGATCCTTCGCTGGGCGTTTTCTGCCTGTGCCAGGAACGGATGCGCTTCCCGGAGAAAGGCAAAACCTACTCCATCAACGAAGGAAACTACATTAAGTTTCCGAACGGGGTGAAGAAGTACATTAAATTCTGCCAGGAAGAAGATAAGTCTACCAATCGCCCGTATACCTCACGTTATATCGGTTCACTGGTCGCGGATTTCCACCGTAACCTGCTGAAAGGCGGTATTTATCTCTACCCAAGCACCGCCAGCCACCCGGACGGTAAACTGCGTTTACTGTATGAGTGCAACCCGATGGCATTCCTGGCGGAACAAGCAGGCGGTAAAGCGAGCGATGGCAAAGAGCGTATTCTGGATATCATCCCGGAAACCCTGCACCAGCGCCGTTCGTTCTTTGTCGGCAACGACCATATGGTTGAAGATGTCGAACGCTTTATCCGTGAGTTCCCGGACGCGTAATCTCCTGCGCCTCTCCACACGGAGAGGCGTTTTTATCGCTGCACAATGTTGACTCTTGTCACAGGCGAACTCTGACGATTCTCCCACAGCACCGTTAATCCACGCTGTAATGCTATAAAAATAAACAACAAAATACCGATGGCGATTTTCGTCCACCAGGAACTCAGCGTGCCATCAAAGTTTATGTAAGTCTGAATCAGTCCCTGAATCGCCACGCCAAAAAGCGTCCCTAATACCGTTCCAACGCCACCACTCAAAAGCGTACCGCCAATTACCACTGAGGCGATAGCATCCAGTTCCACACCTACGCCCGCCAGTGCATATCCGGCCTGGGTATAAATCGAGAAGACAATCCCCGCCAGCGTTGCCAGTCCGGTGGAGAGCATATAAATGCGAATAGTGGTGCTGCGAGTGGAAATCCCCATCAGGTTTGCCGACGTTGCGTTGCCGCCAATGGCGTATACCTGATTACCAAAACGGGTACGATGCGCGAGGAATATGCCGATAACCACCACCGCCAGCATCAGCAGTCCCATCGCACTTAAGCGACCGCCGCCAGGGATTTTCCACGCAAGACTTGAGAGCGTGTCATAAACAGGATGGTTTATCGGGATCGACTCTTCCGAAACGAGATAGCTGACGCCACGCAAAAAGAACATTCCCGCAAGGGTAATGATAAACGCCGGGATCTTCAGGGCGTCAATCAGAAGCCCCATAAATGCGCCGAAGGCACAGCCCATCACCAACACCAGCGGAAACGCCAGCAACGGCGAGAGGCCGAAATCGCCAATCACTTTTGCCAGAAACACGCCAGTAAAGGCGATCACCGAACCGACGGAGAGATCGATCCCACCGGAGAGGATCACAAAGGTCATGCCAACGGCGATTATCCCAAGAAAGGCGTTATCGGTCAGGATATTGCAGATCACTCTTGTGGAAGCAAAACCGGGAAACTGGGTCAGACAGTAGATATAACCCAACACAAAGACGCCGATGGTGATCATCAGTGGCAAATTACGTTTTATCACGGTTACGTACCCCTTTAATCAGACTGATAAAGCGTTGCGACTGAACAATCAGCACGCAAAGCACCACCACCGCTTTCACCACCTGGTTCATCTCCGGCGGAAAGCCAGAAAGCAAAATTCCGGTGTTCATTCCCTGAATAATCAGCGCCCCCACCACCGAAAGCAGCAGGTTAAAGCGCCCGCCCATCAGCGATCCACCGCCAATAACCACTGCAAGAATGGCGTCCAGCTCCAGCCATAATCCGGCGTTGTTGGCATCGGCACCGCGAATATCCGCCGCCACGATAATGCCCGCAATCGCCGCACACAGCCCGCTCAACACGTAGGTGAGCATGACGATGATTCGCGTGTTAACTCCGGCATTTTTTGCCGCCCGAATGTTGATACCAACGGCTTCGATAAACATCCCCAGCGCCGTTTTGCGGGTCAACAGCCAGAAGAGGAGAAGCGTCAGTACCGCAATAATGACTGGTGTTGGCAGGAACAACAGCGATCCGCTGCCAAACCAGGAGAGATCCGGTGAGTTAAATGTGACGATCTGTCCGGAGGTGATCAGTTGCGCCACGCCGCGCCCGGCGACCATCAGGATCAGGGTGGCGACAAACGGCTGAATTTTGAGGATCGCTACCAGTATGCCGTTCCACAATCCCGCCAGGATGCCAGTGCCCAGGGCGCTTAACAAAACAATCGGCAGGCTGAATCCCGCGACCGTCATCGCAGCCGTTGTGGCTCCGGCGATAGCCATCACCGCCCCCACGGAGAGATCAATCCCACCAGTGGCGATCACCAGCGTCATACCAATCGCCAACAGCGCAACGGGGGCGGCGCGATTAAGAATGTCGATAGGGCTACCGAACAAACGCCCATCCTGAAGCACCACCTGCCAGAAATGCGGGGCCACCAGGCTATCGACCAGCAGCACCAGCAACAGTGCCGCCAGCTGCGGCATTCCTGTTGGCCAGCGAAAACGCCTTTTCGGCGGCGTAGTGTCCGGGAGAGATTGAGGCATCACACTGTTCTCCTTACGCCGCAATGGCGTTCATGATCGCCGGAACGGAAAGCTCTGCCAGCGGGATCTCCGCCACCTGTTTGCGATCGCGCATGATAATCACCCGATCGGCATAGCCCACCAGTTCTTCCAGTTCGGAGGAGATCACCAGCAGCGCCAGTCCATCGGCGCACAGCGTTTCAATCAGGCGGATGATCTCGGCGTGGGCACCAACATCAATGCCGCGGGTTGGCTCATCGAGGATCAGAAATTGCGGTCGGGTCAGTAGCCAACGTGAAAGCAACACTTTTTGCTGATTGCCGCCGGAGAGAAATTCAATCGGTTGTTCAGTTGAAGGTGTGCGAATGCCAAGCTGGCGGATAAAGCGTTCGGCAATTTCTTGCTGTTCTTTGCGGGAAATCGGTCGTAGCCAGCCGCGCTGGGCCTGGAGAGCGAGGATGATATTTTCCCGCACCGAGGCGGCAGCGATGATGCCATCGGTTTTCCTGTCTTCCGGGCAGAAGCCGATACCCAGTACCGAAGCCTGATGTGGCGATCGCAGGGTTTGCGGTTTGCCTTTGATCAACGCCGTGCCGCTGTCAGCAGGTTTGATCCCGAAGATCACTTCGGCGGTTTCGGTACGTCCTGATCCCAGCAAGCCTGCCAGGCCAACGATCTCGCCGGGGCGTACTTCGAGATCAAACGGTGCGATCGTTCCTTTTTTGCCGTAATTTTTGAACGCGGCAACGGGTTTGTCGCTCAGCAATGTTCGTCCGGCACGCTGTAGCGCGTGGGTGTCCAGCTCGCGCCCCAGCATCATTTTTACCAGTTCGATCTGCGGTAGCTCGCGGGTTTCCCGACAGCCTACGAAACTGCCGTTGCGTAAGACGGTGATCCGATCGCTGACCTGATAGACCTGATCGAGAAAGTGAGTGACAAAGATCAGGCTGACGCCGCGATCGCGCAACTGACGCATCAGGCCAAACAGTAACTCTACTTCCTGAGTGTCGAGGCTGGCGGTGGGTTCATCGAGGATCAGCACTTTGGCAGAGAGATCGATAGCCCGGCAAATGGCGACGATTTGCTGCATCGCGACTGAAAAGCGGTTGAGCGGTTCGCGCACGTCGAGGGAGAAACCGTAAGATGCCATCAGTTCGGTGGCGCGCTTTTCCATCTCTTTACGGCGTAGAAGGCCGAAACGTTTGGGTTCGCGACCTATGAATAGATTATCAGCGACCGACATATTGGGTAGCAGGTTGACTTCCTGATAGACGGTGCCGATGCCGAGTTGTTGTGCGTGGGCGGTATTTTTCGGTGAGATAGTCTGGCCTTCCAGCCAGATGGTGCCACGATCGGCGTGGTAGACACCGGTTAATGCTTTGATTAGCGTTGATTTTCCCGCCCCGTTTTCACCGAGCAGCGCCATGATTTCACCACGGCGCAGGCTGAAATCAACGTTGTCTAACGCTTTGACGCCGGGGAAAAATTTACTTAATCCTTCGGTGCGGAGGATTTCCTGGTGTTGGTTAGTATTCATAGTTTCCCCCGTTGTAAAGCGTGCGCCAGATAAGACACAACTGCGTCGCATCAGGCATCTCGCACAACCGCCGGATGCGGCGTGAATGCCTTATCCGGCGGCCCACAAGTCGGCATCAGGCATTGATGCCCCTCAATACCCCATATTTTTCTTCTTCTCTAACTCTTCTTTTGCGGTATCAGGCAGATAAAGGGTGGATTTGGTCAGGGTCAGCTTTTCAGGCATGGTGCCGTCTTTTTTGTATTTCTCCAGCGCATCAAAAGCGGGGCCTGCCATGTTCGGCGTCAGTTCAACGCTGGCGTTCGCTTCGCCATCAATCATCGCTTTGTAGATGTCCGGCACGCCGTCGATAGAGCCTGTCAGGATATCTTTGCCCGGTTTCAGGCCCGCTTCTTTAATTGCCTGAATCGCGCCAATCACCATGTCATCGTTATGGGCGTAAACCATGCAGATGTTTTTGCCGTTGTTTTCCGCTTTGATAAAGCTCTCCATCACTTCTTTGCCTTTACTACGGGTAAAGTCACCAGACTGCGAGCGGATAATTTTGATGTTTGGCGCATTCTTAATGGCTTCGGCAAAGCCTTTCTTACGGTCAATGGCGACGCTGGCTCCAACGGTGCCCTGCAACTCCACCACGTTACACGGTTTGCCATTCACTTCTTTTACCAGCCAGTCACCGATCAACTTACCTTCGAGGATGTTGTCGGCAGTCACGGTGGTCATATAGAGAGATTTGTCTTTCACATCGATGGAACGATCGAGCAAGAAGACCGGGATTTCGGCATCTTTCGCCTCTTTTAATACCGGCTCCCAACCGGTCGCTACCACTGGAGCGATAAAGATCGCATCCACCCCTTGCGCGACGAAGGAACGTACCGCTTTAATCTGGTTTTCCTGCTTTTGCTGACCATCGGCAATTTTCAACGTAATTCCGCGCTTTTCGGCTTCACTTTTCGCCACATTGGTTTCTGCGGCGCGCCAGCCGGATTCCGATCCGACCTGCGAAAATCCAACGGTTAATGGAGCGGCCAACGCCATAGACGACATGGCTGCCGAGACTGCAGAGACTACAAGTAAGCGTTTCCACATAGGGTTGTCCTCGTCGGGGTAATTATTATTGGTGAAAAGATGTTCGCGAAAAAACTATAGACAATTCGTTATGTAACGGATTGCGTTACATCACACTTCAAAAAAGTAAATAAAACGTTAATCACAAGTTTGTAATCGCTTTCATCTCACTATGAAAAATGCGGCTACGGTTATGGATTTTCCTGCTCTTTAAACCACCTTAAAACTGGCTAAAAAGGAAAATGAAGAAGAAAACAAGCGAAGACATTCGGCGCGAGTTGGCTATAATACTCGGCACTTGTTTGCCACATATTTTTAAAGGAAACAGACATGAGCTTACTCAACGTCCCTGCGGGTAAAGATCTGCCGGAAGACATCTACGTTGTTATTGAGATCCCGGCTAACGCAGATCCGATCAAATACGAAATCGACAAAGAGAGCGGCGCACTGTTCGTTGACCGCTTCATGTCCACCGCGATGTTCTATCCGTGCAACTACGGTTACATCAACCACACCCTGTCTCTGGACGGTGACCCGGTTGACGTACTGGTCCCGACTCCGTACCCGCTGCAGCCGGGTTCTGTGATCCGCTGCCGTCCGGTTGGCGTACTGAAAATGACCGACGAAGCCGGTGAAGATGCGAAACTGATTGCTGTTCCGCACACCAAGCTGAGCAAAGAATACGATCACATTAAAGACGTTAACGATCTGCCAGAGCTGCTGAAAGCGCAAATCGCTCACTTCTTCGAGCACTACAAAGACCTCGAAAAAGGCAAGTGGGTGAAAGTTGAAGGCTGGGAAAACGCAGAAGCCGCTAAAGCTGAAATCGTTGCCTCCTTCGAGCGCGCAAAGAATAAATAAGTTCTTCTAGCGTAATAACCCTGAACGCCGGGCTTCGGTTAGTAGGGGTTTTTTATGCCCGCGATAAATAAACACACCTTATTCCACCACCGCCTGCAAACGTAATAACGCCTCTTCCACCACCTCACCCGCAGCCAGACCAATACGCTTTGCCAGCCGGGCGCGTAGATCCATCATCCGCACCTGATTCACCAGCACCACGCCGTGCACATCGCCTTCTTCGCAATGTAAAGGAACGCTAAATCCGGCATAACGGGCAAAATTTCCGCCCTGCGTAATGGGGGCCACCAGCGTCATTCCCAGTTGATTAAAGGCTTGAACGGAGAGCACAAGCGCAGGTCGACCAGCACCTTGCTGTTCATGGCCGCTTGCTGGATCAAAGCCAACCAGCACAATGTCTCCCCGTTCAAATTCACTTTTCTTTACCATATTTCGTCACCCGCAGGGGTGGATTTACCCCAGACATCCTGCTCGCTAAGTTCCGTGGCGTTCATGTCACACTGTGCCAGCAGTTCATCAAGCGAGTAGCGCCTGGAGATGGGTGTCAGAATCAGTTGATTGTTGCTCACTTGCGCCTCCACGCTCTGCCCCGGCCGTAAGTTAAGTTCTTTCATCACAACATTAGGAATGACCATACCTGAACTGTTCCCCCATCTTTTTATGGTAATACGCATCTGCACCTCCTTAAGTTATACAAAGTATAACTCACGGTGCTACAGGAAACGTTTTACCCCTGCGCATTTGTGAACGCCAGCAGAGTTTTTTATGCGTTAACAGATATGGAAAGCGGCTCGGAGAGAAAAGCAAAAGGTGAGGGAATTACAAAACAGAATGCGAGTCGTCTCGCAAAAAACAACGCCACCCGAAGGTGGCGTATGCGTATGGTTACTTATCCCTGTCTAACCAGTCGCCGCTTTCAATTAGCTTTAATCCATCGACGGGTCGTTGATAAACGTACATCCATGCACTCCCGTACGGCGTCTGAATCAACTGGCGCGCGTATTCACCGCCCCTGGTGCGCAAGGCATCAAGTTCGGCCAGCGTGGCGTTGTCAATACGATAAACTTCACCGTGTACTGTTCCGTTCCCCGGAACTGCGCCTGGATAGTGGCCCAGGCTATACAACTGGTAGTTATCGATACTGAAATCGCCCAGTAACTGGGCATTGGTCATCCAGTGACTGTTGCCTTGTTTGTGGCGTAAACTGCCGTAGACAAATATTCGCATTGCTAAAACTCGAACTGATAGAGCAAATCCAGTGCCTGGTCTACACCAGACACGGCTTCCAGATATAGCTTAGGCATCAGGCGATAACGTAACGTGAGTGTTGCTATAGAGTCAAATATACCCACGCCGTATTTCACTTGCAGACCTGGCAATACATAGCCGCTGACCACCACCTGGGAGGAGTCGCCTACACCCTGGGTGTCGAGCGCTAAATTGCTTACGCCAAACGTCTCGCCGATTTTACCCACAATCTGACCACTTTGTGCAACCCCCAGACCAATCAGCATCGAGGTCATCGCCGCACTGTCGCTCTGATCGCTCTCCAGCCCTTGTCCACGTAGCAAATAAGACAATGCAGCCTGTTGCGACATCGCCGGGTCAGAGAAGATCTCCGCTTTCGGTTCGTCCGCCAGACCAGTGACGCGAACTCCGGCGATGACGTCGTCTTCTGTAGCATCCGGGTTACGAATAGCTTCAATATTAAGATACGGTTGATCCGGCGGGCCAGAGAACAGTAGCTCACCCTTACGCACAATCAGATCCTGACCATAGGCATGGAAGCGCCCTTCAGGGATGTTGATCTGCCCGTTCAGGCCCAGCCCTTGTTTGCCCTGAACGACGTTAAGATCGCCCGTCAGCCGCGCTTTCAGGCCAAAGGCGTCAATGCGCACATTGTTGCCGACGTGGACAATCAGGTTGCTGTTAATCGGAATCGACGCCGTTTTTGCCTCTTCCGGTTGCAGGTTATCGTTAAGCATCACCACATCGCTGGAGACGCCCACCGCGCTTTCCGGCAGCTCATGCACCACGATGCGCGCCCACGGGACATCCACGCGACCATCGAGGGTAAACAGGTTTGGTGTAGCCTCGAATACAACATCTGGTGATACATCCATTCGTACCATCGGCGGCACGGTGATACGCACTTTACTGCCCTTCGCTGTTACCCGCGCCCGCCAGTTTTCAATCTGGCTCCAGTCGGCATCACCGTTCAGGTAGATTTCACCCTGCTGGGTCCGTACTGTACCGGCAAGCGTCGAGCGCATACCGTTAAAGTTGACCGCAAGCTGGCTCGGCTGCATATCAAACGGCATAAAGTTGCCGTCGATATCCACACCCGTAACCTGAAGCTGACCAAACAACTGCGGGCTTTGCACATCCCCCCCCAGACGCAAGTTGGCACTCACCATCCCCGCTGCTTTTTCCCCACGGGTAAAGATGGGGTTTATCATCGCAAGGTTGAAGTTACGGATATTGACGTTGCCACCAAGATTACGGCGGCCTTGCGGATCGGTCACCTGCACCTGTCCATCAAACTGGCCGTTATTGGTCAGGCGGATGGTCCAGCTCAATTCGGCACGGTTGTTACGCAATTCCGCCGTCAGATTCAGCGTCTGAAACGCCACGGGCAGCGCCGCATCGTTGACGGTTTGCGTTACCTGCACGTTACGCCCCGAAAGGGTGATACTGCCCTGCGGCAGCCCCTCTTTCGTGGTGTCCCAGGCAACGTCCGCTTTACCCGTGAAGATACCGCTGGCCTGAGTGGTTTCTGGCATAAACGGTTTCAGCATGGCGAGGTCGAAGCGGTTGAGATTCACCACCGCACGCCCTTCGGCCCCCGCATCGATAGTTTGCGGCACGCACAGTTCCGCATTCGGGTTAAGCCAGCAGTGCGGCCCGATGCTGATTTTTTGCTCCTTGTTGCGATAATCCAGCGCAATATCGCGGGTCAGCGACCACGGGCCGACTGGCGTCTGGAAGCGGGTATTGCTAAGTGTTCCCTTCCAGCGTTCTTCTTTGCGATCAAAACTTCCTGTCAGATTAAGCTGTCCGGAAACCGGCTCGCCCTGAATCCGCAACTGTAACTCGTGCTGTTTTTCGCTGCCTTTGGCATTCAGGGTGACGAGGTTGATACTCACATCGGGCTGCGAGATTTGCTCAACGCGTACGTCAAGTATACCCGCAATCTGATCGGTGGATTTGATATCGCCTTCCACGCGAACCTGCGCCACGGAAAGTTCCTGCCAGCGCAGGCCGCGCGCGGTGATATCTGCCAGTAGTTGTGGCGCTTCCACCGTGCCGCGAACTTTCACCAGCCCTTTCGCTGTACCGCCAAGCCCCGGCAGCGCGTTATCCAGCCCCGGCGCGTTGATGGTGGCATCAAGATTGAGATCTTTTACCCCCAGCTCGCCTTTCACTTCGGCACTGTTTGGCCCCAGTTCCAGATGCAGCCCTGGGATCTTCCACTGCATATAACTGTTGCCTTTCAGCGTGCCGTCAACGTTCACTTTGTTCTGTTTGACGTTACCGGTCAGCTTCAGTTCTGGCACCTCCATCTGCCAGGTACCGCCGTACAGGCTACCGCGGGTTTTAATCAAGCCATTGAGTTTCGACGGCCACTCCGGGAACTCTTTGGCGGTGTTAATGCCGTTAAGCGTTAGCTCACCGCGCCAGCTAATTGCCTGCTGCCAGTCGAGCAACGCTTTGAGTTCAGTTTTCCCTTCCAGCGCCGCGACGGTGAGTTTGTCGAGATTGACCTGCTGTTCATTACCTTTGGCATCAAGGGTAATGGTGGCTGGCGGGATCTCCTGTCCCTTCACTGCCGTTCGCATAGAGAGCGTGTAATCGGTCATTTTACCGGTGAGTTTCAGTTTCAGATCATCCGCCTGATACTGCTTCTCACCAGTGAACGGCCAGTAAAGCTGTTTGCTGTTCACTTCCACGTTGAGCGGCAATCCGGCTTCCGCCAGTCGCGTCTGGGCGCGTAAATCCATATCCACCGGACCGGAAAGGTTTACGCCAATCTCCAGCTGTTCGCGCAGCGCGCCGCCCACTTTCAGCTTCACCTTTTCACCTTTCAACGGCTCCACGTTCAGTGTGCTGTTGAGGGTGATATCCACCGGCCAGTTGTCTGACAGCTGCGCCGTGCCGCTGGCGTTGACGATCCCTTGACTGGAATCGATATCCAGGGCGTCCAGTTTGGTATTGCCGTCGATACTGCTCACTTTCAGCAGCATGGTGCGCACGGTGATGTCCGTGTCACCCGTCACGCGCAGCTGCTCGCCCTTAAACTCTTCAATGTTCAGGTTAAGCGGCAAATGCACGTCGGTCATTTCCGGCAATACCGGGCGAGAAAAGAGATCTTTCAGCGTTTCGCCGAGCGGTTTTTCATCAGGCTGCGGATTTTCAATCTTCGGTTCGACCACTTCTTCCTGCGCCACGTCCGCCACCTTCGGCAAGGCAATCAGCAAGCCTTTCAGCGACGTCGGTTTCAGGGTCAGGGTTTTCTCCTGCCAGTTCAGGCCGGAGGTGAAGTCCATCACCGATACCGTGGTGTCATCAATCTTGATGTTGACGTTGTCCAGCGCCACCCGTGTCAGGGTAATGGGATACGGCGTGGAGAGATCCAGCGGACCGCTATCTTCCTCTTCTTCAACCTGTTCAGAAGGAGGCATTTTTTTACTGTCGATGTTGACCTGAATGTCTTTCAGCGCCAGGTCATTAATACAAACGCTACTGTTCCACAGGCACTCAAGCCCGACCGCCAGATGCAGATTGCCCGCTTTTACCGCCACGCCTGGCTGCTCATAACGAACGTCAGACAAGGTGAGATCACGCCAGCCGCCGGTGACCTTGCCAATATCCAGTCCTGGCACCCAGCGATCCGCCGCTTTAAATACCAGATGCAGGCCGCTGGTGGTGCCCACCAGAAACGCCACCGATCCCAGCAACAGTAAGATAACGATAACCACGCCGAGGCTGATTTTTTTCCATAAACTCATAATTCTGGCCCCAGACCGATGTAAAACTGTAACCCGTGTTCGTCTTTATCCGCGACCGGTACGGCAAAATCGAGTTTGATTGGCCCGACCGGCGATTCCCAGCGCACGCCGACCCCGGTACCGGTTTTAAAGTCGCTGCGGCGAATATCGCTTACCGCTTCGCCGCTATCGACAAACACCGCGCCCCACCATTTTCCGGTCACGTTGTACTGGTACTCCAGCGATCCGGTTATCAACTTCGAGGCCCCTTTCAGGTCACCGTTAGCGTATTTCGGAGCGATTGATTTGTATTTGTAGCCGCGAATACTGCGATCGCCCCCGGCGAAGAAACGCAGATCCGGCGGTACTTTGTCGAAATCACCCGTTTCAATCCAGCCCAGCGTGCCGCGTGTCACAAAACGATGGCGATCGTACAGTGTGCGGATCCAGACGTTCTGCGCCTGGAAAACGGAGAAATCGACATCTGAGCCCCAGGCCGTGTTGGAGTAGTCGATAGAGTAGCGTTGCGAGTCGCCCCAGGTTGGCATCAGGCCACCACGAGAACGCGTGCGGCTAATCATCACCCCAGGATAAAACAGCATCGTGGTGTTGGTAATTTCACCCTGGGTAAAGTGATCGAGGCTCCAGCGCAGGTTAATGGCACGCTGCCAGCCGCTGGAGAGATCCCAGTAGCGAGAAGCCACCAGCGTAGTGGAGTCAGACTCGGTATCGTTCAGGTCAGTGCGCTTAAAACCGCCCTGCACCAGATAATATTGTTCCAGTGGATTCTTCAACAGCGGCATTTTATAGCTGAAGTCGAGGATCTGTTCCGGCGCGGAAATACTGGTACTGGTGGTCAGACTGTGACCATAAGAGTTCATCCACGGCTTTTTCCACGTCGCTTTCACGCGCGGTCCCACGTCCGTAGAGTAACCGACCCCGGTTTCGATGGTGTTTTCTGTTCGCGGCGAAACCACGCCCGTCAATGGTAATACTTTCGTTTCGCGCGCTTTATCAAATTGTGGAGCCACTACGACCGAGTTAAACCAGCCGGTAGCAGAAAGTCGACGGTTCAGCTCTGCCAGATCTTTCGATTCGTACTCATCGCCTTCTTTAAACGGCACCAGATTTTGCAGGTATTCATCGCGGATTTGTGATCCTTCAAAGGTCACATGCCCAAAGCGGTAACGTTCGCCACTGTTATAATCAATATCCCAGAAGGCTTTATGCAGACCGAGCGCAATGCCCAGCTGCGCTTTGGTAAATTCGCTATCGAAATAACCTTTACGCAACGCAATGCTGGTTAAGGACTTTTTGAAATTTTCATAATCGCCCTGGTTCAGTACCGTACCAATAGCCGGGCGAGTATCGAGCAATTTCAAATAGTCTTTATCGGTCCGCGCGCCGCCGCGCAATACCACATCGGTGCCGCCAATTAACACCGGCACGCCTGGCGTGACTTTGGCGATCAATACCTGCCGCCCTTTCTTTGGCGGTGGACGGAGATCAAATTCAATGGTCGGCTGGTAATAACCCAGCGCTTTCAGACCTTCGCGGATGGCATCATCGACGCGTGCGCGAAAGCGACGGTCTGGCGTCACTTCATCACTTTCAATCGTAGAAAGCTGCGCACGAACGTTCTTTTCCAGCTGTCCCGATAACCCCCCGACCTGTAGACGGACGTTCGCGGCGACGGCAGATCCGCTTAAGCAGAGTAAGCTTACACAGCATAACTGTCGGATATAGCGCACATTTTCTCCTGAATATCCTTTTTTCCTGCCCCTGGAACGCCGTTAAACGGCTTAACAAAAATCCAGTAATATGGATTAAAAAGCAGACTAAACCCCAAATATTTCTTATGTTTTACTTTAGACCTATTCACAGCGGTTATTGTGTGCAAATACGCCTCTTGTTACAACCTTAACCCCAATGACCGATTTTCGGGAGAGCGACACCATGAGTTTATTTGATAAAAAGCATCTGGTTTCCCCCGCCGATGCCCTGCCTGGACGTAACACCCCGATGCCCGTAGCCACGCTGCATGCGGTCAACGGTCACTCAATGACCAATGTACCTGACGGAATGGAGATTGCCATTTTTGCGATGGGTTGTTTCTGGGGTGTGGAGCGTCTGTTCTGGCAGTTACCCGGCGTTTACAGCACCGCCGCAGGCTATACCGGCGGCTATACGCCAAATCCGACTTATCGGGAAGTGTGCTCCGGCGATACTGGCCATGCCGAAGCGGTGCGCATTGTTTACGATCCATCCGTCATCAGCTATGAGCAGTTGCTACAAGTATTTTGGGAGAATCACGATCCCGCCCAGGGAATGCGTCAGGGCAATGACCACGGTACGCAGTATCGTTCAGCGATTTATCCTCTGACCCCAGAACAGGATGCCGCCGCTCGCGCCAGTCTGGAACGTTTTCAGGCGGCGATGCTTGCCGCCGATGACGATCGTCGCATCACCACGGAAATCGCTAACGCCACACCGTTTTATTATGCCGAAGATGACCACCAGCAATATCTGCATAAAAACCCGTATGGTTACTGTGGAATTGGCGGAATTGGCGTCTGTCTGCCGCCGGAAGCATAGCGTTACGGGTACAAATGTAGATTGTTGATAAAGTGCATTTTGTTTATGCCGGATACGGCGTAAACGCCTTGCCAGGCCTACAAAATCGTCCAAATTCAATATATTGCGGGGACTGCGTAGGCCTGTTCGGCATAGCGCATCAGCCAGTTTTTCATTTTTCAGCTGTCTGAATTTTAACCCTCTGGCGGCTTTACAGTACCTTACGCTATACTAGCCACTGAAAATGCCGGTTCACTTTCTTCGAATCGGCTTTCAATGTGTATTTCACACAAATTAATCAACTTCCCCTTCCGAGGATCTGGCCTGAAAGGTCGGATAAGATATGTTAAACAGTATTTTAGTCATACTCTGTTTGATCGCTGTAAGTGCGTTCTTCTCGATGTCTGAGATCTCACTTGCCGCCTCACGCAAAATCAAACTTAAACTGCTGGCTGATGAAGGCAATATAAATGCCCAACGCGTTCTGAATATGCAGGAAAATCCCGGCATGTTCTTTACCGTGGTCCAAATCGGTCTGAACGCAGTGGCGATTCTCGGCGGTATCGTCGGTGATGCGGCATTTTCTCCAGCTTTTCACAGCCTGTTCTCCCGCTATATGTCGGCAGAACTCTCTGAGCAACTGAGCTTTATTCTCTCTTTCTCGTTAGTGACTGGCATGTTTATCCTGTTTGCGGATTTAACCCCGAAACGCATCGGTATGATTGCGCCAGAAGCGGTGGCTTTGCGTATCATCAACCCGATGCGCTTCTGCCTGTACGTTTGCACCCCGCTGGTGTGGTTCTTCAACGGACTGGCGAACATAATCTTCCGTATTTTCAAACTGCCAATGGTACGTAAAGATGACATCACTTCTGATGACATCTACGCGGTAGTGGAAGCCGGTGCGCTGGCAGGCGTGTTACGTAAACAGGAACACGAGCTGATTGAAAACGTCTTTGAGCTGGAATCCCGTACCGTTCCGTCTTCAATGACACCGCGTGAAAACGTGATTTGGTTTGATCTCCACGAAGATGAGCAAAGTCTGAAGAATAAGGTGGCGGAACATCCGCACTCTAAGTTTCTCGTCTGTAATGAAGATATTGACCACATCATCGGCTATGTCGATTCTAAAGACCTGCTGAACCGCGTGCTGGCTAACCAAAGCCTGGCACTGAACAGCGGCGTACAAATTCGCAACACGCTGATTGTGCCGGATACGTTAACCCTTTCAGAAGCGTTGGAAAGTTTTAAAACCGCAGGTGAAGACTTCGCGGTGATCATGAACGAGTACGCGCTGGTAGTGGGGATCATCACCCTCAACGACGTGATGACCACGCTGATGGGCGATCTGGTCGGTCAGGGGCTGGAAGAGCAGATTGTCGCCCGTGATGAGAACTCATGGCTGATTGACGGCGGCACCCCGATTGACGACGTCATGCGCGTGCTGGATATTGACGAGTTCCCGCAGTCGGGCAACTACGAAACCATCGGCGGCTTTATGATGTTTATGCTGCGTAAGATCCCGAAACGCACCGATTCGGTGAAATTCGCCGGCTACAAATTTGAAGTGGTGGATATCGATAACTACCGTATCGACCAACTGCTGGTGACCCGGATCGACAGCAAGGCCACCGCCCTTTCGCCAAAACTGCCTGACGCTAAAGATAAAGAAGAAAGCGTCGCGTAACCCCCAGAAACATCAACGGCTCCTGAATCAGGAGCCGTCTTATTACTGCATAGCACTTTGGTTAAGCCATCTCTGTTTGCAGACGCATAACCTGACGGTTAACTTCGGACATCACTGACAAATGCAGCTTATCCTTCACTTTTGGGATAAGAATCTTACCCTTATCAAATTCAAAAGCGCCAACGTCCTTGATGTATAACCGTCCACGGAACAGGATCTTTACGTACTTCGCCACCTGAAGTGGGTTGTACCGTTGGAAAATTTTCATTGTTATCTCCTGCTGAGTATTACGCCTGTGCGGTGCCACAATCGGCCCAACTATTATGAGGCGCAAATTTTAATGCCTAGTGACTATAGACTATCCGGGCAATGTTTCCACCGCGTATAACTTTTTTTACCTAAAGGTTACAATTATTCAGAATTATCTTTTTACCGAAGCGCGGTCTTCAGTATAAGCATTCATTTTTCATATGATTTGTGCGCTTGACCGCAAACTGGCATCACACTTGCGGGAAATTCGATAAATAGCACATATGATTAAAACTCAGACCCAAGTGGTCGGATCACCTGCATATCATAAGAAGGAAACACCATGACCCTACGCAAGATTCTGGCACTCACCTGCCTGCTGTTGCCGATGATGGCTTCCGCACATCAGTTCGAAACCGGTCAGCGAGTGCCGCCGATTGGCATCACCGATCGTGGCGAGTTGGTGCTTGATAAAGATCAGTTTAGCTACAAAACCTGGAACAGCGCGCAGTTAGTGGGAAAAGTGCGAGTACTGCAACATATTGCTGGTCGCACCTCTGCAAAAGAGAAAAACGCGACGCTGATTGAAGCGATTAAATCAGCAAAGTTACCGCACGATCGTTACCAGACCACCACCATTGTTAACACCGACGACGCAATTCCGGGTTCCGGCATGTTTGTGCGCAGCAGTCTGGAGAGTAATAAAAAGCTTTATCCCTGGTCGCAGTTTATTGTTGATAGCAATGGCGTCGCACGCGGTGCCTGGCAGCTGGATGAAAAAAGTTCCGCTGTAGTGGTGCTGGATAAAGACGGTCGCGTGCAATGGGCCAAAGACGGGGCGCTTACTCAGGAAGAGGTGCAGCAAGTGATGGACCTGCTGCATAAATTAATTAATAAATAGACACTCTGAACCCCGGATTCAGGAACGACTCGCGCGGAGTGTAATCCAGCGGTTTACCCTGCCAGTCGTGAACGTGCGCTCCGGCAGCCGCAGCCACAGCATGACCAGCGGCGGTATCCCAAATATTCGTTGGCCCGAAACGCGGGTACAGCTGCGCCTGTCCTTCCGCCACCAGGCAGAATTTCAGCGAAGAGCCGATGGACGTGGTCTGATGTTCGCCAAGCTGTTGCAGATACTCTTTCAGCTCCGCATCTGCATGGGAACGGCTGATCACCACCAGCGGCGGGCGCGCATCACGGACCTGAATCTGCTTGCGCACGCCGCACTCTTCTTTCCACGCTTTGCCTTCTGCCGCGCTGTACATTACGTTCATTACCGGCGCATACACCACACCTAAAATCGGTTTGCCGTGGTCGATGAGCGCAATGTTAACGGTAAATTCGCCATTACGTTTAATAAACTCTTTAGTACCATCCAGCGGGTCTACCAGCCAGTAACGCTGCCAGTGCTGACGGACTTCCCAACCGGGAGGATCTTCTTCAGAAAGGACCGGAATATCCGGTGTCAGCGTACGTAAACCGTCCATGATAACGGTGTGTGCGGCAATATCCGCTGCCGTTACCGGAGAATTGTCCGCTTTGCTGACGACGTCCATCGGTTTCGTCCCGTCGTAGACCTGCATAATGGCATCGCCTGCATTCCGTGCAAGCTGGCATACTTGATCTAACATTTCTCCACCTCGTCTCTGTGAGCGGTGTTAACTTATTGTTTTACTTATACCCTATCGTTAATGAATGCGCCAACTGTGATAGTGTCATCATTTTCAAAGCGTAAAATTGTGGCATTCTTCACTGTTCTATAAGTAAGACGTTTATTCTCCCTTTTCTTTCGTATTCCCGATGATAAAAGGATGTCCCTGATGATTAAGTTTAGCGCAACGCTCCTGGCCACGCTGATTGCCGCCAGTGTGAATGCAGCGACGGTCGATCTGCGTATCATGGAAACCACTGATCTGCATAGCAACATGATGGATTTCGATTATTACAAAGACACCGTCACGGAAAAATTCGGACTGGTACGTACGGCAAGCCTGATTAACGATGCCCGCAATGAAGTGAAAAACAGCGTACTGGTCGATAACGGCGATTTGATTCAGGGGAGTCCGCTGGCAGATTACATGTCGGCGAAAGGATTAAAAGCAGGTGATATTCACCCGGTCTATAAGGCATTAAATACGCTGGACTATACCGTCGGCACGCTTGGCAACCATGAGTTTAACTACGGTCTGGATTACCTGAAAAATGCGCTGGCGGGAGCGAAATTCCCTTATGTAAATGCCAACGTCATTGACGCCAGAACCAAACAGCCAATGTTTACACCGTATTTAATTAAAGATACCGAAGTGGTCGATAAAGACGGAAAAAAACAGACGCTGAAGATTGGCTATATTGGCGTCGTACCGCCGCAAATCATGGGCTGGGATAAAGCTAATTTATCCGGGAAAGTGACGGTGAATGATATTACCGAAACCGTGCGCAAATACGTGCCTGAAATGCGCGAGAAAGGTGCCGATGTCGTTGTCGTTCTGGCGCATTCCGGGCTGTCTGCCGATCCGTATAAAGTGATGGCGGAAAACTCAGTTTATTACCTCAGTGAAATTCCGGGCGTTAACGCCATTATGTTTGGCCATGCTCACGCCGTTTTCCCAGGTAAAGATTTTGCTGATATCGAAGGAGCTGATATCGCGAAAGGCACGCTGAATGGTGTTCCGGCGGTAATGCCGGGCATGTGGGGCGATCATCTTGGTGTGGTCGACTTACAACTCAGTAATGACAGCGGTAAATGGCAGGTGACGCAGGCGAAAGCGGAAGCACGACCGATTTACGACATCGCTAATAAAAAATCCCTCGCGGCGGAAGACAGCAAGCTGGTAGAAACACTCAAAGCCGATCACGATGCCACACGCCAGTTCGTCAGCAAGCCAATCGGTAAATCTGCCGACAATATGTATAGCTATCTGGCACTGGTGCAGGACGATCCGACCGTGCAGGTGGTGAACAACGCGCAAAAAGCGTATGTCGAGCATTACATTCAGGGCGATCCGGATCTGGCAAAACTGCCAGTGCTTTCAGCTGCCGCACCGTTTAAAGTTGGTGGTCGCAAAAATGACCCGGCAAGCTATGTGGAGGTGGAAAAAGGCCAGTTGACCTTCCGTAATGCCGCCGATCTTTATCTCTATCCCAATACGCTGATTGTGGTGAAAGCCAGCGGTAAAGAGGTGAAAGAGTGGCTGGAATGCTCTGCCGGACAGTTTAACCAGATTGATCCTAACAGCACGAAACCACAGTCACTCATCAACTGGGATGGTTTCCGCACCTATAACTTTGATGTTATTGATGGTGTGAATTATCAGATTGATGTTACCCAGCCTGCCCGTTATGACGGCGAGTGCCAGATGGTTAATGCCAATGCGGAAAGGATTAAGAACCTGACCTTTAATGGCAAGCCGATTGATCCGAACGCCATGTTCCTCGTTGCCACCAATAACTATCGCGCTTACGGTGGCAAATTTGCCGGTACGGGCGACAGCCATATCGCTTTTGCTTCACCGGATGAGAACCGCTCGGTGCTGGCAGCGTGGATTGCGGAAGAGTCGAAACGTGCGGGGGAAATTCACCCGGCGGCAGATAACAACTGGCGTTTAGCACCGATAGCTGGCGATAAGAAACTGGATATCCGTTTCGAAACCTCTCCGTCAGATAAAGCCGCAGCGTTTATTAAAGAGAAAGGGCAATATCCGATGAATAAAGTCGCGACCGATGATATCGGGTTTGCAATTTATCAGGTGGATTTGAGTAAGTAATACACTTCTTTTTCGGCCTATAAATCATCAACCGCATCCGGCACTTTTGTCGGATGCGATGCTGACGCATCTTATCCGCCCTACAAGCCATGAACCGTAGTCCGGATAAGCGCAGCGCATCCGGCAGTTATGCCGCACGTTCATCCCGCACCGCTAACACCTCGGGCAAATTCAACTCAATCCAGTCCGCCAGTGCAGCAACCTTTTCGCTCACCTGCTCGCCCAGCGGCGTGAGGCTATATTCCACATGCGGCGGCACCACCGGATACGCGATACGGTTAAGAAAACCATCCTGTTCTAATGCCTGTAACGACTGCGCAAGCATCTTTTCACTCACCCCGCCCATCTTGCGCCGCAGGTCGCTAAAGCGATGAGTACCTTCGCGTAGCGCCACCAGAATCAACACCCCCCAACGGCTGGTGACGTGTTTTAACACCTCGCGCGACGGGCACTGTTCCGCAAAGAGATTTCCCTCTTTGAGTTGTTGCGACAGGCTAACCTGACTCATTTCATACTTACCTTTTTGTACGTACTTACTAAAAGTAAGTTTAGGTGGTAGCGTATTTAAACACAAGACAAAACGATGGAGGCTTCCCATGATCGCTATTACTGGTGCCACTGGCCAACTTGGTCATTATGTTATTAACTCCTTACTGAAAACGGTTCCTGCCAGCCAAATAGTGGCTATCGTTCGTAATCCGGCAAAAGCCCAGGCACTGACAGCACAAGGCATTACCGTGCGTCAGGCTGACTACGGCGATGAAGCCGCACTGACATCTGCACTTCAGGGAGTGGAAAAACTACTGCTGATCTCTTCCAGCGAAGTGGGTCAACGTGCCCCGCAGCATCGTAATGTTATTAATGCCGCAAAGGCGGCTGGTGTGAAATTTATCGCTTATACCAGTCTGCTTCACGCGGATAAATCTCCGCTCGGCCTCGCCGATGAGCACATTGAGACGGAGAAAATGTTGGCTGATTCTGGCATCGTTTACACCCTGCTGCGCAACGGCTGGTACAGCGAAAACTACCTCGCCAGCGCCCCGGCAGCACTGGAACACGGCGTATTTATCGGTGCGGCGGGCGATGGCAAAATCGCCTCAGCAACGCGGGCAGATTATGCGGCAGCTGCGGCACGCGTGATTAGCGAAGCCGGTCACGAAGGCAAGGTTTACGAACTGGCGGGCGATAGTGCCTGGACGTTGACACAGTTAGCGGCAGAGCTGACCAAACAGAGCGGCAAACAGGTTACCTATCAAAACCTGAGCGAAGCCGATTTCGCCGCGGCACTGAAAAGCGTCGGACTGCCTGACGAACTGGCGGATATGTTGGCGGATTCTGACGTTGGCGCATCGAAAGGTGGTCTGTTTGATAACAGCAAAACGCTTAGCAAATTGATTGGCCGCCCAACGACAACGTTAGCCGAAAGCGTAAGCCATCTTTTTAATGTTAATAACTAGTTAATTAAAGTGGCATCCTCCCGCATCCTCTCTGATAATGACGGGATGCCGGGAGCAATCATGTCTGCTTCCTGAACTTTCTTCTGACAGATCAATGGATGCCAGTAATGATTAGCGGCGTGCTGTACGCCCTGTTAGCAGGGTTGATGTGGGGGCTTATTTTTGTCGGGCCGTTGATCGTGCCGGAATACCCGGCGATGTTGCAGTCGATGGGGCGTTATCTGGCGTTAGGGTTAATTGCGCTGCCCATTGCCTGGCTGGGACGCGTGCGTCTGCGTCAGTTGGCGCGTCGGGACTGGCTTACCGCCTTGATGCTCACTATGATGGGCAACCTCATCTATTACTTCTGCCTTGCCAGTGCCATTCAACGTACTGGCGCGCCTGTTTCTACGATGATTATCGGCACCCTGCCGGTGGTGATTCCCGTTTTTGCCAATCTGCTTTATAGCCAGCGCGACGGCAAACTCGCGTGGGGAAAACTCGTCCCGGCACTGATTTGTATTGGCATCGGCCTGGCGTGTGTGAATATTGCTGAGTTAAACCACGGACTCCCCGATTTTGACTGGGCACGTTATACCTCTGGCATCGTGCTGGCGTTAGTTTCCGTGGTCTGCTGGACATGGTATGCCCTGCGCAACGCCCGCTGGCTGCGGGAAAATCCCGACAAACATCCGATGATGTGGGCGACGGCGCAGGCGCTGGTCACGCTGCCGGTTTCTCTCATCGGCTATCTCGTCGCCTGTTACTGGCTGAATATACAAACGCCGGACTTCTCCTTACCTTTTGGCCCCCGTCCGCTGGTGTTTATTAGTCTGATGGTTGCGATAGCCGTGCTTTGCTCATGGGTTGGCGCACTCTGCTGGAACGTCGCCAGCCAGCGATTACCGACAGTGATTCTCGGGCCGCTGATTGTTTTCGAAACGCTGGCAGGTTTGCTGTACACCTTTTTACTCCGCCAGCAAATGCCGCCGCTAATGACGCTGAGCGGTATCGCGCTGTTAGTGATTGGCGTGGTCATTGCGGTCAGAGCAAAACCAGAAAAACCCTTAACTGAATCTGTCTCAGAAAGTTGACACGCTGGCAGTGAGTTAAATAAGCCTCTGCTACGTAAGGGTTATAGCTTTTGCCTTAAAGATGCATTTAAAATGCATCTTATCTTATTAAGAATGAGGTATCAGCTATGGCTTATCGCGACCAACCTTTAGGTGAACTGGCGCTCTCTATCCCTCGCGCTTCGGCTCTGTTTCGTAAATATGATATGGATTACTGCTGCGGCGGTAAGCAAACGCTGGCGCGTGCGGCGGCACGTAAAGAACTGGATGTTGACGTCATTGAAGCCGAACTGGCAAAGCTTGCTGAACAACCGATTGAGAAAGACTGGCGTAGCGCCCCGCTGGCGGAAATCATCGACCACATTATTGTGCGCTACCACGATCGTCACCGCGAGCAACTGCCGGAGCTGATTCTGCAAGCGACTAAAGTCGAGCGCGTTCACGCCGACAAACCGAGCGTGCCAAAAGGGCTGACAAAATACCTGACTATGCTGCATGAAGAGCTTTCCAGCCATATGATGAAAGAAGAGCAGATCCTCTTCCCGATGATCAAACAAGGCATGGGCAGCCAGGCAATGGGGCCAATCAGCGTAATGGAAAGCGAGCACGATGAAGCGGGCGAACTGCTGGAAGTGATCAAACACACCACCAATAACGTCACACCGCCGCCGGAAGCCTGCACCACCTGGAAAGCGATGTATAACGGCATTAATGAACTGATTGATGACCTGATGGAGCACATCAGTCTGGAAAACAATGTACTATTCCCGCGCGCGCTGGCGGGTGAGTGATCTAAAAGCTGGATGGCATTGCGCCATCCAGCATGATAATGCGGTTATTTCCGCAGTTCAGCAGCCCGTTTCTTACCAATAAACAGCCAGCCCAGCCCCAGCGCGATAAACCACAGCGGGGTAACCAGCAGCGCCTGGCGGGTATCATCTTCCAGTGTCAGCAGCACGACCACGAACACAAAGAATGCCATACATACCCAGCACATCAGCTTGCCGAGTGGCATCTTGTAGATCGACTTCTCATGCAGATGAGGACGCTGTTTGCGATACACCAGGTACGAGCAAAGGATAATCGTCCAGACAAACATAAACAGAATCGCGGAAACGGTTGTAATCATCGTGAACGCGCCAATCACGCTGGGATTCACATACAACATCACCACGCCGCCGAGCAGGCAGATGCAGGAGAAGGTCAGCCCTTTCGCGGGTACTGCGCGCTTAGAGAGTTTAGCGAACGCTTTCGGTGCCACACCTTCCTGGGCCAGACCAAACAGCATACGGCTGGTAGAGAAGACACCGCTGTTAGCGGAAGACGCCGCAGAGGTCAACACCACAAAGTTGATCACGCTGGCAGCCGCAGGCAAACCTACCAACACAAACAGTTCAACGAACGGGCTTTTCTCCGGGACTACCGAACTCCACGGCGTCACGGACATAATCACAATCAGCGAGAAGACGTAGAACATAATGATACGGATCGGAATGGAGTTAATCGCGCGTGGCAGTGATTTCTCTGGATCTTTGGTTTCCGCAGCTGTTGTACCTACCAGCTCAATCCCCACGAAAGCAAAAACCGCTATCTGGAATCCGGCAAAGAAGCCACTTAAGCCTTTCGGGAACCAGCCGCCGTCATTCCACAAATGTGCAAATGATGCTTCCACACCGGTCGGTGACTGAAAGTGCATCGCCACCATGACCAGGCCGACAACAATCAGCGACACGATGGCGACGATTTTGATCATCGCAAACCAGAACTCCATCTCACCGAACATTTTTACCGTGGCGAGGTTTAGAACCAGTAACAGAATGATCACGGATAACGAAGCAACCCAGTCAGAAAGCCCAGGGAACCAGAACTGAGCATAAGCCGTGATCGCCACCACGTCTGCCATACCGGTTACAACCCAGCAGAACCAGTAAGTCCAGCCGGTGAAATATCCTGCCCACGGCCCGAGTAGATCGGAAGCGAAGTCACTAAAAGATTTGTATTCCAGATTCGAAAGCAGCAATTCCCCCATTGCCCGCATCACGAAAAAGAGCATAAAACCGATGATCATATAAACGAAAATGATCGACGGCCCGGCAAGGCTAATCGTTTTGCCGGACCCCATAAACAACCCTGTACCAATGGCACCGCCAATGGCAATAAGCTGAATATGTCGGTTTGTGAGATTGCGCCGTAGCGACTGTTCAGCCGGAGCCTGATCATCGGCAACGACTTTTACCTGATCTACCATGTTTTTTTCTTCCTGTACCTGTCTGTGTTGTTCAGGCTCTACGGCCTTTAGTCAGTCTATGATACGACGAATCTGTATCGGGACTCATCGATATTAGGTAACAATACGCGGGATGAATACTAAGATTTAGATCTAATGTTAATTTTATGTTTGAAGTGAGTGTCATATCACGGTGATAACGCGAAACAGCTCACAAAAATACACGCTTACAGGGTCTTTGCAACATAAAATAGCGCCGTTTGGCAAACTGAAGGAGTTATTGCTGAATGCCTGCTCCCCTCTGGTTCGAGGGGAACAGAATGCGCTGCTTAGAGGATTTCCAGCAGTTCGACTTCAAACACCAGGGTGCTGAACGGAGGGATGGACGCGCCAGCGCCGCGCTCGCCATATGCCAGTTCCTGCGGGATGGTCAGTTCCCATTTAGAACCTACCGGCATCAGAGTCAGTGCTTCAATCCAGCCAGGGATCACACCATTAACCGGGAATTCAGCTGGCTCGCCGCGAGCAACGGAGCTGTCAAACACGGTGCCGTCGATCAGTTTTCCGGTGTAATGAACACGAACGCGGTCGGTACGTGCCGGAATTGCGCCTTCGCCCTGGTTGATCACGCGGAATTGCAGGCCAGATTCGGTGCTATTTACACCTTCTTTTTTGGCGTTTTCTTCCAGGTATTTCACACCTTCAGCAGCCATCGCCTGGAAACGCTGACGACGAACGGCATCGGCGCGTTCGTGGATTTCACGCAGCGCGCGGTGCACCACATCAACCGGAACAGCCGGATGTTTGCCTTCCAGCGCATCGGCAATGCCTGCAACCAGTGCTTCTGGCAGCAGCCCTTCCAGGCCAGATTCACTCAGTTGTTGCCCTACCTGCAAACCAATGCCGTAGCTTGCTTGCGCTTCGATGGTGTCAAAAGTTGGGGTGGTCATCGTATTTCCTTTCTTAGGGTATAAAGTAGCGGGCAGCATATCAGCCACACTTCTTTGGGTAAAACTTTGTCGCGGGAATGATGACAAATCCCGGGGAAAAAGAAACAATAGCAATATCCCGTATGAATATAATAAAGGCGGGTTTACCACGGACATCATAGCGTTAGCTTATTCATAGGCTATGATTGAGGAACAAGACGCGGAGCAGGAGGAAACCATGCCCGGGCGCTTTGAACTAAAACCAACCCTGGAGAAAGTCTGGCACGCGCCGGACAATTTTCGCTTCATGGACCCGCTGCCGCCGATGCATCGTCGGGGGATCATTATTGCCGCCATTGTATTGGTAGTCGGATTTCTGCTTCCATCTGATGATACGCCCAACGCGCCAGTGGTGACGCGTGAAGCGCAGTTAGATATTCAGTCGCAATCACAACCACCGACAGAAGAACAGCTGCGGGCGCAATTAGTCACGCCACAAAATGATCCTGATCAGGTGGCTCCGGTCGCTCCAGAACCAATACAGGAAGGCCAACCAGAAGAGCAGCCGCAAACCACCCATACGCAACCATTCCAGCCAGATAGCGGAATTGATAATCAATGGCGCTCCTATCGTGTCGAACCCGGTAAAACGATGGCGCAGCTGTTCCGCGACCACGGACTGCCCGCTACCGATGTCTATGCCATGGCGCAGGTAGAAGGCGCGGATAAGCCACTGAGTAATTTGCAAAACGGGCAGATGGTGAAAATCCGCCAGAACGCCAGCGGCGTGGTGACGGGCTTAACCATTGATACGGGGAATAATCAACAGGTCCTGTTTACCCGCCAGCCGGATGGCAGTTTTATTCGCGCACGGTAGATGAAGGGTCAACCAAAAGCCAGCTAAGGATTGTCTCTTTGATGACCTTACGTCTGGCTTCCAGTGCCTGGGGTGAAACCATACTGATGTGATAAACCAGGCCAAGCGTATGCTGGTTGATCAAATAATATCCCCCAAGCGCAGCAATATTAATATTCACCTGCAATGGGTCGATATCTGGCTTAAAAATATTGTGTTTCTTCCCTTCATCCAATAAGGATTCCATTAACTGCAAGTGCGCATGGTTAATTTCTAAAAGACGCTGTGACTTTGCATAATGCACACCCTTACTTTGATTTTCACTATGCACAATTTTTAAAAACCAGGGATTAGAAATATAATAATCCCATGTAAAATCGATTATTTTCTCAATGGCTTTCTGTGGCGGAAGATCTGAGAAATCAAGGGCCTTTTCTTTTTGTCGAATATCGTTCCAGGTATATTCCAGCACTTCGATAAATAAATTTTCTTTATTACCAAAGTGGTGATAAACCGTCTGTTTACTGCACTCCGCGGCCTTGACAATATTATCGACTCTGGCCCCTTCGTAACCATATTCGGCGAATTCATTAACCGCACATAACAACAGCTTTTCCTTCAGGCTTTGTACGTTGCTGGTATCAAGATACATAACGCTTCCCCACGACCTCTTCGTGGTGACTATCATAACCTGATTTGATTTCAGCTTCAGAAAAAAGGGCAAAAACTTGTACTTTCATCAGGTTATCAAATGTCCTGTGATCGCCATCGCATATCAACCAACCAGATGGTTGATCTTTTTATCATCCAGTCGCAAGCTAATCATCACTAAGGAAACAAAATTCAAAAAAAGAGAGCTATTGTATGAAATCCACTCGTCCTGTTGCCGTGATTACCGGAGCCGCTCGTGGTATTGGAAAGGGTTGTGCGCTGGAACTTGCTCGTAGCGGGTTTAACCTGCTGATTAACGATCGCCCTGATGCCGACAGCGTAGAAAAACTGCATATCACACAACAAGAATGTCTGGCGGAAGGCGTGGAAGTGATTTGCTTCCCTGCTGATGTGGGCGATCTCTCCCTGCATGAAGAGATGCTCGACGCAGCGCAAAACCAGTGGGGACGTCTGGACTGCCTGCTCAACAACGCAGGCATTTCAGTAAAAAAACGCGGTGATCTTCTCGACCTCGAACCAGACAGCTTCGACCAAAATATTGCCATTAACACCCGCGCACCGTTCTTCCTCGCTCAGGCATTCAGTAAGCGCTTACTGGCACAGCCGAAACCGGAAGCAGAACTGCCGCACCGCTCGATTATTTTCGTCAGTTCCATCAACGCCATCATGCTGGCGATGAATCGCGGCGAATATACCATTGCCAAAACTGCCGTCTCTGCCGCTGCTCGTCTGTTTGCTGCTCGCCTTTGTAATGAACAAATTGGCGTTTATGAAGTGCGTCCTGGTCTCATCAAAACCGATATGACTATTCCGGCAACGGCCTATTACGACGAACTGATTGCCAAAGGTCTGGTGCCGTGGGGACGTTGGGGTTATCCGGCTGATATTGCTTCCACTGTCCGCGCGATGGCGGAAGGTAAACTGATTTACACCTGTGGTCAGGCGGTCGCCATCGACGGCGGCTTAAGTATGCCGCGCTTCTGAGGCTGAATCATGAGAGATCTGTTACAACGCCCGGATTTATTCAGTATCAATACCGCGACACTGGGCTATAAAACGCCGCTGCCCGCCATTATTGATGCCTGCGCCGCACGCGGTATTGGCGCCATTGCCCCCTGGCGCAGGGAGTTGCAGGGTGAAGATCTCCAGCAAATCGCCCGCCAGCTTGCTGCCAGTAACATAAACGTTTCCGGTTTGTGCCGTAGCACCTACTACACCGCACCGACGCTGGCGGAGCGCAAACTGGCGATTGACGATAACCGCCGGGCGCTGGACGACGCCGCTGTACTGAACGCCGCCTGTTATATGCAGGTGGTTGGCGGTCTGCCAATGGGAACAAAAGATCTGTACGAAGCGCGGGAACAGGTGAAACAAGGGATTCGCCAGTTGCTGCCACATTCGAAAGATGTCGGTGTGCCAATTGCACTGGAGCCACTGCACCCGATGACTGCTGCCGATCGTTCTTGTCTGTGCACGTTACGTCAGGCGCTGGACTGGTGTGATGAACTCGATCCCGATGGCGAATTTGGCCTCGGCGTGGCGGTAGATGTCTACCATGTCTGGTGGGATCCGGATCTCGCCAGTCAGATCCTGCGTGCCGGAAAACGCATCCTCGCGTTTCATGTTTCCGACTGGTTAGTGCCGACCACCGATCTGGTCAATGACCGTGGAATGCCGGGAGATGGTGTCATCAATATTCCGTCAATTCGTCGGCTGGTTGAAAACGCCGGATTTAATGGCGCTATTGAACTGGAAATATTCTCACCGTATTGGTGGCAGCAAGATATTGACAGCACACTGGATATTAGCGTCGATCGCATCGCGCATTATTGCTAAGGAATAATCATGAGTGACCAACCCGTTCTGTTCAGCAGAGCGGCGGCTTCTTGCCGCCTGACATTGAACCGTGAAGATAAATGTCATGCTATTAATGAAGAAATGATCGAATCTCTCGACCATTATTTAAATGAAATTGAAAACGACACCACATTACGCTTAGTCGAATTAACGGCAACCGGCGATAAATTCTTTTGTGCGGGCGGCGATATTAAATCGTGGTCGGCCTATTCGCCATTAGATATGGGCAGAAAATGGATTAAACGCGGTAACGAGGTTTTTAATCGCCTGCGCAATTTACCCCAATTAACGGTTGCAAATCTCAACGGTCATACCATTGGCGGTGGGATTGAACTCGCCTTGTGCTGTGATATTCGTATCGCTCGCCCCCACGCAAAATTCTCTAATCCTGAAGTGATGCTCGGCATGGTGCCTGGCTGGATGGGCATTGAACGCGTGCTTAATCAGGTTGGCCCGGTGGTCGGTCGCCAGATGCTGATGCTGGGTAAACGCCTGACGGCGCAGGAAGCCCAGGTGGCGAATTTAATTGATGAAGTGGTAGAAAAAGAACAGGTGGAAAGCTGGATGGCGAATCAGTTAGCGCAGCTGGAAAAATGCGGTCCGGTGGCGCTTGCACATATTAAGCAACTGATTCTGGCACTGGAAAATAAACATGCCGATTACCCGCACCAGCTACTGGCCGGATTAATGTCCGCCACTCAGGATTGCCAGCAGGCGACGCGCGCCTTTGCCGAAAAAAGTAGCGTGAGCTTCCATAATCAATAAGGAAATTGTATGCGTAAGATAACAACCGCCGAGGCACTGGCGGCGCAAATTCAGGACGGCGCAACCATTGCCATTAGCGGTAACGGCGGCGGTATGGTGGAAGCCGACCATATTATGGCTGCCATTGAAGCGCGTTTCCTGCAAACCGGACACCCGCGCGACCTGACGCTAATCCATTCACTGGGTATTGGCGATCGCGACAGCAAAGGCACGAACCGTTTCGCTCATGCAGAGATGCTCAAACGCATAATTGCCGGACACTTTACCTGGTCGCCCAAAATGCAGGCGCTGGTAAAAAATAACATGATTGAAGCCTACTGCTTTCCTGGTGGCGTGATTCAGGCACTGCTACGGGAGATCGGTGCCGGACGTCCGGGACTTTTTACCCACGTTGGGCTGGGATCGTTTGTTGATCCACGCAATGGTGGCGGTAAGTCGAATGAATGCACGACCGACGACCTGGTAGAACTGATTGAAATCGACGGTGAGACCAAACTTCGTTATCGCCCTTTCAAAGTGGATTACGCGATTTTGCGTGGCACTTATGCCGATCCACGAGGTAACGTTAGCCTCGAAGAAGAAGCGATTGATATGGATAGCTATTCGATGGCGCTGGCAGCACACAACAGCGGCGGCAAAGTGTTCGTACAGGTACGCGATGTGCTGGAAGCTGGCGCGATTGAACCACGTCGGGTCAAGCTACCGGGGATTCTGGTCGATGGTATCGTTGAGCACCGCGAACAACCGCAAACCTATCTTGGTGGTTACGACCTGACCATTAGCGGTCAACATCGCCGTCTAAGTTCTAACGACGCTATTGAACTGGTTAGTCATCCGGTGCGTCGCCTGATTGCCCGTCGGGCAGCGCGGGAACTGGCGGCAGGCGCTTCAACCAACTTTGGCTTTGGTATTCCCGGTGGTATTCCTGGGGTTGCGCTGCGCGAAGGCGTGCCTTATCAAAGTTTGTGGCTGAGTGTAGAACAGGGTGTACATAACGGCATGATGCTGGATGATGCTCTGTTCGGCTGCGCCCGTAACGCCGATGCCATTATTCCATCACTCGATCAATTTGAATTCTACAGTGGCGGCGGCATCGATATCACCTTCCTCGGCATGGGAGAGATGGATCAATACGGTAACGTCAACGTCTCCCATCTTAATGGCAATCTCATTGGCCCCGGCGGCTTCCTCGAAATTGCACAAAACGCCCGTAAAGTGGTGTTTTGCGGTACGTTTGACGCCAAAGGCAGCAAGATTGATGTAACGCCAGATGGCTTGCATATCGCCCAGTCAGGTCAAATCCCTAAACTGGTTACCCAGGTGGAAAAAATCACTTTTAGCGCCGCCTACGCACAGCAAAGTGGTCAGGAAGTGTTGTATATCACTGAACGTGCAGTATTCCAGTTAACGGCAGAAGGCGTTGAATTAATTGAAATCGCGCCGGGTGTAGAGATTGAGCGCGACATTCTGCCGTATATGGCTTTCCGTCCGATTATCAGGCACCCACGCCTGATGGAAAGTAGCCTGTTTACGCCGATGGAGGATGCATGAGTCAGCTTGATGACACCATCCTTGATGCGCTGACGTACGTCACTTTCCCAAAGGGGTTTGCGTCAGCAGAGCCAACGTCAATTGTCACCGTTGAGGATGTTGATTACCCGATCTGGCAAGTTGATGCGCTGGTCGTTGGTAGCGGCGCAGCAGGATTACGTGCGGCAGTTGAACTTAAACGCCGCCAGCAAAATGTGCTGATCGCTACCGCCGGGTTATATATGGGGACGTCGGCATGTTCTGGTTCCGATAAACAGACACTATTTACCGCCGCTACCGCGGGCAACGGCGACAACTTCACCAAACTGGCAGAGGCACTGGCGAGCGGTGGGGCGATGGATCACGACACCGCTTATGTCGAAGCGGTAGGTTCTCTGCACACTCTAGGCGGGTTGCAATATCTTGGTCTGGAATTACCGGAAGATCGCTATGGCGCGATTCTTCGTTATCAAACCGACCATGACGAAGCCGGGCGTGCAACCTCGTGTGGGCCGCGTACCTCAAGGTTAATGGTGAAAGTGCTGTTGGAAGAAGTACAGCGTCTTGCTATCCCAATGTTAACCAGTGCAACAGTGATTAAACTGCTACATCAGCGTGACGAAAACGGCGAAGACCGCGTGGCGGGGGCAATCCTCGCGACCGGTCATCGCGCCCATAACCCATGGGGGCTGGCAATTGTGACTGCGCCCAATGTGGTACTGGCAACAGGAGGGCCTGGCGAGCTTTATCGCGACAGTGTGTATCCACACAAATGTTTCGGCTCGCTGGGGCTGGCGCTGGAGGAAGGTCTGACGCTAACCAATCTGACTGAAAGCCAGTTTGGTATCGGCACACCGCGCAGCACGTTTCCGTGGAATTTGTCCGGGACTTATGTACAGGTGATCCCATATATCTATTCCGTGGATGCCGGGGGTAACGAGTATAACTTCCTCGCGGATTACTATCGCACCACCCAGGAGCTGGCTTCAAACATTTTCCGTAAAGGCTATCAGTGGCCGTTCCACGCCACGCGGGTAATGGATTTTGGCTCCAGCTTGTTAGATATGGCAGTAGCGCAAGAGCAGCAATCAGGGCGTCAGGTATTTATGGATTTCAATCGTAATCCTGAACCTGTGCCGGGTGACCTGCCGTTCTCATTAGATCGACTGGACGACGACGTTCGCGCGTATCTGGAAAATAACGACGCTCTGGCACCATCGCCCATCGAACGACTGCAACGAATGAATCCGCTGTCTATCTCGCTGTATAAGATGCACGGTTACGATCTCACCACGCAGCCATTGCAGTTTGCCATGAATAATCAGCATATGAATGGCGGCATTGAAGTGGATATCTGGGGACAAACATCTCTGCCCGGTTGTTTTGCAGTGGGGGAAGTTGCTGGCACACACGGCGTCACCCGACCTGGCGGTGCGGCGCTGAATGCCGGGCAGGTTTTTGCTGTTCGTCTGGCACGTTTTATTGGTTGCACGCAAAAGCGGAATATTGATGGAGATATAGCACAGCTGGCAGCTCCGGCACTGGCTTCTATAAGAGAGATCATTACTCAGGCGCACGATAACGGAACCGGGATGCCGTTGTCGGTTGTGAGGGAAAAAATTCAGGCACGAATGTCTGACCATGCGGGATTTATTTGTCATGCCGATAAAGTCCGACGCGCCACTCGTGATGCCCTGCTATTGAACGAATTTGTGCAACGGCATGGATTGGCAATCAAACATGTGGGTGAAGTTTCCGAGCTGTTTATGTGGCGGCATATGGCGCTGACTTCTGCCGCCGTCTTAACTCAACTGACACATTATATTGATGCAGGTGGTGGTAGCCGGGGAGCACGTATTATTCTCGACAGGGATGGAAATTCTATTCCGCAAACACGAAATGGTTTTTGTGATGCCTGGCGCTTTCGTTCAGAGCGTACTGAGGATAAAAAAGATAAACTGCTTATTCATTATTGCAACAGTATCTTTCACGTCAGAGAAACACCTGTCCGTGAGTTTCCCACTATCCGCGGCATTTGGTTTGAAAAAAACTGGCCTGGCTTTCTTAATGGGACAATTTACCAGCCACAGGATGAATGATATTGCAAAGGTTAATCACTATGCGAAATATAATTAGATCTATTAATGCTCTGCTTGCAACATTGAATATTACCATTTTGGCGATCATTGTGGCATGTGTGACATGGCAAGTGGTAGCACGATTTATATTTAAAAGCCCCAGTATATTTACGGATGAACTCAGTCGTTTGCTTTTTATTTGCCTTGGCCTTTTTGGTGGTGCCTATACCGCGGGGCAGAACCGGCATCTGGCGATTGATCTGCTTCCTATGATGCTGAAAGGAAAAGCCCGGCGTCATTTATTTTTGTGTATTCAGATTATCGTTATTATCTTCTCTACCATCATTATGGTATATGGTGGTGGGCTATTAACGCTGGACACATTCGATTCAGGTCAAACCTCACCCGCTTTAGGCTGGCAGATGGGATATATCTATATGAGTATCCCGATTAGTGGTGTTCTTATTATTATATACACCATAGATATGGTTTTAACAGAACTTAAACAACCACTCTAAAGATAATAAACAACAACCAACCATAGTAGGAATGGAGAAATTATGGATTACTGGTTACCGATTATTGTGTTATTTGGTGCCTTCTTTTTTATGTTGGCATTAGGTGTACCTATTGTTTATGCCATTGGTTTATCCACACTGGCATCAATTTCCACACAACTCGATTTCAACTCAGCATTGAGTGTGGTTTCCCAAAAGTTAGCCTCCGGGTTAGATAGCTTTACATTATTGGCAATTCCATTTTTTATTTTGTCTGGCAACATTATGAATCATGGAGGAATAGCGCGACGATTAATCAACTTTGCCAGAATTCTTGGCGGTCGACTGCCTGGCTCACTTGCTCACTGTAATATTCTTGCCAATATGCTGTTCGGGGCAATTTCTGGTTCAGCTGTTGCTTCGGCGGCTGCGATGGGCGGCGTCATGCATCCGCAACAGGTTAAAGAGGGCTACGACCCGGCATTCAGTACTGCGGTTAACGTTGCCTCTGCCCCGACGGGTTTGCTTATTCCACCAAGTAATACGTTAATCGTCTATTCACTGGTCAGTGGTGGTACTTCTATTGCCGCACTGTTCCTGGCGGGTTATGTTCCGGGAATTTTGCTGGGTCTGGCACTGATGGTAATAGCCGGTATTATCGCGGTACGTCGCGGTTATCCAAAGCCAGAACGCCCGACTTTACGCCAGGCTGGCGTTGCGATATGGATGGCTATCCCCAGTATTTTCCTGATTATTTTAATTATGGGGGGTGTATTAAGTGGTATTTTTACCCCGACAGAGGCCTCCGCAATTGCAGTAATTTATACCCTTTTCCTTGCACTGGTTCTTTATCGTGAAATCTCAGTTAAAGATTTACCTAAAATATTTCTGGAATCCGTTATTACCACTGCAATTGTCTTGTTATTAATTGGTTCTTCGATGGGAATGTCATGGGCGATGTCAAACGCTGACGTTCCCTTCCTGATTCTCGATTTGCTTAACACTATTTCTGACAACCCAATAATAATCCTGCTTATTATCAATATTATCCTGTTGATTATCGGCACTTTTATGGATATGACACCGGCGGTACTGATTTTTACGCCGATATTTTTACCGGTTGTCACCGAACTGGGCATGGACCCGATTCACTTTGGTATTGTCATGGTACTGAACATGTGTATCGGTATTTGTACTCCGCCTGTAGGCAGTGTGTTATTTGTCGGTTGTAGTGTATCTAAATTACCGATTAATAAAATTATCAAACCTATGCTGCCATTTTATGCCGTGATGGTATTGGTGCTGGCAATGGTGACCTATATTCCGCAAATCAGTATGGCATTGCCAAGAGCACTGGGTTACTGATGCGCATTCACTGGCGGCACCTGCCGCCATATTTATTAGAAAAGGAACATCTATGAAAATAAAAGTATCCGCTGGCATTATCGGTGCTGTTCTTATGTTATCCGCAAGCCAGTCCTGGGCAGTGACATTAAAACTGAGTCATAATCAGGATAAGTCTCATCCTGTTCATAAAGCGATGGAGTTCTTTGCGAAAAAGAGCAAAGAGTACTCTAACGGTGATATTACTATTCGTATTTATCCAAATGGAACATTGGGTACTCAACGAGAAACAATGGAGCTGATTCGTTCTGGCGCTATTCCACTGGTAAAAACCAACGCGGCAGAAATGGAAGCATTTGAAAATTCCTATAAATTATTTAGCCTGCCTTATTTGTTCCGCGATCGTGATCATTATTATCAGGTCATGCAGGGCGATATCGGGAGAAAAATCCTCGACTCAACGAAAAGCAAAGGTTATTTCGGGCTGACTTTTTATGATGGAGGCGCCCGCAGTTTCTACGGCAATAAACCAGTACTGAAACCAGACGATCTCAAAGGCATGAAAGTCCGTGTCCAGCCAAGTCCTGGCGCAGTTGAAATGATCAAAGTCATGGGCGGTAACCCGACGCCACTGGATTACGGCGAGTTGTATACAGCCTTACAGCAGGGTGTGGTCGATATGGCAGAAAACAGCGTGATGGCGCTGACCACCATGCGTCACGGTGAAGTGGCAAAATCCTTCAGCCTTGACGAACACACTATGGTTCCCGATGTGGTTCTGATGAGCAATGCTGCGTTTGATAAACTTAGCCCGGAAAATCAGGCAGTTATATTAAAAGCAGCTAAAGAATCAATGAGCTACATGAAAGACTTGTGGAGCGAGGAAGAGAAACAAGAATTTGCAAAACTGGATAAAATGGGCGTGAAAGTCTACCAGGTAGATAAAGCTCCGTTTATCGAGAAAGTACAGCCAATGTACGCAAACTTCGCTAAGGACAACCCAGCCCTTGCCCCAATGCTGGCTGATATTCAGGCAGCTAAGTAATTATCTTCGTAGGGCTGCTTATTGTGGCCCTTATCGATATCTGCAAGTGCTCGCTACAAAAGCAAAACGCCGACCAATGGTCGGCGTTTTTACGTCTCGTTGAATAACGAATTATTCAGCTACTACGTTTACGATCACTTTCGCGAATACTTCGCTGTGAACCTGGAAGCTCACTTCGTGTTCGCCAGTGGTACGCAGAACGCCGTTCGGCAGACGAACTTCGCTCTTAGCCACTTCAACGCCAGCTGCAGTTACAGCGTCAGCGATGTCGCGAGTACCGATGGAACCGAACAGTTTACCTTCGTCGCCAGCTTTAGACGCGATGGTAACAGTTTCCAGTGCATTGATTTTCTCAGCGCGAGCATTAGCTGCTGCCAGAACTTCAGCCAGTTTAGCTTCCAGTTCAGCGCGACGTGCTTCGAAGAATTCAATGTTTTTCTTGGTAGCTGGAACAGCTTTACCCTGCGGTACCAGGAAGTTACGAGCATAGCCCGCTTTAACGTTTACCTGATCACCCAGGCTACCCAGGTTTGCTACTTTATCAAGCAGAATAACTTGCATTACCTTATCCTCTCAAAGTCGTATTAATGGACCGTGACCGATTACTGATGGCGATCAGTGTACGGCAGCAGGGACAGGTAGCGAGCGCGTTTGATAGCGCGAGCCAGCTGACGCTGGTATTTTGCACGGGTACCGGTGATACGGCTTGGGACAATCTTACCGCTTTCGGTGATGTAGTTTTTCAGCGTAGCGATATCTTTATAGTCGATCTCTTGAACGCCTTCCGCGGTGAAACGGCAGAACTTGCGACGACGGAAATAACGTGCCATATGGCTAGTCTCCAGAATCTATCAATTCAATCTGCTCGGCATGCAAAACCATTTTGCTCAGTCCGTTCTTTGCCTTGTGGCATGAAATGAACCCCTGAACGGTTATGCGACTGCCGACCGTTATACTGTGAGTAATGGCCTGGTTTTCGTGTCCGCTAACAATAACGGGCATTTGGCACCACGCCTGCCGGTGAAAACCGGCTTCCTCCTGCACAGAACGATGCTCAAGCACGAACTGGCAGTGAGGAATTCCTGATGGACTGACCTTTCGAAGGGGAGTCCTGCACACGGTGCCGGACAACACCAGACGGTTGGTCATCAGAAATTACTCTTCAGAATCCCCAGCTTCAGCATCATCAGCGGTTTCGTTTGCGAAATCATCGCGACGCTCACGGCGCTCGTCTTTCGCTTTAACCATCGGAGATGCTTCGGTAACAGCGTGCTTGGTACGCATAACCATGCTGCGGATAACGGCATCGTTGAAGCGGAAGGTAGTTTCCAGCTCATCGATCACTTCCTGCGGAGCTTCAACGTTCATCAGAACGTAGTGTGCTTTGTGCAGTTTGTTGATCGGGTAAGCCAGCTGACGGCGGCCCCAGTCTTCCAGACGGTGGATCTTGCCTTCTGCACCAGTGATGGCAGCAGTGTAGCGCTCGATCATGCCCGGAACCTGTTCGCTCTGGTCAGGATGGACCATAAAAACGATTTCGTAATGACGCATCGAATTGCTCCTTACGGATTATTCAGCCTCCTGTCTGGGTCAGCCGAATCCCGGGGAGGCAAGGAACGTGTTAAAGGTCGGCTGAAAAATGACGCGTTATAGTACTGACATACCCCGCTAAACTCAAGGCCAGCCGACAAATAAATCTCATCTTTCACCAAATCGTACTAACACGCTGATTTGAAGTTCATCACACTTCATCATGGTGTTTTTTTGAACAACTGCATCAGAAATGGTCACCATCCACTTCTTTATCATTGATTAAAATTAAATCAGAAGATCACCACAAGAGGAGAGCACACAAAGTCAGCCGTTGAGGAGGTATCTATGTTCAGTCGTGTTTTAGCCCTTCTGGCTGTGCTTTTGCTAAGTGCAAATACATGGGCAGCCATTGAAATTAATAACCACCAGGCCAGAAATATGGACGATGTGCAAAGCTTAGGCGTGATTTATATCAACCATAACTTCGCCACTGAAAGTGAAGCACGTCAGGCATTAAATGAAGAGACAGATGCGCAGGGCGCAACGTACTACCACGTGATTCTGATGCGGGAACCGGGGAGTAACGGCAACATGCACGCCAGCGCGGATATTTATCGCTAGCACCAGGTATAACCAACGAAACATTGCCATAGTTTGCTTTGCCCCCTTCGCAGGGGGCTTTTTTTGAAAAACGGCTGCGGAATCAGACCAGTTATCTCCCGAAGAAGGAAATTTCCGCAGCGCGTGTTTTACTTCTGCCCGTAATAAGCGTTGGGACCGTGCTTACGCATGAAGTGTTTATTCATAAGATAGCTGTCGATGTGATTCAGTTGCGGGTTTATACTGCGCGCAATCCACGCCATTTTCGCCACTTCTTCCATCACCACCGCGTTATGCACCGCATCGTGGGCATCTTTCCCCCAGGCAAACGGCCCGTGCTGATACACCACAATTCCCGGCGTATGCAACGGCTCGGCGTCACCCAGCGTTTCGATAATCACTTTGCCGGTGTTCAGTTCGTACTCACCCTGCACCTCTTCTTCGCTTAATCCACGCGTACACGGGATGTCGCCAAAGAAGTAGTCGGCGTGCGTAGTGCCTAACGCAGGGATCGCCAGCCCCGCCTGCGCCCATGCGGTAGCATGAGTGGAGTGGGTATGGACAATGCCGCCAAGCGACGGGTAACGACGGTAGAGTTCGAGATGCGTCGCAGTATCGGAAGACGGGCGATACGCCCCTTCCACCACCTTGCCGCTCATATCAACCACCACCATATCGTCTGCTTTCATGGTTTCGTAGGCGACGCCGCTGGGCTTGATCACCACCAGCCCGCGTTCGCGGTCAATGGCGCTGACGTTGCCCCAAGTAAAGGTCACCAGCCCGTAACGCGGCAGATCCATATTGGCTTCAAACACCTGCTGTTTTAGCTTTTGCATTATGCCGCCTCCACCATGCCTGCTTTGGCCATGCGCGCTTTCACCCAATCACGCGCTTTCGCCACTTCTGCCGCCGGGTCTTCCGCCGTTTCGCTCCACATCTCAATCAGGTACGGCCCGCAATAGCCACTCTGTTTGAGCGTTTCAAAGCAACGTTCGAAATCCACTACGCCTTCGCCAAACGGCACATTTTTGAAGACGCCTGGTTTGGTGTCTTTCACATGCACCGCGACGATATGCCCAATTCCGGCCTGCAATTCCATCTGCACGTCATTGTCCCACGCCGACAGGTTGCCGATATCCGGGTAGAGCTGGAACCATGGGTTGTTGAGATAGTGCGCGTAACCCAGCGCCTTGCTGATGGAGTTCATCAATGGATAATCCATGATCTCCATTGCCAGCGTCACCTGCGCGCGGCTTGCCATCTCAACGCTCTCTTTCAGGCCGTCACGGAAACGACGACGCGTTTCGTTATTGGCTTCCTGATAGTAAACGTCATAGCCCGCCAGTTGGATTACGCGAATGCCAACGTCCTGGGCGAACTGGATAGCTTTACGCATAATCTCCAGCCCCTGCGCCCGTACCGCGTCATCTTCGCTGCCCAGCGGGAAACGACGATGAGCAGAAAGGCACATGGAGGGCACGCGCACGCCGGTTTCAACAATCGCATTCACCAGCGCCAGACGCTGCTCGCGGCTCCAGTCGAGGCGCGACAGGCGATCGTCCGTTTCATCTACCGACATCTCGACAAAATCGAAGCCTAATTTTTTTGCCAGTTGCAGCCGTTCCAGCCAGCACTCCCCGGCGGGGAGCGCTTTTTCATAGATGCCAAGCGGAATTTGTTTGGACAACATATCCGCTCCTTAGCCCCACAGTTCGGCGATGGAACGTTTGAACTGACGCGCGGCTTCAACCGGAGAAGCGGCATCACGGATGCTGCGACCAGCGATAAACACATGAATCGGAATGCCTTTGAACAGCGGCAGATCTTCCAGCGCCAGGCCACCAGTAACGGTTACTTTGAAGCCCATATCGGAAAGACGTTTGATCGCGGTAATGTCAGCTTCGCCCCACGCCACGCCTGCGGCCTGTGCGTCACGGCTGCGGTGATAAACCACCTGCTGAATGCCTGCGTCGCGCCACTGTTGCGCCTGTTCCCAGGTCCAGTAGCCGGTCAGCTCGATCTGCACGTCGCCGTTAAACTCTTTTGCCACGTCCAGCGCACCTTTGGCGGTGTTGATATCCGCACAGCAAATCACGGTCACCCAGTCAGCGTTAGCTTCGAAGCACATACGAGAAAGGATTTTGCCCGCATCGGCAATTTTGGCGTCTGCCAGTACGATTTTGTGCGGGTAAAGCGCTTTCAGGTCACGAACCGCACGCACGCCTTCGCCCACGCACAGAATGGTGCCCACTTCGATAATGTCGACTTCTTCGGCAATCAGGCGAGTGGTTTCGTAGGCGCTATCCATAGTCTGGTTGTCCAGCGCGACTTGCAACATTGGTAATGACATCTTCAATTCCTTCTTAAGCTGCCGCGTTGGTGCGGTCAATTAAATCCAGTACTTCCTGCTCGGTACGGCAGGCGCGTAAACGGTCGAAATTCTCTTCATCTTCAAACAGGTTAACGATCTGCATGATGCCCACTTCCTGGTGAGTGTTGGCATCGACCGCCGCCATGGTGATGAGGATATCCACCGGATCGTTATCTTCGTGGTTGAACTCCAGCGGCTTTTTCAGCGTCACCAGCGCAAAACCGGTTTTCTTAACGCCCTCTTCCGGGCGACCGTGCGGCATTGCCAGGCCTGGTGCGAGCACAAAGTACGGACCGTGCTGTTCAACCGCATCCAGAATCGCCTGGTAGTAACGCGGCTCGACAACATCCGCCGCCACCAGCAGGTCAACACCGATTTTCACCGCTTCCTGCCAGGTATTTGCTTCGGCCTGCAGGCGGATAGATTTATTTTCAGCCAGCGAATCACGTAATTTCATGGCGCGTCCTTACTTCACATCCTGCGGGAAATGCGCTTTGATCACTTCCAGCAGTTTCGGGCCAAAGTCAGCAGGAGAGAGCATGTTGCGCACGCCAACCACATATTTGTTGCCGGTCACGGTGATTTCGCCCGCAATGTGCGTAGAAGCGATGATGATATCCGCGCCGCTCAACTCGCTTTTGTATTCGCCAACCGCGCAGCTGTTTACCGTGTGGTCAATGTTTGATTGGGTTAAAAACTGGTCCACTTTCATCTTCATGATCATGGAACTGCCTTGTCCGTTGCCACACACAGCCAGAATACGTACGGTCATAATCAAAACTCCTTATTAAGCAGACTGTTCTGCCAGTTGTTTTTCTGCATCTTCTTCTGCGCGCAGTGCGCGGCCAGCGAAGAACATATAAGCCAGTGCAATTACAATGATGACAGCCATAAAGGCGATACCGATGGAGAAGAAGCCCTGCATCATCGGCGGTGCCAGAATCGACCAGTCCGCCATGCCCATCCAGGCACTCATACCGGTGAGTTTCACCGCCCAGACGCAACCAAAGATTTCGATCATCCCCATCACCAGACAAATCTTCAGTGCCGCACGCCAGCCGCCGAAGTGGTTAGCGAACACGCCGATGGTGGCGTTAGAGAAGAACATCGGGATAAAGCCAGGGATAATCAGAATGGAAGAGCCGCAGGCGACCAGGATGCCAACTGCAATCAGTTGACCGATGGTGCCCCACATAAAGCCCCAGACCACGGCGTTCGGCGCGAAGCTATAAATAGCCGCACAGTCAATCGCCAGAACCGCGCCAGGGATCAGGCGCTGAGAGATACCGTTAAACGCTTCAGAGAGTTCCGCCACAAACATGCGCACACCCTGAGTGATGATGAAGATCGCCACCGCGAAGGAGAAACCGGTTTGCAGGATATACACCGTCCAGTTCACTTTGCCTGCCATCGCCTGCACGGTGTCGATACCGAAGGAGAGCAGAATGGCACCAAAGAAGATGGTCATGACAATCGCCGTGGAGACGATGTTGTCGTGGAAAATATTCAGCCAGCCTGGCAGTTTGAGGTCTTCAACGCTTTCCTCTTTTTTGCCGAGGAACGGCGCTACTTTATAGGCAATCCATGATGCAAACTGTTGCTGGTGACCGATGGAGAAACCGCAGCCGTCCGTCACTTCCTGAGTCGGTTTGTACATCATGTTGGAGGTTATGCCCCAGTAGAGCGAAACCAGAATCGCCGTGCAGATAATGGTCGTCCACATGGAATAGCCGAAAATAAACAACGTAACGGCAATCAGTCCCGCCTGCTGGAACATGATGTGTCCAGTCAGCATGATGGTACGAATACCGGTAATGCGACGCAGTAGCACGTAACAGATGTTCAGCGCCAGCGCTAACAACACCGCGTAACCTACCCAGCTATAGGCATCGCCCATGCGGTCGATGGTTGCCATCATCGAGGCGTAAGTATCGGAAATTGCGCCGTTAATGCCGTAGACTTCGGACATTTTCGCCACCACCGGTTTGAAGGTGCTGGTGAGGATGCCGGACCCTGCCTGCAACAACATGAAACCAATTATGGTTTTAATCGTGCCTTTAATAATAACGCTGACACTTTTGCGCAGTAGGATGTAGCCCAGACAGGTCACAATACCCAGCAACAACGGGGCATTGGTCATGACCTGGTTAAAAAACACGGTAAAGATGTTGTAGAGGATCTCCATAACGATCTCCTGAAGAAGAGGTAACCGGGTATTCCACACACCCGGAATGTTGTGCACTCACTCTAATTTTCAAAAGTAATCACAACAAGATTATTTATGATTAAATGTGACGCGACCCGCAAATAATTCCACATGGATAGAGTGGGATTCACACAACGAAACGATTATTCATTTAAATTCATTTAGTTAATTGAATTACACATTCCATTAAATCTTTCCATACTCAAAATCAACAACAACTTCCCTGGCAAAAAGTCAAAAAATGGTCATTGCCTTCCTGAAAAAATAGTGTCAGGATTAATCAAAACCAATCACATATTGATTCGAATTGAACTATCATGAAGGTAAATGGCGATGAGTAAAGTGAAAAGTATCACCCGAGAATCCTGGATCCTGAGCACTTTCCCGGAGTGGGGTAGCTGGCTGAATGAAGAAATTGAACAAGAGCAGGTCGCCCCTGGCACATTTGCGATGTGGTGGCTAGGCTGCACCGGGATCTGGCTGAAATCAGAAGGTGGCACCAACGTTTGCGTTGATTTCTGGTGCGGCACTGGCAAACAAAGTCACGGTAACCCGTTAATGAAACAGGGTCACCAGATGCAGCGCATGGCTGGCGTGAAAAAACTGCAGCCAAACCTGCGCACCACCCCGTTTGTTCTTGATCCGTTTGCGATTCGCCAGATCGACGCGGTACTGGCGACTCACGATCACAACGATCATATCGACGTTAACGTCGCTGCTGCCGTGATGCAGAACTGCGCTGATGACGTGCCGTTCATTGGGCCGAAAACCTGCGTGGATTTGTGGATTGGCTGGGGTGTGCCGAAAGAACGTTGCATCGTGGTCAAACCAGGCGATGTCGTTAAAGTGAAAGACATTGAAATTCATGCGCTTGACGCTTTCGACCGTACTGCACTGATCACCCTGCCTGCCGATCAAAAAGCGGCTGGCGTACTGCCAGATGGCATGGACGATCGCGCAGTAAACTACCTGTTCAAAACCCCTGGCGGCACCCTGTATCACAGTGGCGATTCCCACTACTCTAACTATTATGCGAAGCACGGTAACGAACATCAGATCGATGTGGCGTTAGGATCGTACGGTGAGAACCCACGCGGTATTACCGACAAAATGACCAGCGCCGATATGCTGCGTATGGGTGAAGCCCTGAATGCGAAAGTGGTTATCCCGTTCCACCACGACATCTGGTCAAACTTCCAGGCCGATCCGCAAGAAATCCGCGTGCTGTGGGAGATGAAAAAAGATCGTCTGAAGTATGGCTTCAAGCCGTTTATCTGGCAGGTGGGCGGCAAATTTACCTGGCCGCTGGATAAAGACAACTTCGAGTACCACTATCCGCGTGGTTTCGATGATTGCTTCACTATTGAACCGGATCTGCCGTTCAAGTCGTTCCTGTAATCTGTCGTTTATACCGGATAGCGTGGAGTAGTTCGCGCTATCCGGCGTAGTATTTCCTGGCTATTTCAAATATCATCTAAAAAAATCAAATTTTATCGGAATAGCTCATGACTGAAGCACAAAGACATCAAATCCTCCTGGAAATGCTCGCACAATTGGGCTTTGTGACCGTTGAGAAAGTCGTTGAGCGTCTGGGAATTTCGCCTGCCACTGCGCGACGCGATATCAATAAACTTGACGAAAGCGGCAAACTGAAAAAAGTGCGCAATGGCGCAGAAGCTATTACCCAGCAGCGCCCACGCTGGACGCCGATGAATCTGCATCAGGCGCAGAATCACGATGAAAAAGTACGTATTGCTAAAGCGGCCTCGCAGCTGGTTAATCCGGGCGAAAGCGTAGTCATCAACTGCGGCTCCACCGCGTTTCTGCTTGGGCGGGAAATGTGTGGCAAGCCAGTGCAAATCATCACTAATTATCTACCGCTGGCAAATTACCTGATCGATCAGGAGCATGACAGCGTGATCATTATGGGCGGACAGTACAACAAAAGTCAGTCCATCACTTTAAGCCCGCAAGGCAGCGAAAACAGTCTCTATGCCGGGCACTGGATGTTTACCAGCGGCAAAGGGCTGACAGCAGAAGGGTTGTATAAAACCGATATGCTGACGGCAATGGCAGAGCAGAAGATGCTGAGCGTGGTAGGGAAACTGGTGGTACTGGTTGATAGCAGTAAGATCGGCGAACGCGCGGGAATGCTTTTTAGCCGTGCCGATCAAATCGATATGCTGATCACCGGCAAAAATGCTAACCCGGAAATCCTGCAACAACTGGAAGCGCAAGGGGTCAGCATTCTGCGTGTTTAAAGATGCTGGCGGAAAAATGTCACGGCAGCATCTAACGCCTCAGGCGTAATGCGGTGACGCACGCCAGGCTGCCATGAACAGGTTAGCAGTTTATCCCGTCCCGTCTCGCTTAAGGCCTGCTGCAAACGTAGTGATTCGTCGGCAGGCACGACGTCGTCGTCAAGGCCATGCCACAGCAGTAGAGGTCTGTCAGCAAGTTGTTCCAGGTGGTTTGTCGCTTCCCACTCTGCCAGCGGCGCGACAATGTTATTGAATTCATTCTGCTGTGCTGCCGTTTCAGGTATCAGCGGTGGAAACAGTGAACGGGCGAGCGATGTAAAATAGCCCGATCCCATCATGCTGGCGGTACATTTTACCGTGGGGTGGCGAGCGGTAATTCCCAGTGCCGTCATCGCGCCCATCGACGCGCCACCGACTGCCAGACGGTCATCAAGCAGCCAGTTTTCTTCGGCTATTGCCGCACGTAAAGTAGTGAATTCCTGCATACTTTGTAGCAAGATTTGCCAGAATTGATTTAACCGCCGCGCTGCGTCGCCACTAAAACGACTACCGTGATCGGGCGCATCCGGCATGATCACCCGCAAACCAGCCTGCGCCAGCGCAACGGCAAAATAGCTATACACCAGACTGGACGAAGTAAAGCCGTGATAAAAAATCGCGCACGGTAACGGGGTATCTTTTTGCCCGACAGGATAAGCATGAAGAACGGGAATATCTGCCAGCTCGCGTGATTCTATTTCAATCATCTGTCTCTCCTTTTTGTCTGGTATGACATGAAGAAATCCTGAGCACAAGTTTCTGCTGGCGGTATTAGTTCATAATGTTGAGATGTGGGTTACGCTTTCGTCACGTTTTCATTCGAAAATCGCGTACCAGGTAACAATTCGGGAACATTCCCCCAAAGTTAAATTAATAAGGCACTACACTATGGTTAGCAGGAAACGTAATAGCGTTATTTACCGGTTTGCCAGTTTATTATTGGTGTTGATGTTAAGTGCCTGTAGCGCACTGCAAGGTACGCCACAGCCAGCACCACCAGTAACGGACCATCCGCAAGAGATTCGCCGCGACCAGACACAAGGGTTACAGCGAATAGGTAGCGTAAGCACAATGGTACGGGGCTCTCCGGATGACGCATTAGCAGAAATCAGAGCGAAAGCTGTCGCTGCAAAAGCTGATTATTACGTTGTCGTAATGGTGGATGAAACCATCGTGACAGGACAGTGGTATTCACAAGCCATTTTATACCGTAAATAAATCAGACAATTTATACAGCCAGTTTTACATTGCTTTGCGTCCCTATGCGTTTACCTGTGCACAATAAATTACCGGCTGGAAGCCTGGGCGTTTATTACCGCGATGGAATGCCCTGCAACATGTGGGGAAACGAAAAATGGAGCTGACGATGAAACAATTACTTGCCTCACCCTCGCTGCAATTAGTGACTTATCCTGCGAGCGCCACGGCACAGTCTGCAGAATTCGCCAGTGCTGACTGCGTGACGGGCCTGAATGAAATAGGTCAGATCTCAGTTAGCAATATTTCAGGGGATCCGCAGGACGTGGAACGTATCGTGGCGTTAAAGGCTGATGAACAAGGTGCGTCATGGTACCGCATTATTACCATGTACGAAGACCAGCAGCCTGATAACTGGCGCGTACAGGCGATACTGTATGCATGAGTATCATCTACAGCAAATGAACAATGCCGGATGCGGCGCGAGCGCCTTGTCCGGCCTATAATTTTCATATATTTCATTTGGTTAATCGAAACCAGCGTCGCATCCGTCGTATACGCTTACAAACACACTCCTCCCGTCGCCCGCAGTAATAAATCATTCTGGATCTGCTCTGACAACCGCACGCCACCGCGCGTATTTAACATCACCTGACACCACGCCTGCGCCATTGGCGGAGAGGCATATTTCAACATTTGCGCACCGCAGCCCAGCAGGAATAGCTGATGAGTAATCTCTCGCCCCAGTTCTTCAGCAGGCTTACGCAGCTGCTGCTGTAAACGACGAACCGCGCGATCAAAATAGCGATCCTGCCCTTTCACTTCCACAAATGCTTCCGACAATAAGTCGTATACGCCCGCTTGCTTATTGAGAACGCGCAGCACATCCAGGCACATAATATTGCCGGAACCTTCCCAGATACTGTTTACCGGCATCTCCCGGTAAAGCCGCGGCAGCTCGCTCTCCTCGCAATAACCAATGCCGCCCAGCACCTCCATCGCTTCGGCCACAAACGGCATACCTCGTTTGCAGATCACAAATTTTGCCGCAGGCGTAAATAAACGCGCCCACAGAGCTTCTTTGGCATCGACACGTCGATCCCATGCCCGCGCCAGACGAAACAACAACGCGGTTTGCCCTTCAAGCTGAAGCGCCATGCGACTTAAGACATGACGCATAAGGGGCTGTTGGATCAATGGATTACCAAAAACATGGCGTTGATGTGCATGATAAATCGCCAGCGAAAATGCACGGCGCATCATGGCATGGCTACCCAGGGCGCAATCAAAACGCGTCATCCCTCCCATTTTCAGGATCAGACGAGTTCCTTCCCCTTCCTGCCCTAACAACCAGCCAATGGCATCCTGAAACTCCACTTCGCAACTGGCGTTAGAGCGATTACCCAGCTTATCTTTCAGCCGCTCGAGGCGAATCGCGTTGCGTTGCCCGTCAGGCAAAAAGCGCGGCACAAAAAAGCAGGACAAACCGCCCGTAGTCTGCGCCAGCACCAGATGCGCATCGCTTTGCGGCACCGAGAAAAACCATTTATGCCCCACCAGCCGATAAGAGCCATCTTCCAGGCGCTCTGCGCGGGTGGTGTTGCTCATGACATCGGAACCGCCCTGCTTTTCCGTCATTCCCATGCCAATCAACAAACCGCGTTTTTGCCCACCTGGCAATAAGTGAGAATCGTAGCGATCGCTCAACAGCGGCGTGGTCCAGTCCTGAAACGGCGCGGGTAACATCTGTAACAGCAATGGCGTGGCGGCAAAGGTCATCGTTATCGGACATAACGACCCTGCCTCAACCTGTGCGTGCAACATAAAACGCGCCGCGCGCGCCACAAATGCGCCGGAGCGAGCGTCTTCTTCCCAGGCAAGATTGTGCACCCGATTGGTACATAGCGCCTGCATCAGCAGGTGCCAGGCGGGGTGAAAACGCACATCGTCCAGACGCCGCCCCTGCGCATCGTAGCGCAATAATTCAGGCGGATTCACATTCGCCAGCCGCCCCAGTTCAAGGGATTCAGCCGTCCCTAACTGCTGACCAATACTGGCTAGAAAATCGCTATCCCAGCCAGCACCTTCACGCGTTACCGCTTCGCAGAGCGCGCCATCAGACAGGTATAAGTTGCTGTTATTTAATGGTATAGGTTGATTAAAAACGGTGTGAGTTTGCCAGTGCACTGTGTCTCCCTCCATCAATGGCAGTCACCATTAGTATGGTCACTGCCATGGATTCATGACAGAAAGAGATTGCTAAAACATTCTTATCCAGCAATGTAATGCGGAACGAAACGTGAGGTGTCTTTGGTGATCAGCGTGTTATCTTCACGGATCCCCATTCCGCACGCTTCATCATCGACAATCCAGCTACCGATGAGTGTGTAGCTATCGCCAAATCGCGGCAGAGGTTGAAACGCCTGGTAGATCATCGGTTCATCGGCGTAATCACCATCAGCGTGGTCAACGACGTTATTCTGACCGTCGAAAATGGTGACGTTGCCGCCTTCGCGCGAGTAGATCGGTTTACGCACATAGCTTTCGCCAGCGGCAATCTGCGGTTTTTCACCATCGAACCAGGATGCAAGAAGGTTAGGATGACCAGGGAAGAAGCGCCAAAGCAGCGGCATTAGCCCTTTATTACTCAAGATACTTTTCCATAACGGCTCCACCCATTGCTCACGACGCTTGCGCAGCAGCGGACCGTTATCGTCACGCATCATCCACTCCAGCGGATACAGCTTAAATGCACGCTGGATGACATTATCATCAAGATCGGTCAGTACTCCGCCGACGCCCAAACCGAGATCTTCAATGTAGATAAACCGCGACTCCTGCCCTGCCTGCTGGGCGCAGTCCTGCAAGTACAGCACGGTACTCCTGTCTTCATCGGTGTCCTGACAGCAGCAAAAATAAAACGGTTCCCGACTGTAAAGCTCACTAAAGCGCGAAATCAGGCGTTCCTGAATGGCATTGTACTGATCGGCATCACACGGAATAACGCCGCTGCGCCGGGCATCTTCCAGCCACAACCACTGGAAATAAGCCGACTCGTACAATGAAGTTGGCGTATCGGCGTTGTACTCCAGCAACTTAACCGGTGCATTACCACACCAGGCAAAATCCATACGGCCATACAACGAAGGATCGCGTGCGCGCCAGCTTTCGGCGATCACATCCCAGTACAACGGCGGGATCGCCAGTTGCGTCAGGATCTCTTCATCTTTAACCGCACGATCCACCACCTCCAGGCACATCTGATGCAGTTCCGCAGTCGGTTTTTCGATCTGCTCTTCAATCTGGCGCAAAGTAAAGCGATAAGCCCGACTCTCATCCCAATAGATTTCATTGTCGATGATATGAAAGTCAAATCCGTTATCGGCGGCAATCCGGTCCAGATCCCGCCGCACAGGAACGTTGTGTCTCAGCATGATTAGCCTCCCCAATGCCCACGGGCGCTGGAAGAACGACCATAGCCGCCGCGAGAAACGGTTGACGCTTTTTTGGTGGTAAAGCCGCCCGAAGAGTAAGACTCTTTTTTGCCAGAACCGGAGCGCCAGGAGTAATCACCGGAAGTGTTGCGCCAGACGGGGCGGGAAGCAAATGAGGATCCGCCGCTGTTATAGACGAACGGCTCATCGCGATCTTTACGAATAACCCGGCTTAACAAAAATCCAGAAACGACCGGGATCCAACTCTGTTCAACATTGTCGTAGTAACAATTTTCATACTTAGACTGACAATTCTGCTGAGTCATATTCTTCGGAACATCGGCATAAAACGCCGCTTTGGCGTTGTTCCAGCCATGAGCACAGATATCTGAATTATTACCGTCATCAATACAATCCTGCACTGTCGAGTAAAACGTTCCGTCACCGTCGTTATCGACATCACCACTATCGCCACAACCTTTCAATACAAAAAAAGCTGCACCGCCCATTAGCGCCAACGTTAAGTATTTTTGTGCGTAGCGATTGCGACGCGGTTCAAAAGGATTATTCGGTCTGCCAATGCGACTGATCGCTCCGTGACCAATTTTACTGTTATTTCTTGATTTGCGTTTTCTGGCCATGATCGTCCATTACCATGTCATACAAGCTGCGTTAAAAATACCACCTGCCAGCGCGGCGGTTCCCATAAACATTCCTGCTGCGGTATTGTGATTAATAATTTTTTCGCTTAATGCGGGCATATAAAGTCTGACACCAGCAAAAACGAGTAACTGAATCACCAGTGCGATCCCGCCCCAGGCGAAATAATCCGGAATACTCACCGCATTGATTGCCGCACTGGATAAGGGGATCACGTAACCCAACAATGTACCGCTGAATGCCAGTGACGCCGCGGTATTATTGTTTTTGATTAATTGCCATTCGTTGTGCGGTGTAATTTTGGAGTAGATAAACAGAAAAATAATCACCATAGCCACGCCAATAAAAAAATAGGCGCTAAAGGCAAGAAGTGAATCCAGTATATGCATCGTAAACGTCCTTGTAATTAACCAATAATATGAAGTGATGTCAGCGGGATATCGACACCCAGCGCGCGCGAAAATATCCACTCCGGCTCGCCGAGATCGTTAAATGATTCCTCACCATTTAACAGCAAATATTCGTAAGTATCTTCGGTCACTTGCCGTTGGTAGCCCATGCTAAAATTATGGACCTCCCATTTGGCATGGTTTTGATTTTCTACTTTTTCCAGCATGTAGACGGGTTCGATATTTCCCGGTTCTTCACTGTTAAAAAATCGCTGCCAGCGTTTTTCCTGCCAGTTTAAGGTTATAGCCCCCATCGCTTTGGCGTTGATCGCCTCGCGCCAGTGACTCTCTTTACTGATACCGTAGCTCTCTTCATAGACAAAGAGCTTGATATCATCAATGTCATCAATATCTTCGCCGCCAGTGGTATTGATTTGCAGGAACTCATCGCCCGAAGTGTAGTAACGGAAAATCTGGCTACCCCCGCCCAGATCGATGTGGCTGACAGCGGCTACCGTAAATTCCTCACCCGGCAGCGCAATCAGCAATGCATCTTCCAGCAAACGAAACGCTAACGTATCGAGCGTAAAACCACTATTGAGATGCAGACCCAGCGGACCGCGAGCGATAGCAGGCTTATTATCCTTGCCAAACAGACGCTGGAAAAAACCAGACATATTTTATCCTTAAAATAGTTGCCAGCCTTGCAGTGAGGCTGGCAAAAAATTACTCGCCCTGTTGGCGTTGCAGTCTTGCTAATACATCCTGGGCGCTACTTTTATTGCTACCGCCAATTCCGGCTTCCGCCAGCTTTTCATCAAGATCGCGACCGTCTGCGACTTTTTCCAACTGTGCGGCAGCATCCAGGCGAGCCTGACGTTCGGCCTGACGCGTTTGCAGGCGTTTTAAGGATTCTGCCGCTGTCGAAACGCTGGAAGATGCGCCAACGGTAGAGGTCGTTACAGCCTGTTGTGCACGCTGCATGGCTTCAGTAGCTTTAACGACTTCCATTTGCTGCTCAAACTGAGCGATACGCTGCGCTGTCGCTGTAACTGCTTTTTCCACGCCATCACGAGAGACTTCCAGATTCGACAACACTTGCTCTTCAGCGGTAATGAGATTCTCAAGGCGCGCGATTTCTTCAGCAACTTCGTTAATCAACGACGGATTAACGTTCTTGCTTAACGCTTCCAGCGCACGAGCTTCCAGACTGGCTTTGCGCTCACGTAAATCTTTCAGCTTATCGTGACTTAATTTCACCCGCGCCAGCAGATCAACGCGAGATTTTCCGGCTTTATCGAGTTCAGCTTTAGCGTCACGAATATGCTGTTCCAGCATGCGCACGCCCTGGGTTTCTTCAATGGACTCTTCCGCCTGGGAGATAAACGATTTCCCCAGCGTAAATAAACTTTTTAAAATCCCCATAAATACCCGTCCTTGTAATTAGTGTGAATATTCTTCTGTAATTTCAGCCAGATCCAATGCGTTATCTACCAGCGAGGTTATCTCAAGCAGGATATCTTCAAGAGAAGATTTAAGCGATAACGCACCGAAAACAATGTAATACTCTTCCTGTTGCACGCTGGAGATCCCTACCGATGACAACGGCATCATCTTCTGATTTCTTAATAAGAAGGTATTAAATTCATCTGGATTGCTGATACTACTTACCGGACAAATAAAGGTTTCGATGATCATTTGGCGGGAAGTAAAAAGAATATTGATTTGCAAATCGCCATAATCATTCATTTTAATAATTAATGCGCTTTCGCTATTTGTTACATCAATATTTTGTTCAGGTACAGTTTGCAGCGCCGTCGCCAGCGCCAACGGATTCCATGTCATATATTATTCCATATAGATTAAGTTTAAATATTAATAAAATGAATATTTGCAGTACGTAATTATCTTACCAGCTATAGACAAAAAAAAACCATCCAAATCTGGATGGCTTTTCATAATTCAGAGGAACTAGCTGCGCTGACGAACCGCTTCAAATAAGCAAATTCCGGTTGCAACCGAAACGTTCAGGGAAGAAACACTTCCTGCCATTGGGATGCTGATCAACTCATCGCAATGTTCACGGGTCAGGCGACGCATACCTTCACCTTCCGCGCCCATCACCAGCGCCAGGCGTCCGGTCATTTTGCTCTGATAGAGTGTATGATCCGCCTCGCCTGCCGTACCGACGATCCAGATATTCTCTTCCTGCAACATACGCATGGTGCGCGCCAGATTAGTCACCCGAATCAGCGGAACGCTTTCTGCCGCACCACAGGCCACTTTTTTCGCCGTGGCGTTGAGCTGTGCGGAGCGATCTTTCGGCACAATCACCGCATGAACACCAGCGGCGTCCGCGCTACGCAGGCACGCGCCGAGGTTGTGCGGATCGGTTACGCCGTCGAGGATCAGCAGGAACGGTTGATCGAGCGAAGCGATCAGATCCGGCAGATCGTTTTCCTGATACTGCCGTCCTGGCTTCACACGAGCGATAATGCCCTGATGCACGGCACCGTCGCTTTTCTCGTCGAGATATTGGCGGTTTGCCAGCTGGATAACCACGCCCTGGGACTCAAGGGCGTGAATCAGCGGCAACAGACGTTTATCTTCACGGCCTTTTAAAATAAAGACTTCCTGAAAACGTTCAGGGGCGCGCTCCAGCAGGGCCTGCACTGCGTGGATGCCGTAAATCATTTCGCTCATTAATGTACTCGTTGTTTACGTTTTGCCTGATGCACTACGTTTATCCGGCCTACATGATCTCTGCAATATATTGAATTTGCGTGATTATGTAGGCCGGATAAGGCGTTCACGCCGCATCCGGCATGAACAAAGCGCATTTTGTCAGCAATCTAACCCTCTTCTTTTAAAGAGGGTATTGATCACTCTGCCACTTTTTTCTTCGCCGCACGCTTCGCTTTGGTCGCTGCGGCTATTTTCTGCGTTTTCGCCGATGGCTTTTTCGCTTTTCTCGCGTCTTTCTTCGCCGCTTTCGGCTTCGTTTTTTTCTCACCGCGGAAGGCGCTGTCTGGCTCAAAGTTTACCTTTTTACCGACCTGACGACGCTTGCCGCCTTTTTTACCTGCATCGCCTTTTTTCGCTTTCTCGCGCGCCGTTTTACCGACGTTGCGCGGTGCGCGTTCGCTGGAGATCAGGCTAAAGTCGATTTTACGCTCGTCCATATTAACCGCTTCGACGCGAACTTCCACGCGATCGCCCAGGCGATAAGTCTGGCCGCTGGATTCACCCATCAGGCGTTGCCCTACCTGGTCAAAGCGATAGTAGTCATTGTCCAGCGAAGAGACATGGACCAGACCATCAATGAACAAGTCGTCCAGACGGACGAAGAAGCCAAAGCCAGTGACGCTGGAAATTACGCCTTTAAAGACGTTACCTACCTGGTCGAGCATGAAGTCACACTTCAGCCAGTCAGCTACATCGCGTGTTGCTTCGTCGGCACGACGTTCCGCCATCGAACAGTGCTGACCCAGTTGCAGCATCTCTTCCATCGAATAATGGTAGCCGCCGGTTTCAGTGGTGTTGCCCTGATGCCCCTGCTCTTTCGCCAGCAGATATTTAATGGCGCGGTGCAGCGTCAGGTCAGGATAACGACGAATCGGCGAAGTAAAGTGCGCATAGGACTGCAATGCCAGACCGAAGTGACCACGGTTTTCCGGATCGTAAATCGCCTGTTTCATCGAGCGCAGCAGCATGGTTTGCAGCATTTCTGCGTCAGGACGATCGGCAACCGACTCCAGCAACTCCGCGTAATCACGCGGTTCCGGCTTGTTACCGCCCGGCAGTTCCAGCCCCAGCTCCGCCAGCACTGAACGGAAAGAGGTAATCGCTTCGGTGCTCGGCTTATCGTGAATACGGAATAGTGCTGGTTCTTTGGCTTTCTCAACGAAACGCGCCGCCGAGATATTCGCCAGAATCATGCATTCTTCAATTAACTTGTGGGCGTCGTTACGCTGAATCTGTTCGATACGTTCAATACGGCGTTCAGCGTTGAAAATGAACTTCGCTTCTTCGCTCTCAAATGAGATCCCACCGCGTTCTTCACGGGCTTTATCCAGCACTTTATAGAGGTTATGCAACTCTTCGAGATGCTTAACCAGCGGGGCGTACTGCTCGCGCAGATCCTGATCGCCCTGCAGAATATGCCAGACTTTGGTGTAGGTCAGACGTGCGTGAGAGCTCATTACCGCTTCATAGAATTTGTAGCCAGTCAGGCGGCCTTTCGACGAAACCGTCATCTCGCACACCATACACAGGCGGTCTACCTGCGGGTTGAGCGAGCACAGGCCGTTAGAGAGCACTTCCGGCAGCATCGGGATAACCTGCGAAGGGAAGTACACCGACGTACCACGGTTACGCGCTTCTCTGTCCAGCGGTGTTGGCGGACGCACATAGTAGCTGACGTCGGCAATCGCGACCCATAAACGCCAGCCGCCGCCGCGTTTTTTCTCACAGTAAACTGCATCGTCAAAGTCACGGGCGTCTTCGCCATCAATGGTGACCAGCGGTAAATCGCGCAAATCGACACGGCCCGCTTTTGCTTCTTCCGGCACTTCTTCTTTCAGCCCGGCAACTTGTTGCTCAACAGCCTGCGGCCAGATATACGGAATTTCATGGGTACGCAGAGCGATATCAACCGCCATGCCGGTGCCCATATTGTCGCCAAGTACTTCGACGATTTTACCCACCGCTTTGGTACGGCGAGTCGGGCGTTGGGTCAGTTCAACCACCACCACAAAGCCCATCCGCGCGCCCATGATCTGATCGGGCGGGATTAAGATATCGAAGCTCAAACGACTGTCGTCAGGAACCACAAAGCCGACGCCCGCTTCGGTAAAGTAGCGACCAACAATCTGGCTGGTTTTTGGCACCAGTACGCGGACAATACGCGCTTCACGACGACCTTTACGGTCAGCGCCCAGCGGCTGCGCCAGCACCTGATCGCCATGAATGCAGGTTTTCATCTGCTCGCTCGAGAGATACAAATCATCTTTACGCCCTTCAACCCGCAGAAAGCCGTAGCCATCACGGTGGCCAATAACGGTACCTTTCACCAGGTCGAGGCGTTCCGGCAGCGCATAGCACTGACGACGAGTGAAGACCAGTTGACCATCGCGCTCCATCGCGCGCAGGCGGCGACGCAGGCCTTCAAGCTGCTCTTCGCCTTCAATGTGCAGTTCTACCGCCAGCTCATCACGGCTGGCCGGTTTTTCACGTTTGGTTAAATGTTCGAGGATAAATTCCCGACTAGGGATGGGATTCGCGTATTTTTCAGCTTCGCGTTCCTGGAAAGGATCTTGTGACATCTCGGTTCCTCCGTTGTCATCTCTGATGAAGATTTTCGTCACTCCACCAGCAATAATTTATAAAGCGGTTGATTCTCTTCAACCAAATCGGCAAGCGTGTAGTTATCCAGTTCCGTAAGAAAACTTTGCACGGCCTTAGAAAGTGCCTGTTTCAACCGACAGGCAGGTGTAATGTGGCAAAACTCACTGCTGCAATTCACCAGCGATAAGGGCTCCAGCTCGCGCACCACATCACCAATACGTATCGCACTCGCCGGTTTACCCAGACGAATGCCGCCATTTTTTCCACGAACAGCAGTCACGTAGCCGGCACGACTAAGTTGATTGATTATTTTGACCATATGATTACGGGAGACGCCGTAGACGTCAGTCACTTCAGAAATACTGGTCATCCGCCCTTCTGGCAATGACGCCATGTAGATCAGCGCACGTAATCCGTAATCAGTGAAACTCGTTAACTGCACATCAACCTCAAAAGGGAAATCGGGAAAAAATACATTTATATTGATGATAAACCAGCCACAAGCTGTGTCGCTAATTTATTTCAGTTCGGGGAAGGAAAAAAGCGAGGATTTAACACTGTGTCGGATAGCGTAATGGCTTACCCGACACAGCAATGTATCACACTGTTAGCCCGGCAGGCAAAATATCTGCCAGGCGTTCCAGAATTACGCGTCGAACGGGTCGCGCAGAATCATGGTTTCAGTACGATCCGGACCGGTAGAGATGATATCGATCGGCACACCGGTCAGCTCTTCAATACGCTTGATGTAGTTCAGCGCCGCCTGCGGCAGGCCGCTACGATCTTTCACGCCGAAGGTGGATTCAGACCAGCCCGGCATGGTTTCGTAAATCGGCTCTACACCTTTCCAGTCGTCAGCTGCCAGCGGAGTGGTAGTCACTTCACGACCATCCGGCATACGGTAAGCCACGCAGAGTTTCACCTCTTTCAGGCCATCCAGAACGTCCAGCTTGGTCAGGCAGAAGCCAGACAGGGAGTTCAGCTGTACCGCACGACGAACGGCAACGGTGTCCAGCCAGCCGGTACGACGACGACGACCCGTAGTTGCGCCGAATTCGTTACCCTGCTTGCAGAGGAACTCGCCAGTTTCATCAAACAGTTCAGTCGGGAACGGACCTGCACCCACACGAGTGGAGTAAGCTTTGAGGATACCCAGAACGTAATCAACATAACGCGGGCCCAGGCCGGAACCGGTCGCCACGCCACCAGCAGTGGTGTTGGAAGAAGTTACGTACGGATAAGTACCGTGGTCGATATCCAGCAGCGTACCCTGCGCACCTTCAAACATGACGAAATCGCCACGCTGACGCGCCTGGTCGAGCAGATCAGAAACGTCAACAACCATAGAAGTCAGGATGTCGGCAACAGCCATCGTATCATCCAGAACTTTCTGGTAATCAACCGCTTCAGCGTTGTAGTAGTTAACCAACTGGAAGTTGTGATATTCCATCACTTCTTTCAGTTTTTCAGCGAAGGTTTCTTTGTCGAAAAGGTCGCCAACACGCAGACCGCGACGTGCCACTTTATCTTCATAAGCAGGCCCGATACCACGACCGGTGGTGCCGATCGCTTTCGCGCCACGCGCTTTCTCACGCGCGTTATCCAGCGCAACGTGATAATCAAGGATCAGCGGACATGCTTCAGACAGCAGCAGACGCTCACGAACGGGGATGCCACGGTCTTCCAGTTCTTTCATCTCTTTCATCAGCGCAGCCGGAGACAGCACAACACCGTTACCGATGATGCTGGTTACATTCTCGCGGAGAATACCTGATGGAATAAGATGGAGAACGGTTTTTTCACCGTTGATTACGAGAGTATGGCCTGCGTTGTGACCGCCCTGGTAGCGTACAACATATTTAGCCCGTTCAGTCAGAAGATCGACGATCTTACCTTTACCTTCGTCACCCCATTGGGTGCCCAGTACGACGACGTTGTTACCCATTTTTCAAAATCACCGTTTGCTTAAAAATGGATTCTACCATCGCTTTTTCAGAGTTACAGCACTTTTTGCACTCAAAAATGACCTCGATCAGTCTGTTTTTTGTTCAGCCAATCGTTTTCCTCAACATGTAGTAGACCACAACGCCCGCAACCACAAGTCCACCGCCAAAACGACGTAAAATATTATCGGGCAAATTGGTCATCGCAGAGATCATCTTCTTCCATGCCTTCGGGTAAAGCATCGGCCCTAAACCTTCCAGTACCAAAACCAGGGCAAGCGCCAGCCAGATTGTCGAATTCATTCATTATCCTTATAGAAAAAGAAAACCACCGACATCCCTGAGGATGCGGTGGCTTTATTGACCTGTACCGCAGTCGTTATATTAACGCGTTGCGGAGGTCGGCGTCTTCATGTAGCGGAAGAAATCGCTGTCCGGGCTCATGACCATCACGTCCTGATTGCCAGAGAAGCTGTTCTCATAAGCACGCAGGCTACGGATGAATGCGTAGAAGTCCGGATCTTTACTGAATGCATCAGCAAACAGTTTGGCTGCTTCGGCATCGCCTTCACCGCGCATGATGCGGCCCTGACGCTCAGCTTCTGCCAGCGTTCTGGTCACTTCATAGTCGGCAGTTGCACGCAGTTTTTCCGCTTCTTCCTGACCTTGTGAACGGTGACGACGCGCTACCGCTTCACGCTCGGCGCGCATACGGTTGTAGATCGCTTCAGACACTTCGGTCGGCAGGTTGATCTGCTTAATTCGCACATCGACAACTTCAATACCCAGCGCCGCCATACTGTTCGGGTTGATGACCGGAACTTTGCCCTTCGTCTCAGCCGTTACGCGCTCTGCCGCTTCGGCAATGGCGTTATCTGCTGCAGGGGTAGTAACTTCATCTTCTGTACCCGCAGAACCGGAGTTCAGCGCGTCACGTACTTCGAGGGTCAGACGACCACGGGAATCGGTGACGATGTCTTTCACGTCCAGACGACCAATTTCAGAACGCAGACGGTCAGAGAACTTACGTTTCAACAGCACTTCCGCTTGCGAAATGTCGCCACCACCCGTTGCCAGATAGTAACGGCTGAAATCGCTGATGCGCCATTTGATGTAAGAGTCGACGATCAGGTCTTTCTTCTCTTTGGTCACAAAGCGGTCGGCCTGGTTGTCCATGGTCTGAATACGTGCGTCGAGCATTTTCACCGTTTCAATGAACGGTATCTTGAAATGCAGACCCGGCTCATAAACCAGAGGTTTGTTGTCATCGTCACGCAGTACCTTACCAAAACGCAGCGTAATACCGCGCTCACCTTCTTTGACGACAAAGACAGACATGTAAAGCACTACCAGCACGATGATGATAATCGCTATAACTGACTTACGCATCGTTATTCCCCCTGACGCTGGTAGTCGTTACGCTGCGCGTTGGCGCGGCGTTGGTCCATAATATCGCCCTGACTGGTGGACGACGTGTTGCTTGCTCCACTGGTTGTGGAGGAAGAGGCTGGCGGCAGACGCAGCAGATTGCTGGCACCGTTATCGCTCTTCGCCGCAGGGGCGTTACCACCTTTCAGCATCTGGTCTAACGGCAGAACCATCAGGTTGCCACCTTTGTCGTTAACCAGCACTTTGCGGGTGTTACCCAACACTTTTTCCATCGTCTCGATATACAGACGCTCGCGAGTAATTTCCGGCGCAGCTTTATATTCCGGCAGAAGTTTAGCAAAGCGCGCCACTTCACCCTGAGCTTCCAGGATGGTCTGGGCCTTGTACGCACGTGCCTCTTCGAGGATACGTTGCGCCTGACCGTTCGCACGCGGCTGAACTTCGTTGGTATACGCTTCTGCTTCACGAATGTATTGCTGTTCGTTTTCACGCGCGGCAATCGCATCGTCAAACGCCGCTTTTACTTCCTCCGGCGGACGAGCAGCCTGGAAGTTGACGTCCAGCAGAGTGATGCCCATGTCATACGGACGAATCGTCTCTTCCAGTTCGCGCTGGGTATCGCTACGAATCACGGTACGACCTTCCGTCAGAATGCGGTCCATGGTGTATTTACCGATAACCCCGCGCAGGGCGCTGTCGGTAGCCTGACGCAGACTGTCATCCGGGCTGGTCACGCTATACAGATATTTTTCCGGATCGGTGACGCGGTACTGCACGTTCATCTCAACGCGCACTACGTTCTCGTCCGACGTCAGCATCACACCAGAAGCTGCCAGTTCACGCACGGCTTCCACGTTCACCGGTTTGACTTCGTCGATAAACGTCGGTTTCCAGTTCAGACCCGGCTCAACCAGATGGCTGAATTTACCAAAGCGTGTTACCACGCCACGTTCGGCTTCTTTAATGGTATAGAAACCACTGGCCGCCCAGATAATGACAATCGCTGCCGCTGCGATGGTAACGACACGACCGCCAAGCTGCGGGCGTGGGCCTTGCGATGAACTGCCACCGCCAGATCCGGTGCCTTTACCGCCGCCCAGACCACCGAGCTTTTTGCTCAGCTTGCGGAAGATATCATCTAAATCAGGTGGCCCTTGATCGCGACCGCCTTTGTTTCCATTTCCCTCAGAGTTGCCGCCAGGTTTGCTGCTTCCCCACGGGTCGCGGTCTTGTCCGTTATTACCGGGCTGATTCCACGCCATGTTTGTGCTCCATATTTGTTATGCGGTGATCCCTGTTGTCTTTCGACGCCAGAGGATATGACTCCACGCTTCAGACGCTACGCCGTTAGATCAGGTAATCGATCAACGCCGGTTCTTGTTTACAGAGGCGACGCCAGTCAACGATCGGCATACGAACTTGCAGACTTACGCTGCCGTCCTCCTCCATCCACTCTTTTTCTATTGCCTGAAGCTGATAAAAACGACTTCTCAGACGCCCTTCCTGCGGTGGCAGACGCAATGTATGCTGCGCCACCTCGCCGGAAAGCCGCTCCGTCAAAGCCTGAAAAAGCTGTGGTATCCCCGCTCCGGTCTGTGCGGAAAGCCAGACACGGATCGGTTTGTTCTCTTCGTCCCGATCAATACGCGGTTCGAAATCTTCCAGCATATCGATCTTGTTCATCACCAGCAGGGTTGGGATCTCGTGAGCGTCGATCTCTTCAAGAACCGTATTCACCGCTTCGATGTTTTCTTGTACACGCACATCCGCCGCGTCAATGACGTGCAGCAGTAATGTGGCTTGCCGCGTCTCTTGTAACGTGGCTTTAAATGCCGCCACCAGATCGTGCGGCAGGTGGCGAATAAACCCTACGGTATCTGCAAGTACGGTTTCACCGACATCCGCGACGTCAATACGCCGCAACGTCGGGTCGAGGGTGGCAAACAACTGGTCTGCCGCGTAGACCCGCGCTTCGGTGATGCGATTGAAAAGGGTAGATTTACCGGCGTTGGTATATCCCACCAGCGAAACAGTAGGAACGTCGGCTTTGATACGCGATTGCCGCCCCTGCTCACGCTGCTTTTCAACTCTTTCCAGGCGCGACTGTATCTGCACGATGCGATTACGCAACAAACGACGGTCGGTTTCGAGCTGGGTTTCACCCGGACCACGCAAACCGATCCCGCCTTTCTGTCTTTCAAGGTGGGTCCAGCCACGCACCAGGCGCGTAGCCAGATGGCGCAACTGCGCCAGCTCAACCTGCAACTTACCCTCATGGGTACGCGCACGTTGGGCGAAAATATCTAAAATAAGGCCGGTGCGGTCGATAACACGACACTCGCACAAACGCTCCAGGTTACGCTCTTGCGCCGGGCTCAGGGCATGGTCAAAAAGAACGACCGAAGCACCCGTCGCTTTGACAGCTTCCGCAATTTCAACTGCTTTACCTTCACCTACAAAATACTTTGGGTGCGGCGCTTTACGGCTACCGGTAATCACCTGCAATGCTTCGACACCGGCGGAAGAGACCAGAGATTCAAACTCCTGGAGGTCTTCCATATCTTTGTCTTGCGTAAAATAGATGTGTACCAGTACCGCCTGCTCACCAGCATCATAACGGTCAAACAAGCGTATAACCCTCTAAATAGATCAGCGGGGAACGCAGGATCGCTGGCTCCCCGTGTAAAAAAAACAGCCCGAAACCTTATTCGGTTTCTTCGCTGTCCTGTTGCGCGGAAGTATTCTGCGCACTGCTACCATGATGGTAGTTACTGCTGGTACCGCCACCGGCGTTGTTACTGTGATGAGAAACCGGGCGAGACGGGACAACAGTAGAAATCGCGTGCTTGTAAACCATCTGGCTGACCGTGTTTTTCAACAGGATCACGAACTGATCAAAAGACTCGATTTGCCCTTGCAGCTTAATACCATTCACCAAATAAATAGAAACTGGAACACGTTCCCGACGCAGTGCGTTCAGGAACGGATCTTGTAAAGATTGCCCCTTAGCCATTCTCTCTTTTCCTTATATGCTTATTTGTACTTTGAACCTTTCGATTCTGAAAAAATTGCGCACGATACGTCTCAATTGTACACATTCAGCCTGCGATAGCACCAACAACCTGTAATACTTCGTCACGCGCTTGTTCTGGTTTTTCACTGTCAAGCCAGTGAACCCCTTCCCAACCACGCAGCCAGGTTATCTGCCGCTTCGCCAACTGTCTCGTGGCGCAAACACCTCGATAAACCATTTCATCGTATGAGATTTCGCCTTCAAGGTAAGACCACATCTGGCGATAACCCACGCAACGAATGGAAGGCAAGTCCGTATGCAAATCTCCTCGGGCAAAAAGCGCCCGGACTTCTGCTTCAAAACCTGAAGCCAACATCTGATGAAAACGCTGCTCAATTCGTTGATGGAGCAGTTCACGGCTCGCCGGGGCGATGGCGAACTGATGCACCTGATACGGTAGAGCGTCTCCTGACGTTTGCGTCAGTTCCGTTAAAGTTTTACCCGAAATGAAAAAAACTTCCAGTGCCCGGGAAAGCCTTTGTGGATCATTTGGATGAATCCTTGCTGCCGCAACCGGATCGATCTCCTGAAGTTGACGATGCAATGACTCCCAACCTTGCTCTGCCGCCTGTTGCTCAATTCTGGCCCGCACTTCCGGGTCTGCCGACGGTAGCGGCGACAACCCTTCCAGCAATGCCTTGAAATACAACATCGTACCGCCCACTAACAGTGGGATCCGCCCCGCTGCGGTGATATCGGCCATTTCCGCCAGCGCATCGCGGCGAAAATCAGCAGCCGAGTAAGCCTGCGACGGATCGCGAATATCCAGCAATCGGTGCGGCGCGGCGAGTAACTCTTCAGCGTTCGGCTTCGCCGTCCCGATATCCATCCCTTTGTAAATAAGGGCAGAATCAACGCTTATCAACTCTACTGGTAAAATTTTACGCAGCTCAATGGCTAACGCCGTTTTACCGGAGGCCGTCGGCCCCATCAAAAAAATCGCCTTAGGCAGGCTCGCCTTACTGATATCACTCATCTTTCAGGGCTTTTATCGCCGGATGTAAATCAACAGATTGTAACAGACCACCCGGCGGCGTTTTCACAAGTTGCGGACATAACCGTTCCACGTCCGCCAGCAGGGTTATGGCCTGTGCCATTGACCACTGCGCATGTTCACTCATCAGATTTCGTGCAATCCACTGCGCAATATTGCCAGGTTCGAATACGGACTGCTTCGCCAGGTAGCCTATCAGTTCAGGAATCAAGATTTGTAAATTTTGTTGGCGTAAGGGTAAAGGCACGGCCCTGATGGTCACATGCTGTGCATCTGACTGGAAATCAATACCCAATTCCGCCAGGGCAGACTGCGCTTTTTCTAATGCCGATTTTTCTTCGCCAGAAACTTTTAGCCGCAACGGAATAAGCAGCGGCTGGGCGCAAACTGGCGCTTCACCCGGCGTCAGTTGCGCCTGACGCAGCCAACGTTCTGCCACTGGCAAGGCTAAAAGTGAAATGTTGCCGTCGCGCTCCAGCAACGCACAGTCGGAATGGACGATAGTCAGTACCCGACCAAAACTCTGACTGTTCGCCGCAAGTGCAGGTTCCTGCGGTTCTGGCGCTTTTGGTTTTGGCATCGGCGCGGGCGTTTGCAAAAGCTGGCGATACACTTCACCTTGCTGTTTCTGGTAGCTTGGCTGCGCATTCGGCCAGGGGGCAGCCGGACGACTGCCTGAGGCTGGCGCAGGAGTGTAACGCGGAGCTACTGGCTCACGAACTGCCGGTTCAGCAAAGTGATTGCGCCCCGCCGCCACGCGGTTTTCCGGGATGGCGCGCGGTGCAGGTTGTGGTTCATCGTCCAGCGGTAGCGGCGTTTCCAGTTGCTGTTGTAGCACGCTCAGCACGCCCTGATAGATAAAATCATGCACCAGACGCGACTGATGGAAACGCACTTCGTGTTTGGCGGGGTGCACGTTGACGTCCACCTGATGTGGGTCGATCTCCAGATACAGCACAAATGCCGGTTGTTGATCGGCCCCCAGTTTGTCTTCACAGGCCTGGCGGATCGCATGATTGATCAGGCGATCGCGCATCATGCGACCGTTCACGTAGCAATACTGAATTTCTGCCAGGGCGGGCGTGGTGTGATTCGGATCGGCCACCCAGCCGCGCAGGGTGAGATCGCCGTGTTGCCATTCAATCGCCAGCGCTTGTTCGAGAAAAGCGGTGCCGCAAATCGCGCCTAAGCGCCGTTCTTTTTGCCCGCCTTCCGGCACTGCGCGGTACTGACGCACAATTTTACCGTTATGCGACAGGTTGATCGTGACGTCGAAACGCGCCAGCGCAATGCGGCGGATGATCTCATCAATGTGGTTAAATTCGGTTTTCTCGGTGCGCAGGAATTTGCGCCGCGCCGGGGTGTTGTAGAACAGATCCAGCACCTCCAGCGTCGTCCCCACAGGATGCGCCGCCGGTTTAACCGTCACGTCCATATCGCGCCCTTCGGCATAGGCCTGCCAGGCTTCCTGTTGTTCTGCGGTGCGTGAAGTGAGCGTCAGGCGGGAAACCGAACTGATACTCGCCAGCGCCTCACCGCGAAAGCCCAGGCTGATAATGGCTTCGAGATCGTCCAGAGAGGCGATTTTACTGGTGGCATGACGAGCCAGCGCCAGCGCCAGCTCATCTTTTTTGATACCGCAGCCGTTATCACGAATGCGGATAAGTTTCGCCCCGCCACGTTCGATATCAATATCAATGCGCGTCGCACCTGCATCGAGGCTGTTTTCCACCAGTTCTTTGACTACCGACGCAGGTCGCTCGACCACCTCACCTGCGGCAATCTGGTTCGCCAGTTGTGGCGGTAAGACCTGTATTGGCATCAATCGTCCTTAGTTTGGCAGCGTACGATCTGGCGTCGTCACCGTACTGGCAGTTTGTGCCGTTGCACCCTGCGGCGCAGATTGCATCGGATGCGCAAGGAAATAATTGCGCAGACCTTTATAAATGGCTTCTGCCAGCTGTTGTTGGTAATCGTCGCTCGCCAGCAAACGTTCTTCGCTGTTGTTGCTGATAAAACCGGTTTCGACCAGTACTGATGGGATATCCGGCGAGCGCAGAACGCCAAGGCTGGCGTGTTCTGGTCGACGTTTATGAATTTCGCCAATGCGTTGCAACTGACTGATCATACTGGTCGCTACATCATACCCTACCCGCTGGGAATGACCGAACTGTAAATCCAGCACCGCCTGGCTTAAATAGGGGTCAGACTGACTGTTCGCCAGCACATCGCCCGCCCCACCCAGCAGCTCCGACTGTTTCTCGTGCTGCTCCAGCCAGCTTGCCATCTCGCTGTTTGCACGACGGTTAGAGAGCACCCATACGGAAGCGCCAGTCGCACTGCGGTTCGGTGCGGCATCAGCGTGAATCGACACGAGGAAATTGGCGTTTTGCTTACGTGCCACATCGCTGCGCCCCATCACCGAGATAAAGTAATCCCCGTCACGGGTTAAAACGCCTTTAAACATCGGATCGTCATTGAGCAAAGTACGCAATTTACGCGCGATGGCGATGGTGACATTTTTCTCCCGCGTACCACCGGGGCCGATAGCGCCAGGATCCTGACCGCCGTGTCCGGCATCAATAGCGATGATAATTTTATCGCCAGTGTTAGCCGTCGCGCGCGCTGCCGGACGCGTTACCGTATTACTGCTGATAACACCCGTAGTGCGGTTACTTTCCGTTTTAAACGGATTGCGCGCCGGTTCGCTGACGCGCGGTGCGACAACCGCAGGCGTTTCAACGCGTTTCGCAACCACAGGCGGCGGAGGAGGCGGTGGCGGCGCATCGGCGTTAATCGTAAAGACGACAGTGTAATTGCTGCCATTCTGCCGCTTCACCGCTTCGGTTTTACCATTTTCGGTAAGATCGACCACCAGCCGTAGCGTTTGTGCATCTTTAGGCGTTCCAGAGCGAATCGCCTTCACCAGATTATTGCCGCTGAACAACAACGGCAGTCCCTGAATCACGCCCGTTTGTTTGATATCGAGCGCCACGGTGCGTTTGCTTTGATGGCTAAACGCATAATCAGGATCGCCAATAAAACTCAACGTTATCCGCGCCTGTTGGTTGCCGTTAGAAACCTGAATATCAGAGAGCGTCGCGGCACCCACCTGCGCGCACAGCAGCAGCAACGTCGCTACCAACCAATTTCTGATGCGATACATCATCCCGCCACCTTTCAAAGGTTAACCGGCTAAACGCGCCAGCAACAATTCACCCGCAGAGGAAACCGCACTCACGCGCGCCTCACGGCCTTGTGCCTGATAATCAATGTGTATTTCGACATCCGGGTCAGGAAGAACACCTGTACCTTGTTGTGGCCACTCCACCAGGCAGATGGCATCGTTGGCAAAATAATCGCGGATCCCCATAAACTCCAGCTCCTCGGGATCGGCAAGGCGGTACAAATCAAAGTGATAAACCATTAAATTGTCGAGCGTATAGGGTTCGACCAACGTATAAGTGGGGCTTTTGACATTACCCTGATGACCCAGAGCTTGTAAAAAGCCCCGGCTAAAGGTGGTTTTACCTGCGCCTAAATCGCCATACAGATAGATTACGGTTGCGCCATCGCAGGCTTTCGCTACCCGCTCGCCCAGGTCTAATGTTGCCTGCTCATCAGGGAGCGGAATTACTCGATTCATCATGGTTTTTATCAGTCACTTCCGGGTTAACAATACGCTGTAGCGTGGAAAAGAGATCGGTTGCCAGCATCCCGCGGGATCCAAAACGTGCCGCCAGTACGTCAGCTGCCGCACCGTGCGCGACACAGCCTGCACAGGCGGCATCATACGGCGACAGTTTTTGCCCAAGCAATGCGCCAATAATACCAGAGAGCACATCGCCCATGCCGCCGCTCGCCATGCCTGCATTTCCGGCATCAATAATGCTTAAAGCGTCAGGATGGGCGGCGACCACGGTTCCGGCACCTTTCAGCACCGCTACGCCGCCATAACGTTGTACCAGACGTTGGGCGCAATGTAAGCGGTCACTTTCAATTTCTGCTACGGAACAGCCTAACAACCGTGCGGCCTCGCCAGGATGCGGCGTGATCACGCGATTGTGACGCTTATCGGGATTGATTGCCAGCAGGTTCAATGCATCGGCATCCCACAACATCGGTTTGCGAAAATTCTCAACTTTTTGCAGGGCTTTTTTCCCCCACTCTTGCTGGCCCAGACCGGGACCAATCACCACCACATCGGCCCATTCCAGGCTTTCGGTAAGAGAGTCCATAGTCAGTTCATGCACCATCAATTCTGGTCGTGCAGTCAGCAGCGGCGCAATGTTCTCACTGCGGGTCAGTACTCGGACTAAACCAGCACCAGCACGTAGCGCCGCTTCCCCCGTCATACGAATAGCCCCCGCCGTGCCGTGATCGCCACCGATAATCACCAGCCGCCCGTGATCGCCTTTATGCGAAGTCGGGCGACGCGGTTTCAGCCAGTGAGAAAGTTGTTCTGCCGAAAACCGCTGAATTTTCGTCTCCTGACCTGCCAGCCAGCTATCCAGCCCCAGTGAGTCAAAATGCAGTTGTCCTGTAACATCCCGCGCTTTTCCAGTGAGCAAGCCTGGTTTCAGCGCAATAAAAGTGATGGTGTGATCGGCGTTGATCACCGCGCCTGGCGTAGCGCCAGTTTCAGCCAGCAGGCCGGAAGGGATATCAACCGCCACAATCGGCGCAGGATGGGAATTAGCGTGGTCGATTAACTGGCTAATGGATTCACGAGGCGCTTGCTGTAATCCGGTACCGAGCAGCGCATCAACAATCAGATCTACCGATTCGGGCCAGACAATATTCGAAGCATGGATCTCGCCTCCCGCGTTTAACCATGCTTCGCGCGCCAACGCGGCCTCTTCCGGCAACGGTTTGTCACTTTCCTGGGCCAGCAGCGTGACCTCAATACCGACCGCTTTTGCCAGTCGCGCGACCACGTAGCCATCGCCGCCGTTATTACCATGACCGCACAGCACCAGCCAGTGGCGGGCGTCAGGATAAGCCGAACGACACACCTGGAATGCGGCTTCGCCAGCGCGAAGCATCAGCTCATAGAGTGTGAGCCCCAGCGCATCTACCGCCTCGCGTTCTCCGCGGCGGATATCGTCGGCGTGCCAGACGGTGTGTGGTATACTTACGGGGTTTTTCTTCATTGTATGGTCCGTCATGTCAGAGCCCCTCGATCTCAATCAGTTAGCGCAAAAAATTAAACAGTGGGGGCTGGAACTGGGCTTTCAGCAGGTAGGTATTACCGATACCGATCTCAGCGCGTCCGAGCCCAAACTGCAAGCATGGCTGGACAAACAATACCACGGCGAAATGGACTGGATGGCGCGTCACGGTATGCTGCGTGCTCGTCCTCACGAATTATTGCCCGGTACGCTGCGCGTGATCAGCGTGCGGATGAATTACCTTCCTGCTAACGCCGCATTTGCCAGCACGCTGAAAAATCCCAAACTCGGCTATGTTAGCCGTTATGCGCTGGGCCGTGACTATCACAAGCTTCTGCGCAACCGACTCAAAAAGCTGGGCGAGATGATTCAGCAACATTGTGTTTCGCTGAATTTTAGACCGTTTGTCGATTCTGCGCCTATTCTCGAGCGCCCGTTAGCTGAAAAAGCAGGTCTTGGCTGGACAGGTAAGCACTCACTTATCCTCAATCGCGAGGCCGGTTCGTTCTTCTTTTTAGGCGAATTGCTGGTCGATATTCCGCTACCCGTGGATCAACCAGTCGAGGAAGGATGCGGTAAATGCGTGGCCTGTATGACGATTTGCCCGACCGGTGCCATCGTCGAGCCATATACCGTCGATGCTCGCCGCTGTATCTCTTATCTCACCATCGAACTGGAAGGGGCGATCCCGGAAGAGTTGCGACCGTTAATGGGAAACCGTATTTACGGTTGCGATGACTGCCAGCTTATCTGCCCGTGGAATCGCTATTCGCAACTCACTACAGAAGACGATTTCAGCCCGCGTAAGCCGCTACACGCACCGGAACTCATTGAGTTATTCGCCTGGAGTGAAGAGAAGTTTTTAAAAGTCACGGAAGGTTCGGCGATTCGCCGTATAGGTCACCTGCGTTGGCTGCGTAATATTGCCGTAGCCTTAGGCAATGCGCCCTGGGATGAAACGATTTTGACAGCGCTGGAAAGTCGTAAAGGTGAGCACCCACTTCTTGATGAGCACATAGCGTGGGCGATTGCGCAGCAAATCGAGAGGCGAAATGCGTGCGTGGTCGAAGTGCAATTACCGAAAAAACAGCGTCTGGTTCGGGTGATTGAAAAAGGGTTACCGCGTGACGCCTGATTCATCCACAGCTTGTGAATAAAAATAAAAACGCATTGCAATTCAAGCCGGAAAAAATCGTCAAGTGATCGATACGACAAAACGAAATCTTAATTTTTAACTTATCTATCAATAGGTTAAAAAAAATACTATTCACCGTGCGAAGTTTCTTTGAAATTAAGATTACGGCCTGAGGCTGTGGATAACTCTGTTTACAAGAGTTTGTCAGAGACAACAAAAACCAGCAATAACGCATCGCGTCGCTGTGGATATTTTATTGAGAGAAGAATTTGGAGCGGGAAACGAGACTCGAACTCGCGACCCCGACCTTGGCAAGGTCGTGCTCTACCAACTGAGCTATTCCCGCTTGGGTGGTCTGTGCTTTACAGCACTTTCAAATTTTGGAGCGGGAAACGAGACTCGAACTCGCGACCCCGACCTTGGCAAGGTCGTGCTCTACCAACTGAGCTATTCCCGCTTGGGTGGTCTGTGCTTTGTAGCACTTTTCAAATTTTGGAGCGGGAAACGAGACTCGAACTCGCGACCCCGACCTTGGCAAGGTCGTGCTCTACCAACTGAGCTATTCCCGCGTACTACTTAATTTTGCTTTCGTAATTTTCGCATTTCTGCGTCGTTACGGGAGGCGCATTATACGAGAAATCTTTCCCTCTGCAACCCCCCTAAAAAATTTTTTTTGAGTTTTTATCTCAAGTGCTGAAATTATCAGCAAGACGTTCAATTTAGCGTCAAAATCACGCCGCCGCAAGTGGATTCCGGCGCTTACGTGACCAGGAAAAATTTTACAGCTTGATAAAATGCTCGCGGTAGTAAGCCAGCTCCGCCACCGATTCACGGATATCATCCATCGCCTGATGCGTCCCCTGCTTGGTAAAGCCGTCAAGAATTTCCGGCTTCCAGCGGCGCGCCAGCTCTTTCAGGGTGCTAACATCGAGATAGCGGTAGTGGAAGTAGGCTTCCAGCTCCGGCATGTATTTAAACAGGAAGCGACGATCCTGGCCGATGCTGTTACCGCAAATCGGCGATTTTCCCGCAGGCACCCACTGTTTTAAGAATTCGAGCGTTGCCAGTTCAGCTTCACGATCGCCCATCGTGCTCGCTTTCACGCGCTCCACCAGCCCGCTGGCGGTATGGGTGCGCACGTTCCAGTCATCCATCAGCGCCAGCTGTTCATCAGACTGGTGTACTGCAATGGTCGGCCCTTCTGCCAGAATATTCAGGTTGGCATCGGTCACCAGCGTGGCAATCTCAATAATGCGATCGCGCTCGGGATCCAGACCGGTCATCTCAAGATCGATCCAAATCAGGTTGTTTTCATTGGCACTCATGCTATTTTCCACCCATTCACAGTGACTATATTGATCCACAATTGCGTGTATCATAGATGTTTTGCCCATCAGGGGCGACCAGGAGTCTGTACGATTGAGTAAAAATAAACTCTCCAAAGGCCAGCAGCGCCGCGTGAACGCCAATCACCAGCGTCGTCTTAAAACGTCTAAGGAGAAGCCCGACTACGACGACAATCTGTTTGGCGAGCCTGATGAAGGTATCGTCATCAGCCGCTTTGGTATGCACGCTGATGTGGAATCCGCAGATGGCGACGTTCACCGCTGCAATATTCGCCGTACCATCCGTTCGCTGGTGACCGGCGACCGCGTAGTCTGGCGTCCGGGTAAACCGGCGGCGGAAGGCGTAAATGTCAAAGGGATCGTGGAAGCGGTGCATGAGCGCACCTCGGTGTTGACGCGTCCGGATTTCTACGACGGCGTGAAACCTATTGCCGCCAACATCGACCAGATTGTCATTGTCTCCGCCATTTTGCCGGAGCTGTCGCTCAATATTATCGACCGTTACCTGGTGGCCTGCGAAACCTTGCAGATTGAGCCGATTATTGTGCTCAACAAGATAGACCTGCTGGACGACGAAGGCATGGAGTTCGTCAACGAGCAGATGGATATCTACCGCAATATCGGTTATCGCGTATTGATGGTTTCCAGTCATACTCAGGATGGGCTGAAACCGCTGGAAGAGGCGTTGACCGGGCGCATCAGCATTTTTGCCGGGCAGTCTGGCGTCGGTAAATCCAGCCTGCTGAACGCGCTGCTGGGGCTGCAAAAAGAGATCCTGACCAACGATGTCTCTGACAACTCGGGTCTCGGTCAGCACACCACGACCGCCGCTCGGCTGTATCACTTCCCGCACGGCGGTGATGTGATTGACTCCCCAGGAGTGCGTGAGTTCGGCCTCTGGCACCTGGAGCCGGAACAAATCACTCAGGGCTTTGTCGAATTCCATGACTACTTAGGTCTGTGTAAATATCGCGATTGCAAACACGATACCGATCCGGGCTGCGCTATCCGGGAAGCGGTTGAGGAAGGGAAAATCGCGGAAACCCGTTTCGAAAACTATCACCGTATTCTGGAAAGCATGGCGCAGGTAAAAACGCGTAAAAACTTTTCTGATACGGATGACTGACAATTAAGCTAACCGTCGTTAGAATCGTCCCCTTTTTTCAGGATCCGGCATGTAGGCCGGATCAGGAACGACAAAACAATGGCCTGGAGGCTACCTTGTTAAATTCATTTAAACTTTCGCTACAGTACATTCTGCCGAAACTATGGCTTACTCGCCTGGCGGGTTGGGGCGCAAGCAAGCGGGCAGGATGGCTGACAAAACTGGTTATCGATCTGTTCGTTAAATACTACAAGGTCGACATGAAAGAGGCGCAAAAGCCGGATACCGCCAGCTACCGCACCTTTAACGAATTCTTTGTCCGTCCGCTGCGTGACGAAGTACGCCCAATCGATACCGATCCGAATGTACTGGTTATGCCTGCCGATGGCGTTATCAGCCAGTTGGGTAAAATCGAAGAAGATAAAATCCTGCAAGCCAAAGGCCACAACTACAGCCTCGAAGCCCTGCTGGCAGGCAACTATCTGATGGCGGACCTGTTCCGCAACGGTACGTTTGTGACCACTTACCTCTCCCCGCGTGACTACCACCGCGTACACATGCCGTGCAACGGTATTCTGCGTGAGATGATCTACGTGCCGGGCGATCTCTTTTCCGTTAACCATCTCACCGCTCAGAACGTGCCGAATCTGTTTGCCCGTAACGAACGCGTGATCTGCCTGTTCGATACCGAATTTGGCCCAATGGCGCAGATTCTGGTCGGGGCGACGATTGTTGGCAGCATTGAGACGGTCTGGGCGGGCACCATTACGCCGCCGCGCGAAGGTATCATCAAGCGCTGGACCTGGCCTGCCGGGGAAAACGACGGTTCTGTGGCACTGCTGAAAGGCCAGGAAATGGGTCGCTTTAAACTCGGTTCCACCGTTATCAACCTGTTTGCACCGGGTAAAGTGAATCTGGTTGAGCAACTGGAAAGCCTGTCTGTCACGAAAATTGGCCAGCCGCTGGCAGTATCTACCGAAACCTTTGTTACGCCAGACGCTGAACCCTCCCCGCTTCCTGCTGAAGAGATCGAAGCAGAACACGACGCCAGCCCATTGGTTGACGACAAAAAAGACCAGGTCTAATCCATCAAAGGAAACGCTGACGTGCGCCTGATTATCACTTTTCTGATGGCCTGGTGCCTCAGTTGGGGGGCGTACGCCGCGACGGCCCCCGATAGCAAACAAATCTCACAAGAACTGGAGCAGGCAAAAGCGGCGAAACCCGCGCAACCGGAAGTCGTAGAGGCGCTCCAGTCTGCCTTAAATGCGCTTGAGGAACGAAAAGGTTCCCTTGAGCGCATCAAGCAATATCAAGAAGTCATTGATAATTATCCGAAACTCTCAGCTACTCTGCGCGCGCAATTAAACAACATGCGTGACGAGCCGCGCAGCGTGTCACCGGGAATGTCTACCGACGCGCTGAATCAGGAAATTCTCCAGGTCAGCAGCCAGTTGCTGGATAAAAGCCGTCAGGCCCAGCAAGAGCAGGAACGCGCCCGCGAGATTGCCGATTCGCTGAATCAACTGCCGCAACAGCAAACCGATGCCCGCCGTCAGTTAAATGAAATCGAGCGCCGCCTGGGGACGCTTACCGGCAATTCCCCGCTCAATCAGGCACAAAATTTCGCGTTGCAGTCTGACTCCGCACGCCTGAAAGCGCTCGTCGATGAACTGGAACTGGCGCAGCTGTCCGCCAATAACCGCCAGGAATTAGCGCGTTTACGCTCAGAGCTGGCGGAAAAAGAGAGCCAGCAACTGGATGCATATTTGCAGGCCTTACGTAATCAGTTGAACAGCCAACGTCAGCTTGAGGCGGAGCGGGCGCTGGAAAGTACCGAATTACTGGCAGAAAACAGTGCCGATTTGCCGAAAGATATCGTCGCGCAATTCAAAATTAACCGCGAACTATCGGCAGCGCTGAATCAACAGGCGCAGCGGATGGATCTCGTTGCCTCGCAACAGCGTCAGGCTGCCAGCCAGACGTTACAGGTCCGGCAGGCGTTGAATACGCTGCGTGAACAGTCGCAATGGCTGGGCTCGTCCAACCTGCTCGGCGAAGCGTTGCGGGCGCAGGTGGCACGGCTGCCGGAAATGCCAAAACCACAACAACTTGATACCGAAATGGCGCAGTTGCGTGTGCAACGGTTACGTTATGAGGATCTGCTTAATAAACAGCCGCAGCTAAGGCAAATTCATCAGGCCGACGGTCAGCCGCTGACCGCCGAGCAAAACCGTATTCTGGAAGCACAGCTACGCACTCAGCGTGAGTTGCTGAACTCATTGTTGCAGGGTGGAGACACGCTACTACTGGAACTGACCAAGCTGAAAGTCTCCAACGGGCAACTGGAGGATGCGCTGAAAGAGGTGAATGAAGCGACGCACCGCTATCTGTTCTGGACCTCTGACGTGCGCCCGATGACCATCGCCTGGCCGCTGGAAATCGCCCAGGATCTGCGTCGTCTCATTTCGCTGGACACCTTCAGTCAGTTGGGCAAAGCCAGTGTGATGATGCTGACCAGTAAAGAGACGATTTTGCCGCTGTTTGGCGCGTTGATTCTGGTCGGTTGCAGTATTTACTCGCGCCGCTATTTTACCCGTTTTCTTGAACGTTCGGCGGCGAAAGTCGGCAAAGTGACTCAGGATCACTTCTGGCTGACGTTACGCACTCTTTTCTGGTCGATTCTCGTCGCGTCACCGCTGCCTGTGCTGTGGATGACACTGGGTTACGGCTTGCGCGAGGCGTGGCCTTATCCGCTGGCGGTCGCGATTGGTGATGGCGTAACGGCCACAGTGCCGCTGCTGTGGGTAGTGATGATTTGCGCCACCTTTGCCCGCCCGAACGGCTTGTTTATCGCTCATTTTGGCTGGCCTCGCGAACGGGTTTCCCGTGGGATGCGCTACTACCTGATGAGCATCGGGCTTATTGTGCCACTGATTATGGCGCTGATGATGTTCGATAACCTCGACGACCGTGAATTCTCCGGTTCGCTGGGACGGCTTTGCTTTATCCTCATTTGCGGTGCGCTGGCGGTGGTCACCCTCAGCCTGAAAAAGGCCGGGATCCCGCTGTATCTCAACAAAGAAGGCAGCGGCGACAACATTACCAACCATATGCTGTGGAACATGATGATTAGCGCACCGCTGGTCGCTATTCTGGCGTCGGCGGTGGGTTATCTGGCAACGGCGCAGGCACTGTTAGCGAGGCTTGAAACCTCGGTTGCCATCTGGTTCCTGCTACTGGTGGTTTATCACGTTATCCGCCGCTGGATGCTGATCCAGCGCCGCAGGCTGGCGTTTGACCGGGCGAAGCATCGCCGGGCAGAGATGTTAGCGCAACGTGCGCGTGGCGAAGAGGAAGCGCATCATCACAGTAGCCCGGAAGGAGCAATTGAAGTCGATGAAAGCGAAGTCGATCTCGATGCTATCAGTGCGCAATCCTTGCGGCTGGTGCGCTCAATTTTGATGTTGATCGCCCTGCTTTCGGTCATTGTGCTGTGGTCAGAAATCCATTCCGCTTTCGGCTTCCTCGAAAATATTTCGTTGTGGGATGTCACTTCCACGGTACAGGGCGTGGAAAGTCTGGAGCCGATTACCCTCGGTGCGGTGCTGATTGCCATTCTGGTGTTTATCATCACCACGCAGCTGGTGCGCAACCTGCCCGCGCTGCTGGAACTGGCGATTTTGCAGCACCTGGATTTAACGCCGGGTACGGGCTACGCCATCACCACCATCACCAAATATCTGCTGATGCTGATTGGCGGGCTGGTCGGCTTCTCGATGATTGGTATTGAGTGGTCGAAATTGCAGTGGCTGGTTGCCGCGCTCGGTGTTGGTCTCGGTTTTGGTTTGCAGGAAATTTTCGCCAACTTTATCTCTGGCCTGATCATCCTGTTCGAAAAACCGATTCGCATTGGCGATACGGTAACGATCCGCGATCTTACTGGTAGCGTGACGAAAATTAACACCCGCGCCACCACCATCAGCGACTGGGACCGTAAAGAGATAATCGTGCCGAACAAGGCGTTTATTACCGAGCAGTTTATCAACTGGTCGCTCTCTGACTCGGTCACGCGCGTGGTGTTGACGATTCCGGCCCCTGCCGATGCCAACAGTGAAGAAGTGACGGAAATCCTGCTCACCGCAGCGCGTCGCTGCTCGCTGGTGATCGACAACCCGGCACCGGAAGTCTTCCTGGTGGATCTGCAACAGGGGATTCAGATTTTCGAGCTGCGTATTTACGCCGCTGAGATGGGTCACCGTATGCCGCTACGCCATGAGATCCACCAGCTAATTCTGGCAGGTTTCCATGCCCACGGTATCGATATGCCATTCCCGCCCTTCCAGATGCGTCTGGAAAGCCTCAACGGTAAGCAAACGGGGAGAACATTAACTTCTGTGGGTAAAGGTCGTCAGACGGGAAGTTTGTAATGCATGAAGCTGCCAAATGATGTCAACGTGGCTCATTTAGCAGCTTAACATCATCTTCAGTTATCACTGGCCCCGGAGAGTATCATCCATACGCATTACTTCCTGACAACTCATCGCCGGAGAGACGATGAGTTGCAGGATTTCATATGATCAGTCGAGAGCTAACTCAGGTTTGTTCGCCATGCGACTGCAATAGTTCTGGTAAATCGCCATCGCTAACAGCGAGAAGAAGACAGGGCCGCCAATCATCCACAATGTGCTGTCCCAGTCTCCGGCTTCAACCACAGGTTGAATGATGGTGAAGACGTTCGCAAATGTCACCACCAGTACGACAACCACCGTCGCAATCATTGCCGACATACGCGTTTTGAAAATCACAAACGGTCTGTCGAGATCCTGACGTGCTTTAAAGAATGGGAAAGCCAGCGCGAGGAACAGGTAAGGAAGCGTCATAGACACGTTCGCCATCAGAGTCAGTTTGTTAAAGAACGCCGATGCGGTGCCACCGCCAAACGAAACCAGCAGGATGAAGACAGTAACCAGCCCGCACTGCATCCACATGGCGATAGACGGCATCCCCATCGCATTCAGGCGCGTCATCGGTTCTGGCCACAACGCTTTCGGCGTCCCCTGGATGATGGCTTTCAGCGGTGAATAGCAAAGCGTAAAGAACGCACCGGTATAAGCGAGGAACATCGAAAGTCCGGTAATACGCGCAAACCATACGCCCAGCGACAATGACGCTTCAGGTGACAAATGCAGTGCGTTACCCAGCGTCACCCCGAGGCTCTTCATCAGCACATAGGTAATATTGCCGAGGTTAACGGAACCATTACTTAATACCTGCTGCCAGTTTGTGCTGACGCCCCATAAAAATATTGCCAGCGAATAACCGATTGAAATAACAATAGCGGCAAAAACAATACCTTTGGCAAAGTTCTTTTCTGGATTTTCCGTTTTATCGACCAGACCACCCACCGCTTCAATTCCGCCATAGGCAAAAATGGCAAATACCACAAACGATAGCATCGCCAGACCGGACTGATAACCTGGGTTCGGTGATGCAAGGAAATTAATATCCTGCGCGAAATGCCCACCATTTAATAACAAAATAGTAATGCTTACTAACAGCAATACTAAATTCAGACACATTACTGCAATACCGCCCACCGCAGTAATGCGAGCAATTTTATTAATCCCCTTAGAAGCAACGACGGTGACCAGAATCATCCATGCCACTGCCAGCAGACCAACCACCTGCGTAGGCTCCAGTCCGGCAATATGCCAGTGCTGGGTCATGTCGCTACCATAGAGGAATGTTGAGAACGGTACCCAAACTTTCGCGGAGGTACTCACCATCCAGATGATATAAGAGGAAAACCACATAAATGTACCAATGAAGGCAAAACGTGGTCCGACACTATTATTCATCCAGGAATAGATACCGCCTTCTTCTTTGCGATAAGCAGCTCCCATTTCAGCCATCATTAAGGCGAATGGAATAAAGAATAACAATGCAGAAAATATATAAAAGGGAATCGCACTATAACCCATTAAGTAATAAGCCGATGGGCTATTGGCAAATCCAAATACGGAAGTAAAGATCATCAATATGAGTCCTATCAGACTCATCTTTTTTATCGTGTGAGGCATGAAACCATCCTTCATTTCAGCGCGTGTATAAAACGCGCCCACTGAACTGCACTGCCCAACATTGAGCGGGCAGCGTAAAAACCAATACAGAATTGATACCTGGATGATATCAAATATCCAGTCTTAAATTGTGGCCTTTAGCGGAAAAATGAAAACATATGCTACAGAATGGCGCTTATCACGCCATTCTTCGCGGTTAATTCAGTAATTTTTCAGAATTATGCCCGGTCAACGCTAAAGGCGATGACTTCAGCCAGTGTCTCCGCGCCCAGCGCCAACATCACCAGACGATCAACGCCTAATGCCACGCCGGAACAGTCAGGCATACCGACTTTCAAGGCTTCAATCAGATTCTGGTCAATGGGGTGCTGCGGCAAACCGCGCGCCGCGCGCTTACGGTTATCTTGTTCAAAGCGTTGTTGCTGCTCACGGGCATCCGTCAATTCATGGAAACCATTCGCCAGCTCAATACCTTTATAATAAACCTCAAAGCGTTCAGCGACCCGATGATCTTCGGTACTGATTTGCGCCAGTGATGCCTGGCTGGCTGGAAAGTGGTACACAAAGGTCGGTTTTTCTTTGCCAATATTTGGCTCTACGCCAAAGGTAAACAGCAATTGTAGAAGCGTGTCGCGGTCTTCTTCAGTATCGGCAACGTTGCTCAAATCCAGTTCCGCTGCCACTTCCCGCAGTTGCGTTTTGTCGGCAGAGAGTGGGTCAATTTCCAGATAACGCAAGAAAGCTTGTTGATAAGAAAGGCTTTCTGCTGCCGGACAGTCCAGCACCTGTTGCAAGAGATCGTCCACCTCGTTCATCAATCGGTACATATCATAGTGCGGTCGATACCACTCAAGCATAGTGAACTCAGGGTTGTGATAACGCCCCATCTCTTCATTACGGAAGCTGCGGCACAGCTGGAATACCGGCCCACAACCGGCAACCAGCAGGCGCTTCATATGGTATTCCGGGCTGGTCATTAACCAGAGATTCATCCCCTGCGAATGCCCGGGGCCAACGAAACGTGTCTCAAACGGGACCAAATGAATATCGGTTACCGTCGCCTGGCTCATACAAGGCGTCTCCACCTCCAGCACTCCACGATCGGCAAAGAAACGACGGATCTCCGCCATAATCGCCGCGCGTTTTAATAAGTTAGGAATGGATGCGCTCGGCTGCCAGGATGCCGTTTCGCTCATAGTTAAATCTCCAGTTTTTGACAAGGGCACGAAGTCTACTCGCAACGCGACGGCGAGACAAATTTTACGCAGGAATCAAACAACGGTGGGCAGTGACTAAAAAAAGCACGATCTGATGGTTTAGTAATTAAATTAATCATCTTCAGTGATAATTTAGCCCTCTTGCGCACTAAAAAAATCGATCTCGTCAAATTTCAGACTTATCCATCAGACTATACTGTTGTACCTATAAAGGAGCAGTGGAATAGCGTTCGCAGACCGTAACTTTCAGGCACTTACCCTGAAGTACGGGGCTGTGGGATAAAAACAATCTGGAGGAATGTCGTGCAAACCTTTCAAGCCGATCTTGCCATTGTAGGCGCCGGTGGCGCGGGATTACGTGCTGCAATTGCTGCCGCGCAGGCAAATCCAAATGCAAAAATCGCACTAATCTCAAAAGTATACCCGATGCGTAGCCATACCGTTGCTGCAGAAGGGGGCTCCGCCGCTGTCGCGCAGGATCATGACAGCTTCGAATATCACTTTCACGATACAGTAGCGGGTGGCGACTGGTTGTGTGAGCAGGATGTCGTGGATTATTTCGTCCACCACTGCCCAACCGAAATGACCCAACTGGAACTGTGGGGATGCCCATGGAGCCGTCGCCCGGATGGTAGCGTCAACGTACGTCGCTTCGGCGGCATGAAAATCGAGCGTACCTGGTTCGCCGCCGATAAGACCGGCTTCCATATGCTGCACACGCTGTTCCAGACCTCTCTGCAATTCCCGCAGATCCAGCGTTTTGACGAACATTTCGTGCTGGATATTCTGGTTGATGATGGTCATGTTCGCGGCCTGGTAGCAATGAACATGATGGAAGGCACGCTGGTGCAGATCCGTGCTAACGCGGTCGTTATGGCTACCGGCGGTGCGGGTCGCGTTTATCGTTACAACACCAACGGCGGCATCGTTACCGGTGACGGTATGGGTATGGCGCTAAGCCACGGCGTTCCGCTGCGTGACATGGAATTCGTTCAGTATCACCCAACCGGTCTACCAGGTTCCGGTATCCTGATGACCGAAGGCTGCCGCGGTGAAGGTGGTATTCTGGTCAACAAAAATGGCTACCGTTATCTGCAAGATTACGGCATGGGCCCGGAAACTCCGCTGGGCGAGCCGAAAAACAAATATATGGAACTGGGTCCACGCGACAAAGTTTCTCAGGCCTTCTGGCACGAATGGCGTAAAGGCAACACCATCTCCACGCCACGTGGCGATGTGGTTTATCTCGACCTGCGTCACCTCGGCGAGAAAAAACTGCATGAACGTCTGCCGTTCATCTGCGAACTGGCGAAAGCGTACGTTGGCGTCGATCCGGTTAAAGAACCGATTCCGGTACGTCCGACCGCACACTACACCATGGGCGGTATCGAAACCGATCAGAACTGTGAAACCCGCATTAAAGGTCTGTTCGCCGTGGGTGAATGTTCCTCTGTTGGTCTGCACGGTGCGAACCGTCTGGGCTCCAACTCGCTGGCGGAACTGGTGGTCTTCGGTCGTCTGGCCGGTGAGCAAGCTATGGAACGCGCATCTACTGCCGGTAATGGCAACGATGCAGCAATCAATGCTCAGGTTGCTGGCGTTGAACAGCGCCTGAAAGATCTGGTTAACCAGGATGGCGGCGAAAACTGGGCTAAGATCCGCGACGAAATGGGCATGGCCATGGAAGAAGGCTGCGGTATCTACCGTACGCCAGAACTGATGCAGAAAACCATCGACAAGCTGGCAGAATTGCAGGAACGCTTCAAGCGCGTGCGCATCACCGACACTTCCAGCGTGTTCAACACCGACCTGCTCTACACCATTGAACTGGGTCACGGTCTGAACGTTGCTGAATGTATGGCGCACTCCGCAATGGCACGTAAAGAGTCCCGCGGCGCGCACCAGCGTCTGGACGAAGGTTGCACCGAGCGTGACGACGTCAACTTCCTCAAACACACCCTCGCCTTCCGCGATGCTGATGGCACGACTCGCCTGGAGTACAGCGACGTGAAGATTACTACGCTGCCGCCAGCTAAACGCGTTTACGGTGGCGAAGCGGATGCAGCCGATAAGGCGGAAGCAGCCAATAAGAAGGAGAAGGCGAATGGCTGAGATGAAAAACCTGAAAATTGAGGTGGTGCGCTATAACCCGGAAGTCGATACCGCACCGCATAGCGCATTCTATGAAGTGCCTTATGACGCAACTACCTCATTACTGGATGCGCTGGGCTACATCAAAGACAACCTGGCACCGGACCTGAGCTACCGCTGGTCCTGCCGTATGGCGATTTGTGGTTCCTGCGGCATGATGGTTAACAACGTGCCAAAACTGGCATGTAAAACCTTCCTGCGTGATTACACCGACGGTATGAAGGTTGAAGCGTTAGCTAACTTCCCGATTGAACGCGATCTGGTGGTCGATATGACCCACTTCATCGAAAGTCTGGAAGCGATCAAACCGTACATCATCGGCAACTCCCGCACCGCGGATCAGGGTACTAACATCCAGACCCCGGCGCAGATGGCGAAGTATCACCAGTTCTCCGGTTGCATCAACTGTGGTCTGTGCTACGCCGCGTGCCCGCAGTTTGGCCTGAACCCAGAGTTCATCGGTCCGGCTGCCATTACGCTGGCGCATCGTTATAACGAAGATAGCCGCGACCACGGTAAGAAGGAGCGTATGGCGCAGTTGAACAGCCAGAACGGCGTATGGAGCTGTACTTTCGTGGGCTACTGCTCCGAAGTCTGCCCGAAACACGTCGATCCGGCTGCGGCCATTCAGCAGGGCAAAGTAGAAAGTTCGAAAGACTTTCTTATCGCGACCCTGAAACCACGCTAAGGAGTGCAACATGACGACTAAACGTAAACCGTATGTACGGCCAATGACGTCCACCTGGTGGAAAAAATTGCCGTTTTATCGCTTTTACATGCTGCGCGAAGGCACGGCGGTTCCGGCTGTGTGGTTCAGCATTGAACTGATTTTCGGGCTGTTTGCCCTGAAAAATGGCCCGGAAGCCTGGGCGGGATTCGTCGACTTTTTACAAAACCCGGTTATCGTGATCATTAACCTGATCACTCTGGCGGCAGCCCTGCTGCACACCAAAACCTGGTTTGAGCTGGCACCAAAAGCAGCCAATATCATTGTAAAAGACGAAAAAATGGGACCAGAGCCAATTATCAAAAGTCTCTGGGCGGTAACTGTGGTTGCCACCATCGTAATCCTGTTTGTTGCCCTGTACTGGTAAGGAGCCTGAGATGATTAATCCAAATCCAAAGCGTTCTGACGAACCGGTATTCTGGGGCCTCTTCGGGGCCGGTGGTATGTGGAGCGCAATTATTGCGCCGGTGATGATCCTGCTGGTTGGTATTCTGCTGCCACTGGGGCTATTTCCGGGTGATGCGCTGAGCTACGAGCGCGTTCTGGCGTTCGCGCAGAGCTTCATTGGTCGCGTATTCCTGTTCCTGATGATCGTTCTGCCGCTGTGGTGTGGTTTACACCGTATGCACCACGCGATGCACGATCTGAAAATCCACGTACCTGCGGGCAAATGGGTTTTCTACGGTCTGGCTGCTATCCTGACAGTTGTCACGCTGATTGGTGTCGTTACAATCTAACGCATCGCCAATGTAAATCCGGCCCGCCTATGGCGGGCCGTTTTGTATGGAAACCAGACCCTATGTTCAAAACGACGCTCTGCACCTTATTAATTACCGCCTCTTGCTCCACATTTGCCGCACCTCAACAAATCAACGATATTGTGCATCGCACAATTACCCCGCTTATAGAGCAACAAAAGATCCCCGGTATGGCGGTGGCGGTAATTTATCAGGGTAAACCTTATTACTTTACCTGGGGCTATGCGGACATCGCCAAAAAGCAGCCCGTCACACAGCAAACGTTGTTTGAGTTAGGTTCGGTCAGCAAAACATTTACGGGCGTGCTTGGTGGCGACGCTATTGCTCGAGGGGAAATCAAGTTAAGCGATCCCACAACAAAATACTGGCCTGAACTTACCGCTAAACAGTGGAATGGGATCACACTATTACATCTCGCAACCTACACCGCTGGCGGCCTGCCATTGCAGGTGCCGGATGAGGTGAAATCCTCAAGCGACTTGCTGCGCTTCTATCAAAACTGGCAGCCTGCATGGGCTCCAGGAACACAACGTCTGTATGCCAACTCCAGTATCGGTTTGTTCGGCGCACTGGCTGTGAAGCCGTCTGGTTTGAGTTTTGAGCAGGCGATGAAAACTCGTGTCTTCCAGCCACTCAAACTCAATCATACGTGGATTAATGTACCGTCCGCAGAAGAAAAGAACTACGCCTGGGGATATCGCGAAGGTAAGGCAGTACATGTTTCGCCAGGGGCGTTAGATGCTGAAGCTTATGGTGTGAAGTCGACCATTGAAGATATGGCCCGCTGGGTGCAAAGCAATTTAAAACCATTTGATATCAATGAGAAAACACTTCAACAAGGGATACAACTGGCACAATCTCGCTACTGGCAAACCGGCGATATGTATCAGGGTCTGGGCTGGGAAATGCTGGACTGGCCGCTAAATCCTGACATCATCATTAACGGCAGTGACAATAAAATTGCACTGGCAGCACGCCCCGTAAAACCGATTACGCCCCCAACTCCTGCAGTACGCGCATCATGGGTACATAAAACGGGGGCGACCGGCGGATTTGGTAGCTATGTCGCGTTTATTCCAGAAAAAGAGCTGGGTATCGTGATGCTGGCTAACAAAAACTATCCCAATCCAGCGAGAGTCGCCGCCGCCTGGCAGATTCTCAACGCTCTACAGTAAAATTTCATCGGGTCCGAATTTTCGGACCTTTTCTCCGCTTTTCCTTGCTGTCATCTACACTTAGAAAAAAACCAGTAAGGAAACATTTATGCGCCTGCTCCCTCTCGTTGCCGCAGCGACAGCTGCATTTCTGGTCGTTGCCTGCAGTTCTCCTACGCCGCCGCGTGGCGTGACCGTAGTGAATAATTTCGACGCTAAACGCTATCTCGGCACCTGGTATGAGATTGCCCGTTTTGATCACCGCTTTGAACGTGGACTGGAAAAAGTCACCGCAACATACAGCCTGCGTGATGACGGCGGCCTGAATGTCATTAATAAAGGCTATAACCCTGACAGAGGAATGTGGCAGCAGAGTGAAGGGAAAGCGTACTTTACCGGCGCACCAACTCGCGCTGCGCTGAAAGTGTCATTCTTTGGTCCTTTCTATGGCGGTTATAACGTTATTGCACTCGATCGGGAATACCGCCATGCGCTGGTTTGCGGCCCGGACCGCGACTACCTGTGGATACTCTCCCGCACGCCAATCATTTCTGACGAAGTGAAACAGGAGATGCTGGCAGTCGCGACCCGGGAAGGGTTTGATGTCAGTAAGTTTATTTGGGTACAGCAGCCCGGTAGTTAATGAGTGCTGAGTTTCAGACCAATAATCCCCAATACGATTAACGCCAGACTCGCCAGGCGCATCGGGTTAGCGGACTCACCGAGCAGCACAATGCCGGTGATGGCCGCGCCGACTGCGCCAATACCCGTCCACACGGCATAAGCCGTCCCTACTGGTAACGATTTCATCGCCCAGGCAAGTAGCGCCATACTGACAATCATCGCCATCACGGTAATAACACTTGGCGTCAAACGACTAAAGCCGTGGGTATATTTCAGGCCAACGGCCCATACCACTTCCAGCAGACCAGCAATAACTAAGATAATCCAGGACATATCAGGCTCCGGAGAATTGGGGCCGTCCCCGGTGAAAAGAGGCGTTTGCAGGTCGTCCTGCAAAGCTGATGGTTGAACGGATATTTTGCCAGGTGGCAGGGGAATTTCAACTATTACCTTTGTGACTATCGCAAAAAAACAAACGGCACGACATAACTGTCGTACCGTTATTGCTTACTGCTGCGCTTTCGTTGCTGCGCCAGAAATCGCGTTACCGCCATCAGAAATGTCTTCACCAACGCCACGCGTGGTGTTGCAGGCAGTTAATACTGTTGAAAGCACCAGAACAGAAAAGATCGCTGCAATTGTCTTCTTCACCATAACGTCTTCCTTTTAGGTAATGTTATTTATGTTTGCCTATAGCAAATTAATAATAGACAACATCACCAAAAATGATGGAAATCTGATGATTTTTCGGAAGAGAAGAAAAATTAGCTGGCAGCGCGGGAGATGGAATTACCGAGATGTTTAATGTCTTCACCAAAACCGCGAGCGGTGTTACAGCCCGTGAGCAGCGCGCTGGCAAGCAAAACAAGAACGATAAGGCGTTTCATCATCTCTGACCTGAAAAAGTGATGGTGCAGCCTGCAGGCCGCACCACAACCGCATTACTTCACGCGAGAGACGTATTCACCAGAGCGGGTATCCACTTTGATGACTTCGCCGATCTGCACGAACAGCGGAACTTTAACCACAGCGCCAGTAGACAGGGTAGCTGGTTTGCCGCCAGTACCTGCGGTATCACCTTTCAGGCCCGGATCGGTATCAACGATTTCCAGTTCAACGAAGTTCGGCGGAGTAACGGAGATCGGCTGACCATTCCACAGAGTTACGATACACTCTGCCTGATCAAGCAGCCATTTCGCGTTGTCGCCAATTGCTTTTGCGTCAGCAGACAGCTGCTCGAAAGTTTCGTTGTTCATGAAGTGCCAGAACTCACCGTCGTTGTACAGGTAAGTCAGGTTCATATCGACAACATCAGCGCCTTCAGCGGAATCAGTAGATTTGAAGGTTTTTTCTACGCGAGTACCGGTCAGCAGACGACGCAGTTTAACGCGAGCAAATGCCTGGCCTTTACCCGGTTTTACGAATTCACTCGCTTCAACCGCGTAAGGTTCGCCGTCTAACATGATTTTAAGACCAGCACGAAAATCGTTGCTATAGTACGTTGCCATAAGGCCCTCTGAAATTTGTTAATTGGTAGCTAAGCCACAAAATGGCGCATATTGTAACCCTAAATACCCCATCCAGAGAAGATTGGTTAACGCAACTTGCCGATGTTGTGACCGATCCTGATGAACTTCTGCGTCTTTTGAATATAGACGCGGACGAAAAACTGTTGGCCGGACGCAGCGCCAAAAAGCTTTTTGCCCTGCGTGTGCCCCGCTCATTTATCGATCGCATGGAGAAAGGCAATCCGGACGATCCTCTTTTGCGTCAGGTACTTACCTCGCAAGATGAGTTTGTCGTCGCGCCCGGATTCTCCACCGACCCACTGGAAGAACAACACAGCGTAGTGCCTGGTTTGTTGCATAAATACCACAACCGGGCGCTTTTGCTGGTCAAAGGCGGCTGCGCGGTAAATTGCCGCTATTGCTTCCGTCGCCACTTCCCCTATGCCGAAAATCAGGGCAACAAGCGTAACTGGCAAACTGCACTTGAGTATGTTGCTGCGCATCCGGAACTGGACGAGATGATTTTCTCCGGCGGCGATCCGCTGATGGCGAAAGATCACGAGCTGGACTGGTTGCTCACACAACTGGAAGCCATCCCGCATATCAAACGTCTGCGGATTCACAGCCGTCTGCCGATTGTGATCCCGGCACGCATCACAGATGCGCTGGTTGAACGCTTTTCTCATTCTACGCTGCAAATCTTGCTGGTGAATCACATCAACCATGCCAATGAGGTAGATGAAACATTCCGTCAGGCGATGGCTAAGTTGCGCCGGGTGGGCGTTACTTTGCTGAACCAGAGCGTTCTGTTACGTGATGTGAACGATAACGCACAAACGCTGGCAAACCTGAGTAATGCGTTGTTCGATGCGGGCGTGATGCCGTATTACCTGCATGTGCTCGATAAAGTTCAGGGCGCGGCGCATTTTATGGTGAGTGATGACGAAGCACGGCAGATTATGCGTGAGTTGCTGACACTGGTGTCGGGATATCTGGTGCCTAAACTGGCGCGAGAAATTGGCGGCGAACCCAGCAAAACGCCGCTGGATCTCCAGCTACGCCAGCAGTAACTGATTAAACAGGGAAGTTTAATCTTTGCACGTTGCATAACCTTTAATTATTCATATAAATTGCTGTTATTACTTTTTATATAACCAACACCAATAATTAACCTTTCTTTTCTGTTTATATAGAGTGAGCACGGCTATTTATGTTATTTTAACAACTATTACTACCAAGCCCATTTATCTGGCTTATAAATTAAAATTAATTATTTAATTGAGAAATGGTTAGGGAGAACCTACATGGCCATAAGCATCAAGGGTGTTAATACCGGTGTTATTCGCAAGAGTAATAATTTCATTGCACTGGCGCTGAAAATTAAAGAGCCTCGCAATAAAGAATCGTTGTTCTTTCTGTCTGTCATGGAACTGCGCGACCTTCTGATTGCGCTGGAAAGCCGTCTGCATCAAAAGCATAAACTGGATGCTGCTGCACGCCTTCAGTATGAGCAAGCTCGCGATAAAGTCATTAAGAAAATGGCAGAAAATATCCCAGAAATTCTGGTTGATGAGCTTAAAAATGCCGATATTAATCGTCGGGTTAACACGCTGGAACTTACCGATAATCAGGGCGAAAATCTTACCTTCGTATTAACGCTACATGACGGTAGCAAATGTGAGTTAGTCATCAATGAATTGCAGATTGAAATGCTGGCGCGAGCAATCATTCATGCAATTAATAATGCGGAAATGCGTGAACTGGCATTACGTATTACCTCACTGTTAGATTTCCTGCCGTTATACGACGTTGACTGCCAGGACAATGGCAATCTGGAATATGACACCTATTCCCAACCGGAATGGAAACATAACTTGTTCAACCATTATCTGGCGGTGCTTTACCGCTTTAAAGATGAAAGTGGCAAAGAACAATTTAGCGGCGCAGTGGTGAAAACGCGTGAAGCAACGCCGGGTAAAGAAGTGGAGGCGATCACTCGCCGAATGCTTGATTTCAGCCCCCGACTGAAAAAACTCGCGGGTGTGCCATGTCAGGTCTATGTTCGCACCGTAGCGGCAAATAACGCCCAACCGCTAACCCAGGATCAATGCTTACGCGCGCTGCATCACTTACGTGTTCAATCCACCAGCAAAACTGCACCGCAGGCGAAATAATCCCATCTGTTTTACTACGAGGCTGGAAGTATCCAGCCTCTGGATCCCATCAGTTCGGGCACTTATATACCTGGCCGATAATCTGGCTATCCGTCGGGACAAAACTGGACAACATTCCCTGCGACGGGCTGCTGATGCCATAAATCACGTTACCGCCCATTGCAGCCGCCTGGTTGCGCAGATCGTTTGCTGCGCCGCGCATAGAACCGCCTTCTTCACCGTGTTGCCCGGAAAGCCAGTTGCTTTGCTTACCTGTCGCAGTACCAATCAGCTGGCACTCTGCGCCTGGCTGCTCGTCCACAATGCGTACACTCTGACCGGCAGCACTCAATTCGTTGCTGGAGCTACAACCCGCCATCAGTAGCGCGGCACCGACAATCCCTGCTAAGTATTTTACGTGCATGTTATTCCCCATAATCAATGAGCTGGACGCCACTCGCGTCTGTGTGTGAATCTTATACTAAAAAGATGACTAAAAGAAAAACCCCCAGACATTTCTGCCCGGGGGTTTGTTTATTTCTGCGAGGTGCAGGGCAATTACATCATGCCGCCCATGCCACCCATGCCGCCCATACCGCCAGCAGCGCCTAAGTCAGCTGCATCGTTTTTCGGCAGGTCGGTAACCATGCACTCGGTGGTGATCATCAGGCCAGCCACAGAAGCCGCGTACTGCAGAGCAGAACGGGTTACTTTAGTTGGATCCAGGATACCCATGTCGATCATGTTGCCGTATTCTTCGGTTGCTGCGTTGTAACCGTAGTTGCCGTCGCCGCCTTTAACGGTGTTAGCAACAACAGACGGTTCTTCGCCGCAGTTCAGGACGATCTGACGCAGCGGAGCTTCCATTGCACGCAGTGCAACTTTGATACCCACGTTCTGGTCTTCGTTCTGACCACGCAGGTCAGCCAGTTTAGACGCTACGCGGATCAGCGCAACACCACCACCAGCAACCACGCCTTCTTCTACCGCAGCACGGGTCGCGTGCAGGGCGTCTTCAACGCGTGCTTTTTTCTCTTTCATTTCAACTTCGGTAGCAGCACCTACTTTGATAACTGCAACGCCGCCTGCCAGTTTCGCTACGCGCTCCTGCAGTTTTTCACGGTCGTAGTCAGAAGTTGCTTCTTCAATCTGCTGACGGATCTGAGCAACACGGCCCTGGATTGCAGCTTCTTCACCCACGCCATCGATGATGGTGGTAGTGTCTTTGTTGATCACAACACGTTTAGCCTGACCCAGGTCTTCCAGGGTTGCTTTTTCCAGCTCCATACCGATCTCTTCAGAGATTACGGTACCGCCAGTCAGGGTTGCGATATCCTGCAGCATAGCTTTACGACGATCGCCGAAGCCCGGAGCTTTAACCGCAGCAACTTTCACGATGCCACGCATGGTGTTAACAACCAGAGTTGCCAGCGCTTCGCCTTCAACATCTTCAGCGATGATCAGCAGCGGTTTGCCTGCTTTGGCAACAGCTTCCAGAACCGGCAGCATTTCGCGGATGTTGGAGATTTTCTTGTCAGCCAGCAGGATGAACGGGCTTTCCAGTTCTACTGCGCCAGTTTCCGGCTTGTTGATGAAGTAAGGAGACAGGTAGCCACGGTCGAACTGCATACCTTCAACCACGTCCAGTTCGTCCTGCAGACCGGTACCGTCTTCAACGGTGATAACACCTTCTTTACCGACTTTGTCCATCGCTTCAGCGATCAGTTTACCTACGGTTTCGTCGGAGTTAGCGGAGATGGTACCAACCTGAGCAATCGCTTTAGAGTCAGAGCACGGTACGGACAGCGCTTTCAGTTCTTCAACTGCAGCGGTAACAGCTTTGTCGATACCACGTTTCAGGTCCATCGGGTTCATGCCCGCAGCAACAGCTTTCAGACCTTCAGTGATGATAGCCTGAGCCAGTACGGTTGCAGTGGTGGTACCGTCGCCTGCAGCGTCGTTCGCTTTAGAGGCAACTTCTTTCACCATCTGCGCACCCATATTTTCGAACTTGTCTTCCAGTTCGATTTCACGAGCAACGGAAACACCATCTTTGGTGATGGTCGGTGCACCGAAAGATTTATCCAGAACTACGTTACGGCCTTTCGGACCGAGGGTAACTTTCACTGCATCTGCCAGTACGTTTACGCCGCGCAGCATTTTCACACGAGCGTCGTTACCGAATTTTACGTCTTTAGCTGCCATTATCTTTATTCCTTAAATTCGTATGTTCAGTGTCGTGCGCGGATTACGCTTCAACAATTGCCAGAATGTCGCTTTCGGACATGATCAACACTTCTTCATTGTCGATCTTCTCAGATTTCACACCGTAGCCATCGTTGAAAATAACGATGTCGCCAACTTTCACATCCAGCGGCTTCACTTCGCCATTTTCAAGGATACGGCCATTGCCGACAGCCAGCACTTCGCCGCGGGTGGATTTAGCCGCTGCAGAGCCGGTCAGAACGATGCCGCCAGCAGATTTAGTTTCAACTTCTTTACGCTTGACGATCACGCGATCATGCAATGGACGAATATTCATTGATAACTCTCCTTTGAGAAAGTCCGTATCTGTTATGGGTGACGCCGGAGCTTACGTGGTTTCCCGGCTGGTGACCAGAGAAATGGGGATGAGGCTTCGCCCCTTCAAGGGGGAAAAAGAAAAAAAATTCTGATCAGCACAAAATCGGGTGAAAACCCTGATTCACCTCACATTTCATCGCAATTTCTTCATCACCGTCATAAGCGAATCTGATTGTGCTACCATCGAAAATCTACGCAGTTGCCCATAATTTGGGCGCAATCGGACATCAACCCATGAGTGGACTCAAACAAGAACTGGGGCTGGCCCAGGGCATTGGCCTGCTATCGACGTCATTATTAGGCACTGGCGTGTTTGCCGTTCCTGCGTTAGCTGCGCTGGTAGCGGGCAATAACAGCCTGTGGGCGTGGCCCGTTTTGATTATCTTAGTGTTCCCGATTGCGATTGTGTTTGCGATTCTGGGTCGCCACTATCCCAGCGCAGGCGGTGTCGCGCACTTCGTCGGTATGGCGTTTGGTTCGCGGCTTGAGCGAGTCACCGGCTGGTTGTTTTTATCGGTCATTCCCGTGGGTTTGCCTGCCGCGCTACAAATTGCCGCCGGGTTCGGCCAGGCAATGTTTGGCTGGCATAGCTGGCAACTGTTGTTGGCAGAACTCGGTACGCTGGCGCTGGTGTGGTATATCGGTACTCGCGGTGCTAGTTCCAGTGCTAATCTACAAACAGTTATTGCCGGACTTATCGTCGCGCTGATTGTCGCTATCTGGTGGGCGGGCGATATCAAACCTGCGAATATCCCCTTCCCTGCACCTGGTAATATCGAACTTACCGGGTTATTTGCTGCGTTATCAGTGATGTTCTGGTGCTTTGTCGGTCTGGAGGCATTTGCCCATCTTGCCTCGGAATTTAAAAATCCAGAGCGTGATTTTCCTCGTGCTTTGATGATTGGTCTGCTGCTGGCAGGATTAGTCTACTGGGGCTGTACGGTAGTCGTCTTACACTTCGACGCCTATGGTGAACAAATGGCCGCGGCAGCATCGCTTCCAAAAATTGTAGTGCAACTGTTCGGTGTAGGAGCGTTATGGATTGCCTGCGTGATTGGCTATCTGGCCTGCTTTGCCAGTCTCAACATTTATATACAGAGCTTCGCCCGCCTGGTCTGGTCGCAGGCGCAACATAATCCTGACCACTACCTGGCACGCCTCTCTTCTCGTCATATCCCGAATAATGCCCTCAATGCGGTGCTCGGCTGCTGCGTGGTGAGCACGCTGGTGATTCATGCTTTAGGGATCAATCTGGACGCACTTATCATCTATGCCAATGGCATCTTTATTATGATTTATCTGTTATGCATGCTGGCAGGTTGTAAATTATTGCAAGGACGTTATCGACTACTGGCGGTGGTTGGCGGGCTGTTATGCGTTCTGTTACTGGCAATGGTCGGCTGGAAAAGTCTCTATGCGCTGATTATGCTGGCGGGGTTATGGCTGTTTCTGCCAAAACGAAAAACGCCGGAAAATGGCATAACCACATAATCCGGCGTTTCGACATTAATCCTGGCGATCGTCTTTATGATCAAGGCGGTCGCGGTCATCATCCTTTCGCTGGTACTCACCCTCAAAAGTATTACCGCCACCGGTCCCGGCGCTAAAACCGCCGCCTGGCATGCGAGAAAAGCGCAAATGCGGCATCAACTTCACTGTCAGATGCTTTTGCACCGGCGGCAATAAAAGCAGAAGACCGAGGAAGTCGGTGAAAAAGCCAGGTAATAAAAGCAGCAAACCGGCAATGATCAGCGAAACACTTTTAATCATCTCCGCCGCTGGGTTTTCACCCGCCGCCATTTTTTGCTGCATCAGCACGAAATTCTTAAAGCCCTGGTTGCGTACCAGTGACATACCGATAACTGACGTGAATATAACCAGCACGAGGGTCAGCAATACCCCCAATACATGGGCAACCTGAATAAAGATTGAAATCTCAATATAGACATAAAGGAAAATGGCAATAAAAGGTAACCAGCGCAAAGGTTTCTCCTGTAATAGCAGCCGGTTAACCCCGGCTACCTGAATGGGTTGCGAATCGCGTTCAGCTTATATTGTGGTCATTAGCAAAATTTCAAGATGTTTGCGCAACTATTTTTGGTAGTAATCCCAAAGCGGTGATCTATTTCACAAATTAATAATTAAGGGGTAAAAACCGACACTTAAAGTGATCCAGATTACGGTAGAAATCCTCAAGCAGCATATGATCTCGGGTATTCGGTCGATGCAGGGGATAATCGTCGGTCGAAAAACATTCGAAACCACATATATTCTGTGTGTTTAAAGCAAATCATTGGCAGCTTGAAAAAGAAGGTTCACATGTCAAACAACATTCGTATCGAAGAAGATCTGTTGGGTACCAGGGAAGTTCCAGCTGATGCCTACTATGGTGTTCACACTCTGAGAGCGATTGAAAACTTCTATATCAGCAACAACAAAATCAGTGATATTCCTGAATTTGTTCGCGGTATGGTAATGGTTAAAAAAGCCGCAGCTATGGCAAACAAAGAGCTGCAAACCATTCCTAAAAGTGTAGCGAATGCCATCATTGCCGCATGTGATGAAGTCCTGAACAACGGAAAATGCATGGATCAGTTCCCGGTAGACGTCTACCAGGGCGGCGCAGGTACTTCCGTAAACATGAACACCAACGAAGTGCTGGCCAATATCGGTCTGGAACTGATGGGTCACCAGAAAGGTGAATATCAGTACCTGAACCCGAACGACCATGTTAACAAATGTCAGTCCACTAACGACGCCTACCCGACCGGTTTCCGTATCGCAGTTTACTCTTCCCTGATTAAGCTGGTAGATGCGATTAACCAACTGCGTGAAGGCTTTGAACGTAAAGCTGTCGAATTCCAGGACATCCTGAAAATGGGTCGTACACAGCTGCAGGACGCAGTACCGATGACCCTCGGCCAGGAATTCCGCGCTTTCAGCATCCTGCTGAAAGAAGAAGTTAAAAACATCCAACGTACCGCTGAACTGCTGCTGGAAGTTAACCTTGGCGCAACAGCAATCGGTACTGGTCTGAACACGCCGAAAGAGTACTCTCCGCTGGCAGTGAAAAAACTGGCTGAAGTCACTGGCTTCCCATGCGTACCGGCTGAAGACCTGATCGAAGCGACCTCTGACTGCGGCGCTTATGTTATGGTTCACGGCGCGCTGAAACGCCTGGCTGTGAAGATGTCCAAAATCTGTAACGACCTGCGCTTGCTCTCTTCTGGCCCACGTGCCGGCCTGAACGAGATCAACCTGCCGGAACTGCAGGCGGGCTCTTCCATCATGCCAGCTAAAGTAAACCCGGTTGTTCCGGAAGTGGTTAACCAGGTATGCTTCAAAGTCATCGGTAACGACACCACTGTTACCATGGCAGCAGAAGCAGGTCAGCTGCAGTTGAACGTTATGGAGCCGGTCATTGGCCAGGCCATGTTTGAATCCGTTCACATTCTGACCAACGCTTGCTACAACCTGCTGGAAAAATGCATTAACGGCATCACTGCTAACAAAGAAGTGTGCGAAGGTTACGTTTACAACTCTATCGGTATCGTTACTTACCTGAACCCGTTCATCGGTCACCACAACGGTGACATCGTGGGTAAAATCTGTGCCGAAACCGGTAAGAGTGTACGTGAAGTCGTTCTGGAACGCGGTCTGTTGACTGAAGCGGAACTTGACGATATTTTCTCCGTACAGAATCTGATGCACCCGGCTTACAAAGCAAAACGCTATACTGATGAAAGCGAACAGTAATCGTACAGGGTAGTACAAATAAAGAAGGCACGTCAGATGACGTGCCTTTTTTCTTGTGAGCAGTAACTTAAAAATAACAATCTAATATCAACTTGTTAAAAAACAAGGAAGGCTAATATGCTAGTTGTAGAACTCATCATAGTTTTGCTGGCGATCTTCTTGGGCGCCAGATTGGGGGGAATAGGTATTGGTTTTGCAGGCGGATTGGGGGTGCTGGTTCTTGCCGCTATTGGCGTTAAACCCGGTAACATCCCGTTCGATGTCATTTCCATTATCATGGCGGTTATCGCCGCTATTTCTGCCATGCAGGTTGCTGGCGGTCTGGACTATCTGGTTCATCAGACAGAAAAGCTGCTGCGCCGTAACCCGAAATACATCACGATCCTCGCACCGATCGTGACCTATTTCCTGACTATCTTTGCTGGTACTGGCAACATCTCTCTGGCGACACTGCCAGTTATCGCTGAAGTTGCGAAGGAACAAGGCGTTAAACCTTGCCGTCCGCTGTCTACTGCAGTGGTATCCGCGCAGATTGCGATCACCGCATCGCCAATCTCAGCAGCAGAGGTTTACATGTCTTCCGTGATGGAAGGTCATGGCATCAGCTACCTCCATCTGCTCTCCGTGGTCATCCCGTCCACCCTGCTGGCGGTTCTGGTGATGTCCTTCCTGGTCACTATGCTGTTCAACTCCAAACTCTCTGACGATCCGATTTATCGCAAGCGTCTGGAAGAGGGCCTGGTTGAACTGCGCGGTGAAAAGCAGATTGAAATCAAATCCGGTGCAAAAACGTCCGTCTGGCTGTTCCTGCTGGGCGTAGTTGGCGTGGTTATCTATGCAATCATCAACAGCCCAAGCATGGGTCTGGTTGAAAAACCGCTGATGAACACCACCAACGCAATCCTGATCATCATGCTCAGCGTTGCAACTCTGACCACCGTTATCTGTAAAGTCGATACCGACAACATCCTCAACTCCAGCACCTTCAAAGCAGGTATGAGCGCCTGTATTTGTATCCTGGGTGTTGCGTGGCTGGGCGATACTTTCGTTTCCAACAACATCGACTGGATCAAAGATACCGCTGGTGAAGTGATTCAGGGTCATCCGTGGCTGCTGGCCGTCATCTTCTTCTTTGCTTCTGCTCTGCTGTACTCTCAGGCTGCAACCGCAAAAGCACTGATGCCGATGGCTCTGGCACTGAACGTTTCTCCGCTGACCGCTGTTGCTTCTTTCGCTGCGGTGTCTGGTCTGTTCATTCTGCCGACCTACCCGACGCTGGTTGCTGCGGTACAGATGGATGACACGGGTACTACCCGTATCGGTAAATTCGTCTTCAACCATCCGTTCTTCATCCCGGGTACTCTGGGTGTTGCCCTGGCCGTTTGCTTCGGCTTCGTGCTGGGTAGCTTCATGCTGTAATGATCAATCGCGGGGCGTTCACGCCCCGCTTTCTTTCCCGCCGACTAACATCCTTCCCCCGTCCGTTGTATAGTGACCTCTCTCTTGCGGTTCCATCTGTTCTTGCGAGGTGTTTATGCTTGATGAAAAAAGTTCGAATACCGCGTCTGTCGTGGTGCTATGTACCGCACCGGATGAAGCGACAGCCCAGGATTTAGCCGCCAAAGTGCTGGCGGAAAAACTGGCGGCCTGCGCGACCTTGATCCCCGGCGCTACCTCTCTCTATTACTGGGAAGGTAAGCTGGAGCAAGAATACGAAGTGCAGATGATTTTAAAAACTACCGTATCTCACCAGCAGGCACTGCTGGAATGCCTGAAGTCTCATCATCCATATCAAACCCCGGAACTTCTGGTTTTACCTGTTACACACGGAGACACAGATTACCTCTCATGGCTCAACGCATCTTTACGCTGATCCTGCTACTTTGCAGCACTTCCGTTTTTGCCGGATTATTCGACGCGCCGGGACGTTCACAATTTGTCCCCGCGGATCAAGCCTTTGCTTTTGATTTTCAGCAAAACCAACATGATCTGAATCTGACCTGGCAGATCAAAGACGGTTACTACCTCTACCGTAAACAGATCCGCATTACGCCGGAACACGCGAAAATTGCCGACGTGCAGCTGCCACAAGGCGTCTGGCATGAAGATGAGTTTTACGGCAAAAGCGAGATTTACCGCGATCGGCTGACGCTTCCCGTAACCATCAACCAGGCGAGTGCGGGAGCGACGTTAACTGTCACCTACCAGGGCTGTGCTGATGCCGGTTTCTGTTATCCGCCAGAAACCAAAACCGTTCCGTTAAGCGAAGTGGTCGCCAACAACGCAGCGTCACAGCCTGTGTCTGTTCCGCAGCAAGAGCAGCACACCGCGCAATTGCCCTTTTCCGCGCTCTGGGCGTTGTTGATCGGTATTGGTATCGCCTTTACGCCATGCGTGCTGCCAATGTACCCACTGATTTCTGGCATCGTGCTGGGTGGTAAACAGCGGCTCTCCACTGCCAGAGCATTGTTGCTGACCTTTATTTATGTGCAGGGGATGGCACTGACTTACACGGCGCTGGGTCTGGTAGTTGCCGCCGCAGGGTTACAGTTCCAGGCGGCGCTACAGCACCCATACGTGCTCATTGGCCTCGCTATCGTCTTTACCTTGCTGGCGATGTCAATGTTTGGTTTGTTTACCCTGCAACTCCCCTCTTCGCTGCAAACGCGCCTCACGCTGATGAGCAATCGCCAACAGGGCGGCTCACCTGGCGGTGTGTTTGTTATGGGAGCGATTGCCGGACTGATCTGTTCACCATGCACCACCGCACCGCTTAGCGCGATTCTGTTGTATATCGCCCAAAGCGGGAACATGTGGCTGGGGGGCGGCACGCTTTATCTCTATGCGTTGGGCATGGGCCTGCCGCTGATGCTAATAACCGTCTTTGGTAACCGCCTGCTGCCGAAAAGCGGCCCGTGGATGGAACAAGTCAAAACCGCGTTTGGTTTTGTGATCCTCGCACTGCCGGTCTTCCTGCTGGAGCGAGTGATTGGTGATATATGGGGATTACGCTTGTGGTCGGCGCTTGGTGTCGCATTCTTTGGCTGGGCCTTTATCACCAGCCTACAGGCCAAACGCGGCTGGATGCGCGTGGTGCAAATAATCCTGCTGGCAGCGGCATTGGTTAGCGTGCGCCCACTTCAGGATTGGGCATTTGGTGCGACGCATACCGTGCAAACTCAGACGCATCTCAACTTTACACAAATCAAAACGGTAGATGAGTTAAATCAGGCGCTCGTTGAAGCCAAAGGCAAACCAGTGATGTTAGATCTCTATGCCGACTGGTGCGTCGCCTGTAAAGAGTTTGAGAAATACACCTTCAGCGACCCGCAGGTGCAAAAAGCGTTAGCAGACACGGTCTTACTTCAGGCTAACGTCACTGCCAACGACGCCCAAGATGTGGCGCTGTTAAAGCATCTTAATGTCCTTGGCCTACCGACAATTCTCTTTTTTGACGGACAAGGCCAGGAGCATCCACAAGAACGCGTCACGGGCTTTATGGATGCTGAAACCTTCAGCGCACATTTGCGCGATCGCCAACCGTGAACGACACTTGCAGTGGGAAAGACGGAGGAAAATAGCGTGCAACGTGAAGATGTACTGGGAGAAGCCCTGAAATTATTAGAATTACAAGGGATTGCCAACACCACGCTGGAGATGGTTGCTGAACGTGTGGATTATCCACTGGACGAGCTACGCCGCTTCTGGCCAGACAAAGAGGCAATCCTCTACGATGCGCTGCGTTATCTTAGCCAACAGATAGATGTCTGGCGTCGTCAGCTGATGCTGGACGAAACGCAAACCGCCGAACAAAAGTTGCTGGCACGTTATCAGGCGTTATCGGAGTGCGTTAAAAACAACCGCTATCCGGGCTGTCTGTTTATCGCTGCCTGTACGTTTTATCCCGATCCTGGCCACCCTATTCATCAACTGGCCGATCAGCAAAAAAGCGCGGCCTACGATTTCACCCACGAACTGTTAACCACGCTGGAAGTTGACGATCCGGCGATGGTAGCAAAGCAGATGGAACTGGTGCTGGAAGGCTGTTTAAGCCGAATGCTGGTGAATCGTAGCCAGGCGGATGTCGACACCGCACATCGGCTGGCGGAAGATATCCTGCGCTTCGCCCGCTGCCGTCAGGGTGGTGCACTGACCTGACAGAAACACAGAAAAGAAGCGATTTGCCGCAATCTTAAGCAGTTGAATCGCTTTTACTGAAATTAGGTTGACGAGATGTGCAGATTACGGTTTAATGCGCCCCGTTGCCCGGATAGCTCAGTCGGTAGAGCAGGGGATTGAAAATCCCCGTGTCCTTGGTTCGATTCCGAGTCCGGGCACCAAATTCATATAAACGGACCTCCACGGAGGTCCGTTTTTCGTTTCAGGACGCCACGATTTAAGCGTTCTGCCTCCAAATCAATTCTACCGAACTCAACCAGATTCTCCCCACATCACCAGCAATTTGCGGGCATATCCCAATTCGGGAAAATTTGTTTCTGAGCTATAGCACTGACTGACGTGAAATGTCGTGCGGCCCCGTGATGCTGTTGAACGTCAAATGACGTCATCAGGAGCGTAACGCATCCATAAAGCACAACATCGGTCTGAACGCCGACTGATAAGATTTTCTGAATGAGAACAAAGAGAAATGTATCGGTCCACTTGCTCATGCAAAGACTAACAATCCATTAAAATAGTAAGCGCTCCGGACAATTTTTCATGGATTATTTTCTGAACATTTTTCTTTGGCAAAGATGATGAATTTTGATGATAAGGAATATTACTTCTGGTTCTCAGTAAAATCCTTTCGTAATACTATGTAATCAAGAAGTTTATGGCGGGTAAAAATAACGTCTTGCATTCACCAATAATATGTAAATAAACCCATCTATAGATGGAAAAAATAGGTTATGGCAATTATCATTGCATCATTCCCTTTTCGAATGAGTTTCTATTATGCAACAACCTGTAGTTCGCGTTGGCGAATGGCTTGTTACTCCGTCCATAAACCAAATTAGCCGCAATGGGCGTCAACTTACCCTTGAGCCGAGATTAATCGATCTTCTGGTTTTCTTTGCTCAACACAGTGGCGAAGTACTTAGCAGGGATGAACTTATCGATAATGTCTGGAAGAGAAGTATTGTCACCAATCACGTTGTGACGCAGAGTATCTCAGAACTACGTAAGTCATTAAAAGATAATGATGAAGATAGTCCTGTCTATATCGCTACTGTACCAAAGCGCGGCTATAAATTAATGGTGCCGGTTATCTGGTACAGCGAAGAAGAGGGAGAGGAAATAATGCTATCTTCGCCTCCCCCTATACCAGAGGCGGTTCCTGCCACAGATTCTCCCTCCCACAGTCTTAACATTCAAAACACCACAGCGCCACCTGAACAATCCCCAGTTAAAAGCAAACGATTCACTACCTTTTGGGTATGGTTTTTTTTCCTGTTGTCGTTAGGTATCTGTGTAGCACTGGTAGCGTTTTCAAGTCTTGAAACACGTCTTCCTATGAGTAAATCGCGCATTTTGCTCAATCCACGCGATATTGACATTAATATGGTTAATAAGAGTTGTAACAGCTGGAGTTCTCCGTATCAGCTCTCTTACGCGATAGGCGTGGGTGATTTGGTGGCGACATCACTTAACACCTTCTCTACCTTTATGGTGCATGACAAAATCAACTACAACATTGATGAACCGAGCAGTTCCGGTAAAACATTATCTATTGCGTTTGTTAATCAGCGCCAATACCGTGCTCAACAATGCTTTATGTCGGTAAAATTGGTAGACAATGCAGATGGTTCAACCATGCTGGATAAACGTTATGTCATCACTAACGGTAATCAGCTGGCGATTCAAAATGATTTACTGGAGAGTTTATCAAAAGCGTTAAACCAACCGTGGCCACAACGAATGCAGGAGACGCTCCAGCAAATTTTGCCGCATCGTGGTGCGTTATTAACTAATTTTTATCAGGCTCATGATTATTTACTGCATGGCGATGATAAATCATTGAATCGTGCCAGTGAATTATTAGGTGAGATTGTTCAATCATCCCCAGAATTTACCTACGCGAGAGCAGAAAAAGCATTAGTTGATATCGTGCGCCATTCTCAACATCCTTTAGATGAAAAACAATTAGCAGCACTGAATACAGAAATAGATAACATTGTTACACTGCCGGAATTGAATAACCTGTCCATTATATATCAAATAAAAGCGGTCAGTGCTCTGGTAAAAGGTAAAACAGATGAGTCTTACCAGGCGATAAATACTGGCATTGATCTTGAAATGTCCTGGCTAAATTATGTGTTGCTTGGCAAGGTTTATGAAATGAAGGGGATGAACCGGGAAGCAGCTGATGCATATCTCACCGCCTTTAATTTACGCCCAGGGGCAAACACCCTTTACTGGATTGAAAATGGTATATTCCAGACTTCTGTTCCTTATGTTGTACCTTATCTCGACAAATTTCTCGCTTCAGAATAAGTGACTCCCAGGTTGATTCATACTCGGGAATATTTATTGTTGAGTTTTTGTATGTTTCTGTTGGTATAATATGTTGCGGTAATTTATTTGCCGCATAATTTTTATTACATAAATTTAACCAGAAAATGTCCCGCAATCCATTGTAAACATTGAATGTTTATCTTTTCATGATATCAACTTGCGATCCTGATGTGTTAATAAAAAACCTCAAGTTCTCACTTACAGAAACTTTTGTGTTATTTCACCTAATCTTTAGGACTAATCCTTTTTTCGTGAGTATTCTTAGCGCCAGTTTGGTCTGGTCAGGAAATAGTTATACATCATGACCCGGACTCCAAATTCAAAAATGAAATTAGGAGAAGAGCATGAGTTCTGCCAAGAAGATCGGGCTATTTGCCTGTACCGGTGTTGTTGCCGGTAATATGATGGGGAGCGGTATTGCATTATTACCTGCGAACCTAGCAAGTATCGGTGGTATTGCTATCTGGGGTTGGATTATCTCTATTATTGGTGCAATGTCGCTGGCGTATGTATATGCCCGACTGGCAACAAAAAACCCGCAACAAGGTGGCCCAATTGCTTATGCCGGAGAAATTTCCCCTGCATTTGGTTTTCAGACAGGTGTTCTTTATTACCATGCTAACTGGATTGGTAACCTGGCGATTGGTATTACCGCTGTATCTTATCTTTCCACCTTCTTCCCAGTATTAAATGATCCTGTTCCGGCGGGTATCGCCTGTATTGCTATCGTCTGGGTATTTACCTTTGTAAATATGCTCGGCGGTACCTGGGTAAGCCGTTTAACCACTATTGGTCTGGTGCTGGTTCTTATTCCTGTGGTAATGACAGCTATTGTTGGCTGGCATTGGTTTGATGCTGCGACTTATGCTGCTAACTGGAATACTGCGGATACCACCGATGGTCATGCGATCATTAAAAGTATTCTGCTCTGCCTGTGGGCCTTCGTGGGTGTTGAATCCGCAGCTGTAAGTACTGGTATGGTTAAAAACCCGAAACGTACCGTTCCGCTGGCAACCATGCTGGGTACTGGTTTAGCAGGTATTGTTTATATCGCTGCGACTCAGGTGCTTTCCGGTATGTATCCGTCTTCTGTAATGGCAGCTTCCGGTGCTCCGTTTGCAATCAGTGCTTCAACTATCCTCGGTAACTGGGCTGCGCCGCTGGTTTCTGCATTCACCGCCTTTGCGTGCCTGACTTCTCTGGGCTCCTGGATGATGTTGGTAGGCCAGGCAGGTGTACGTGCCGCTAACGACGGTAACTTCCCGAAAGTTTATGGTGAAGTCGACAGCAACGGTATTCCGAAAAAAGGTCTGCTGCTGGCTGCAGTGAAAATGACTGCCCTGATGATCCTCATCACTCTGATGAACTCTGCCGGTGGTAAAGCATCTGACCTGTTCGGTGAACTGACCGGTATCGCAGTACTGCTGACTATGCTGCCGTACTTCTACTCTTGCGTTGACCTGATTCGTTTTGAAGGCGTTAACATCCGCAACTTTGTCAGCCTGATCTGTTCTGTACTGGGTTGCGTGTTCTGCTTCATCGCGCTGATGGGCGCAAGCTCCTTCGAGCTGGCAGGTACCTTCATCGTCAGCCTGATTATCCTGATGTTCTACGCTCGCAAAATGCACGAGCGCCAGAGCCACTCAATGGATAACCACACAGCGTCTAACGCACATTAATTAAAAGTATTTTCCGAGGCTCCTCCTTTCATTTTGTCCCATGTGTTGGGAGGGGCCTTTTTTACCTGGAGATATGACTATGAACGTTATTGCAATATTGAATCACATGGGGGTTTATTTTAAAGAAGAACCCATCCGTGAACTTCATCGCGCGCTTGAACGTCTGAACTTCCAGATTGTTTACCCGAACGACCGTGACGACTTATTAAAACTGATCGAAAACAATGCGCGTCTGTGCGGCGTTATTTTTGACTGGGATAAATATAATCTCGAGCTGTGCGAAGAAATTAGCAAAATGAACGAGAACCTGCCGTTGTACGCGTTCGCTAATACGTATTCCACTCTCGATGTAAGCCTGAATGACCTGCGTTTACAGATTAGCTTCTTTGAATATGCGCTGGGTGCTGCTGATGATATTGCTAACAAGATCAAGCAGACCACTGACGAATATATCAACACTATTCTGCCTCCGCTGACCAAAGCACTGTTTAAATATGTTCGTGAAGGTAAATATACTTTCTGTACTCCTGGTCATATGGGCGGTACTGCATTCCAGAAAAGCCCGGTAGGTAGCCTGTTCTATGATTTCTTTGGTCCGAACACCATGAAATCTGATATTTCCATTTCAGTATCTGAACTGGGTTCTCTGCTGGATCACAGTGGTCCACACAAAGAAGCAGAACAGTATATCGCTCGCGTATTTAACGCAGACCGCAGCTACATGGTGACCAACGGTACTTCCACTGCGAACAAAATTGTTGGTATGTACTCTGCTCCGGCAGGCAGCACCATTCTGATTGACCGTAACTGCCACAAATCGCTGACCCACCTGATGATGATGAGCGATGTTACGCCAATCTATTTCCGCCCGACCCGTAACGCTTACGGTATTCTTGGTGGTATCCCACAGAGTGAATTCCAGCACGCTACCATTGCTAAGCGCGTGAAAGAAACACCAAACGCGACCTGGCCGGTACATGCCGTAATTACCAACTCTACCTATGATGGTCTGCTGTACAACACCGACTTCATCAAGAAAACACTGGATGTAAAATCCATCCACTTTGACTCCGCGTGGGTGCCTTACACCAACTTCTCACCGATTTACGAAGGTAAATGCGGTATGAGCGGTGGCCGTGTAGAAGGGAAAGTGATTTACGAAACCCAGTCTACTCACAAACTGCTGGCGGCGTTCTCTCAGGCTTCCATGATCCACGTTAAAGGTGACGTAAACGAAGAAACCTTTAACGAAGCCTACATGATGCACACCACCACCTCTCCGCACTACGGTATCGTGGCGTCCACTGAAACCGCAGCGGCGATGATGAAAGGCAATGCAGGTAAACGTCTGATCAACGGTTCCATTGAACGTGCGATCAAATTCCGTAAAGAGATCAAACGTCTGAGAACGGAATCTGATGGCTGGTTCTTTGATGTATGGCAGCCGGATCATATCGATACCACTGAATGCTGGCCGCTGCGTTCTGACAGCACCTGGCACGGCTTCAAAAACATCGATAACGAGCACATGTATCTTGACCCGATCAAAGTCACCCTGCTGACTCCGGGGATGGAAAAAGACGGCACCATGAGCGACTTCGGTATTCCGGCCAGCATCGTGGCGAAATACCTCGACGAACATGGCATCGTTGTTGAGAAAACCGGTCCGTATAACCTGCTGTTCCTGTTCAGCATCGGTATCGATAAGACCAAAGCACTGAGCCTGCTGCGTGCTCTGACTGACTTCAAACGTGCGTTCGACCTGAACCTGCGTGTGAAAAACATGCTGCCGTCTCTGTATCGTGAAGATCCTGAATTCTATGAAAACATGCGTATTCAGGAACTGGCTCAGAATATCCACAAACTGATTGTTCACCACAATCTGCCGGATCTGATGTATCGCGCATTTGAAGTGCTGCCGACGATGGTAATGACTCCGTATGCTGCATTCCAGAAAGAGCTGCACGGTATGACCGAAGAAGTTTACCTCGACGAAATGGTCGGTCGTATTAACGCCAATATGATCCTTCCGTATCCGCCGGGAGTTCCTCTGGTAATGCCGGGTGAAATGATCACCGAAGAAAGCCGTCCGGTTCTGGAGTTCCTGCAGATGCTGTGTGAAATCGGCGCTCACTATCCGGGCTTTGAAACCGATATTCACGGTGCATACCGTCAGGCTGATGGCCGCTATACCGTTAAGGTATTGAAAGAAGAAAGCAAAAAATAATTAGCTCGTACAAGGGAAGTGGCTTGCCACTTCCCTTTTTTGCTCATAAGGAGAACACATGAAAACACCCTCACAGCCGCGCGCGATATACTATATCGTGGCGATCCAAATCTGGGAGTACTTCAGTTTTTACGGCATGCGTGCCTTACTCATTCTCTATCTCACCCATCAGCTTGGTTTTGATGATAACCATGCCATCAGCCTGTTCAGCGCATATGCTTCTCTGGTTTACGTTACCCCTATTCTCGGCGGCTGGCTTGCCGACCGCCTGCTCGGCAACCGCACTGCAGTGATTGCCGGCGCGCTGTTAATGACCCTTGGCCATGTGGTGCTGGGCATTGATACAAATTCAACCTTTAGCCTGTATCTGGCGCTGGCAATCATTATTTGTGGCTACGGTTTATTCAAATCAAACATCAGCTGTTTGCTTGGCGAGCTCTACGACGAGAACGATCATCGACGTGATGGCGGTTTTTCGCTGCTGTATGCTGCGGGCAATATCGGTTCTATCGCAGCCCCCATCGCCTGCGGCCTGGCTGCTCAGTGGTATGGATGGCATGTTGGCTTTGCCCTTGCGGGAGGCGGCATGTTTATCGGTTTGTTGATTTTCTTAAGTGGTCATCGTCATTTCCAGTCCACGCGTAGTATGGATAAGAAAGCGCTCACTAGCGTGAAATTTGCCTTACCAGTATGGAGCTGGTTAGTGGTGATGCTCTGTTTAGCCCCAGTATTTTTTACCCTGCTGCTGGAGAACGACTGGTCCGGATATTTGCTGGCGATCGTTTGCCTCATTGCCGCACAAATCATTGCCCGCATGATGATCAAATTCCCCGAACACCGCCGTGCTCTTTGGCAAATTGTATTGTTGATGTTTGTCGGGACGTTGTTCTGGGTACTGGCACAACAGGGCGGCAGTACCATCAGCTTGTTTATCGATCGCTTTGTGAATCGTCAGGCATTCAATATTGAAGTACCTACAGCACTATTCCAGTCGGTGAATGCGATTGCGGTGATGCTCGCTGGGGTTGTTCTGGCCTGGCTGGCGTCGCCAGAAAGCCGCGGCAATTCAGCATTGCGCGTCTGGCTGAAGTTTGCTTTTGGCTTACTGCTGATGGCTTGTGGCTTTATGTTGCTGGCATTTGATGCCCGACATGCAGCGGCTAGCGGTCAAGCGCCAATGGGCGTGATGATATCCGGGCTGGCGCTAATGGGCTTTGCTGAACTCTTTATTGACCCGGTGGCGATTGCGCAAATCACGCGTCTGAAAATGTCTGGCGTATTAACCGGTATTTATATGCTGGCAACAGGCGCGGTCGCCAACTGGCTGGCAGGCGTCGTGGCACAGCAGACGACAGAGTCGCAAATTAGCGGTATGGCAATTGCCGCTTACCAGCGATTCTTTTCTCAGATGGGAGAGTGGACGTTGGCTTGTGTCGCGATCATCGTGGTATTGGCCTTTGCTACCCGTTTTCTGTTTAGCACGCCGACGAATATGATACAGGAGAGCAACGATTAACTGTCGTAAAAACAATTGGTTATGAATAAATTAACTTTCAGTTTATCACACTAGCAAATCGAGATTAATAAGTCATTTAAACCATTTTTATGGTTATTTATTAGTGATATCAACTTGAGGTAAGCGTTAGTTTCGATAAGATAAACTGAGTTATTAATAGTCGAGGCAGATAATACAGTGTACCGATCTGTCTCTTTATCTACGCTAAATTGAAAGCTGGATTTAGAGGAACCAAAATGTCTGAACGAGAAACACGGGGAGCCAATGAGGCTATTGATTTTAACGATGAACTGAGAAATCGCCGCGAAAAACTGGCGGCACTACGTCAGCAAGGTGTGGCGTTTCCCAATGATTTTCGCCGCGACCATACCTCTGACCAGTTGCACGAAGAGTTTGATGCGAAGGATAACCAGGAACTGGAATCCTTAAACATTGAAGTCTCGGTTGCTGGCCGAATGATGACCCGTCGTATTATGGGGAAAGCCTCCTTTGTAACGTTGCAGGATGTCGGTGGCCGTATTCAACTGTACGTTGCAAGAGATAGCCTGCCAGAAGGTGTTTATAACGATCAGTTTAAAAAATGGGACCTCGGCGACATTATCGGTGCCCGCGGTACGCTGTTTAAGACGCAAACGGGTGAGCTTTCCATTCACTGTACTGAGTTACGCCTGCTGACTAAGGCACTGCGTCCATTGCCGGATAAATTCCATGGCTTACAGGATCAGGAAGTCCGTTATCGTCAACGTTATCTGGACCTCATCGCTAACGATAAATCCCGTCAAACGTTTGTTGTCCGTTCAAAAATTCTGGCCGCTATCCGTCAGTTCATGGTCGCGCGCGGCTTTATGGAAGTAGAAACCCCGATGATGCAGGTAATTCCAGGTGGGGCATCTGCTCGCCCGTTTATTACCCATCATAACGCTCTGGATTTAGATATGTACCTGCGTATCGCGCCGGAGCTGTATCTGAAACGTCTGGTTGTAGGCGGTTTTGAACGGGTATTCGAAATCAACCGTAACTTCCGTAATGAAGGTATTTCTGTTCGCCATAATCCTGAGTTCACAATGATGGAACTCTACATGGCATATGCGGATTACCATGATTTGATTGAACTGACGGAGTCACTGTTCCGCACCCTGGCACAAGAGGTACTGGGTACCACTAAAGTCACTTATGGCGAGCATGTGTTTGATTTCGGCAAACCGTTTGAAAAACTCACCATGCGCGAAGCAATCAAAAAATATCGTCCAGAAACCGATATGGCGGATCTGGATAATTTTGATGCTGCTAAAGCATTAGCTGAATCTATCGGTATTACGGTAGAGAAAAGCTGGGGACTGGGACGTATTGTTACGGAGATCTTTGATGAAGTGGCAGAAGCACATCTGATTCAGCCAACCTTTATTACGGAATATCCGGCAGAAGTGTCCCCGCTGGCGCGCCGTAATGATGTTAACCCGGAAATCACCGACCGTTTTGAATTCTTCATCGGTGGTCGTGAAATTGGTAATGGTTTTAGCGAATTAAACGACGCAGAAGATCAGGCTGAACGTTTCCAGGAACAGGTTAACGCTAAAGCTGCAGGTGACGACGAAGCCATGTTCTATGACGAAGATTACGTGACTGCGCTGGAATATGGTCTGCCGCCAACCGCTGGTCTGGGTATTGGTATCGACCGAATGATTATGCTGTTTACTAACAGCCATACTATTCGCGACGTTATTCTCTTCCCGGCGATGCGCCCACAGAAATAAATTTCACTTAAATGAACGAAGCAGTCAGGCGACTGCTTCGTTCGTCGTTCCGCAAATCCAGTTTTGAGGAGAGACGCTTCGTTTCAAGATAACCAGCGGGTCCACTCAACTACAACTCCTAAAAGAGAGAAAAAAGTAATGCCACAGGTAAACTCATTGGCCAGGTTATTCCGACCAGGAATGCGCTAAGTAAACGAATATGTGTTTTCTCATGTGAGATAAACCAGATAATGACAAAGGATATGTTCACACCAATCACATAAAAAATTAATATTTTAGAGAATAGTGCCATTTTTTATGTTCTTCTTATCCTTCCTGGCTACTTGTAAAACTGACGGAAATAGTCATCAACGGTCATAATGTTGAGGTCAAAATCAATATCCGGTAAGTCTAAGCATTTAAGCCTGATTAAATCTTCGATTTCACTTGCGGCTAACGATGTCGTTATTGCGAAGGAATTTTCATTCAATTGTCGTGGTATCCCATATTCATCAGCCACGATAGAGGAGAAATTCATATCATACATCAATGATCTTAACCTTAAGAACACTGAGGAATAAGATGATGGATAATCAAAAGAAACAACATAAGTATTGAACTTGTTTTTACCTTCCATAATATGACTCCTATCAATATTGAACGCTCTGGGGACGCAAAACTTATTAACCCCGATCGATGATTTTCATATAGGAGATATTCTTTTTTTTTTGCTCAGTAAAGGGGATGACTTGGGACAAAAAAACGCTCTCTCTGACCATTCTTTGTGCATCCCCTACCCTTCAGATGCTCTCCTGCATCACACCGCGGAGAGCATGAAAAATATCGTGACTCTGTACTCTCCCATCAACTGCGAATATCATCATACTCCCGTGTTTTATCAAATTCGTGTTTCGCAAATGGGCATAGTGGGATAATTTTTCGTTTTTCCCGACGCATTTTTTCCACGACTTTCGCAACCAGCTGTTTACCAATCCCTTGTCCTTTCAGGCTTTCATCGACATCGGTATGTTCGATAATCGCTAAATTCTCTCCGGTCGGCACAAAGACAATTTCAGCGATTTGCTTGCCCTGTTCGTCATTAATGTAAAATTTATTGTGGCCTTCGCGTATTTCCATTTTACCCTCGCTTATTTATGACGGTATTTCAGCGCGCCGCTCGGGCACGTATCAATCACTTTAACCACAGTGACGACGTCGACTTCATCCGGCATGATCCACGGCTTACGTTTGAGATTAAATAACTTGCCGTTGCCACGTACGCAATTGCCAGAATGCTGACATATCGCAGTGTTAAAATAGACATCGATATTTTCGCCGGTATAACAGCGATAACCCCCGTCCAGTAGCGCCTGATCCATGACCTTCCCTCTCTCATCAGTATGGTTTTCACTATAAGCATAGCCCCGGAATCTTCATACAGCACTGGCAGTTTCCGTTGCCAGAGTCTCTTCCCCTATATAGCCAATCATTCTTACTCCCTTTGAATTACCCGCCTCATCAGAGATAATGCTTAAGAAATTTGTCACACAAGGAAGCTGATGAGACATTCATTGCCCTACCGCATATTACGCAAACGTCCGATGAAATTGAGTACCACTGTGATCTTAATGGTCAGCGCGGTACTGTTCTCGGTGCTATTGGTGGTGCATCTGATTTACTTCTCGCAAATCAGTGATATGACGCGAGACGGGCTAGCTAACAAGGCACTGGCAGTAGCGCGTACCCTCGCCGACTCGCCGGAAATCCGTCAGGGCTTGCAGAAAAAACCGCAGGAGAGTGGAATCCAGGCCATCGCGGAAGCCGTGCGCAAACGCAACGATCTGCTGTTTATTGTCGTTACCGATATGCAAAGTCTCCGCTACTCGCATCCTGAAGCCCAGCGTATTGGTCAGCCATTTAAAGGTGATGACATCCTTAAAGCGCTGAATGGCGAAGAAAATGTCGCTATCAATCGCGGTTTTCTGGCGCAGGCTTTACGCGTATTTACCCCCATCTACGATGAAAATCATAAACAAATTGGCGTGGTGGCGATCGGCCTTGAGTTAAGTCGCGTGACCCAACAGATCAATGACAGTCGCTGGAGCATTATCTGGTCGGTATTATTTGGCATGCTGGTCGGGCTGATTGGCACCTGCATTCTGGTTAAGGTACTGAAAAAAATCCTTTTCGGCCTGGAACCCTACGAAATCTCCACGCTGTTTGAGCAACGCCAGGCTATGTTGCAGTCCATCAAAGAAGGCGTCGTTGCCGTGGACGATCGCGGTGAAGTCACGCTGATCAACGATGCCGCACAAGAATTGCTGAATTACCGTAAGTCGCAGGACGATGAGAAGCTGTCGACGCTAAGCCACTCGTGGTCACAGGTGGTAGATGTCTCGGAAGTGTTACGCGACGGAACCCCACGCCGCGACGAAGAGATTACGATTAAGGACCGACTATTACTGATCAACACCGTTCCGGTGCGCAGTAATGGCGTTATCATCGGTGCCATTTCAACCTTCAGGGACAAAACTGAAGTACGTAAACTGATGCAGCGACTCGATGGTCTGGTCAACTATGCTGACGCACTTCGTGAACGATCCCACGAATTTATGAATAAATTGCACGTGATTCTCGGATTATTGCATCTGAAGAGTTATAAGCAGTTGGAAGATTACATTCTCAAAACAGCCAATAACTATCAAGAAGAGATTGGCTCTCTGCTGGGTAAGATCAAATCTCCGGTTATCGCTGGTTTTTTAATCAGTAAGATTAACCGCGCGACCGATTTAGGCCATACGCTGATTTTAAACAGTGAAAGCCAGTTGCCAGACAGCGGCAGTGAAGACCAGGTCGCGACGCTGATTACCGCGCTGGGAAATCTGATAGAAAACGCGCTGGAGGCATTAGGACCGGAACCCGGTGGCGAAATTAGCGTAACATTGCACTACCGTCACGGCTGGCTGCACTGTGAAGTTAACGATGATGGACCGGGGATCGCACCCGACAAAATCGATCACATTTTTGACAAAGGTGTCTCGACAAAAGGAAGCGAGCGAGGCGTCGGTTTAGCACTTGTTAAACAACAGGTAGAAAATCTCGGCGGCAGCATCGCCGTGGAATCGGAACCCGGGATTTTCACACAATTTTTTGTCCAGATACCCTGGGACGGGGAGAGGTCGAACAGATGATCAATGTATTAATTATCGATGACGACGCAATGGTCGCGGAGCTGAATCGCCGATACGTGGCACAAATCCCGGGCTTTCAATGCTGTGGAACGGCTTCGACGCTGGAGAAAGCCAAAGAGATTATTTTCAACAGCGACACGCCTATCGACCTGATATTGCTAGATATCTATATGCAAAAAGAGAACGGGCTCGATTTACTGCCTGTCCTGCATAACGCGCGTTGCAAAAGTGATGTGATTGTCATCTCCTCCGCTGCCGATGCAGCAACCATTAAAGATTCGCTGCATTACGGTGTTGTGGATTACCTGATCAAACCCTTCCAGGCTTCCCGCTTTGAAGAGGCGCTCACCGGCTGGCGGCAAAAGAAAATGGCGCTGGAAAAACATCAGTATTATGACCAGGCCGAGCTTGATCAGCTAATCCACGGCAGCAGCTCCAACGAGCAGGATCCTCGTCGCTTGCCAAAAGGCTTAACGCCGCAGACGTTACGCACGCTGTGCCAGTGGATTGACGCGCATCAGGACTATGAGTTTTCAACCGACGAGCTGGCTAACGAGGTTAACATTTCGCGTGTTTCCTGCCGTAAATACCTCATCTGGCTGGTCAACTGCCACATCTTGTTCACCAGTATCCATTATGGCGTCACGGGGCGTCCGGTTTACCGTTACCGTATTCAGGCAGAACACTACTCACTACTGAAACAATATTGCCAATAACGGATCGCTGGTTATCTGTAAGTAATAATTATTACTGTAATGCAAAATATCCCTGGCACAAGTTACATCGTTCATCAGTAAAACTTGTGCCAGATCAAATATAATTATCCCTCCATCATCGTTAAAAATTAATATCTCTTCAGATGAACGGTGTTTTTAATTTCAAAACGCTAACAAAAGTTAATTAACTATTATGTCACCCACATTATGTGTATTTTTACCCACAAATGGGTAGATCAGATTAATCTATAAACCTAATGATACCTGCCCTGAGAACAAAAAACAGACCGATAAATATCAATAAGATAACAGCAAACAAAACATTAACATCTGCGCAGTACAAACTATAAACCCATCGCCAGAGAGTTTTTCTCTCTGAAAAAGCCGCTTATCACAGTGCATAAATTTGCCGCTGCTTTAATCAGCCAATATTCACTGTGAGGTATTTGCTAAAGCCGGTAACGACCAAACGGATATTTAGTCAGGCTCTGAAAACAGTTCATACAAAACAGAACGTGACTGTGATCTATTCAGCAAAAATTTAAATAGGATTATCGCGAGGGTTCACACATGTTATTTACTATCCAACTTATCATAATACTGATATGTCTGTTTTATGGTGCCAGAAAGGGGGGTATCGCGCTGGGTTTATTAGGCGGTATCGGTCTGGTCATTCTGGTCTTCGTCTTCCACCTTCAGCCAGGTAAACCACCGGTTGATGTCATGCTGGTTATCATTGCGGTGGTGGCAGCATCGGCGACCTTGCAAGCTTCGGGCGGTCTTGATGTCATGCTGCAAATTGCCGAGAAGCTGCTGCGCCGCAACCCGAAATATGTCTCAATTGTCGCGCCGTTTGTGACCTGTACGCTGACCATTCTTTGCGGTACGGGTCATGTGGTTTACACCATTCTGCCGATCATCTACGACGTTGCTATTAAGAACAACATCCGTCCGGAACGTCCGATGGCGGCAAGTTCTATTGGTGCACAGATGGGGATTATCGCCAGTCCGGTGTCGGTTGCGGTCGTATCTCTGGTTGCGATGCTGGGTAATGTCACCTTTGATGGTCGCCATCTTGAGTTCCTCGACCTGCTGGCAATCACCATTCCATCGACGTTAATCGGTATCCTGGCGATCGGTATCTTCAGCTGGTTCCGCGGTAAAGATCTGGATAAAGACGAAGAGTTCCAGAAATTCATCTCCGTACCGGAAAACCGTGAGTATGTTTACGGTGATACCGCGACGCTGCTGGATAAAAAACTGCCGAAAAGCAACTGGCTGGCAATGTGGATCTTCCTCGGGGCAATCGCTGTAGTCGCCCTTCTTGGTGCTGATTCGGACCTGCGTCCATCCTTCGGCGGCAAACCGCTGTCGATGGTACTGGTTATTCAGATGTTTATGCTGCTGACCGGGGCGCTGATTATTATCCTGACCAAAACCAATCCCGCGTCTATCTCAAAAAACGAAGTCTTCCGTTCCGGTATGATCGCCATCGTGGCGGTGTACGGTATCGCATGGATGGCTGAAACCATGTTCGGTGCGCATATGTCTGAAATTCAGGGCGTACTGGGTGAAATGGTGAAAGAGTATCCGTGGGCCTATGCCATTGTTCTGCTGCTGGTTTCCAAGTTTGTAAACTCTCAGGCTGCGGCGCTGGCGGCGATTGTTCCGGTCGCGCTGGCGATCGGCGTTGATCCGGCATACATCGTGGCTTCAGCACCGGCTTGCTACGGTTATTACATCCTGCCGACTTATCCGAGCGATCTGGCAGCGATTCAGTTTGACCGTTCCGGCACCACCCACATCGGTCGCTTCGTCATCAACCACAGCTTTATTCTGCCGGGGTTGATTGGTGTGAGCGTATCGTGCGTCTTCGGCTGGATCTTCGCCGCGATGTACGGGTTCTTATAAATGCACTTTGCGTGCCGCCCGTGACTATGCGGCACGCCATTTTCGAATAACAAATACAGAGTTACAGGCTGGAAGCTATGTCAAACAAACCCTTTATCTACCAGGCACCTTTCCCGATGGGGAAAGACAATACCGAATACTATCTACTCACTTCCGATTACGTTAGCGTTGCCGACTTCGACGGCGAAACCATCCTGAAAGTGGAACCAGAAGCCCTGACCCTGCTGGCGCAGCAAGCCTTTCACGATGCTTCTTTCATGCTCCGCCCGGCACACCAGAAACAGGTTGCGGCTATTCTTCACGATCCAGAAGCCAGCGAAAACGACAAGTACGTGGCGCTGCAATTCTTAAGAAACTCCGAAATCGCCGCCAAAGGCGTGCTGCCGACCTGCCAGGATACCGGCACCGCGATCATCGTCGGTAAAAAAGGTCAGCGCGTGTGGACCGGTGGCGGTGATGAAGAAGCGCTGTCGAAAGGCGTCTATAACACCTATATCGAAGATAACCTGCGCTATTCACAGAACGCGCCGCTGGACATGTATAAAGAGGTCAACACCGGCACGAACCTGCCTGCGCAAATCGACCTGTACGCGGTAGATGGCGATGAGTACAAATTCCTCTGTGTCGCTAAAGGCGGCGGCTCTGCCAACAAAACGTATCTCTACCAGGAAACCAAAGCCCTGCTGACGCCCGGCAAACTGAAAAACTTCCTCGTCGAGAAAATGCGTACCCTCGGTACTGCAGCCTGCCCGCCGTACCATATCGCGTTTGTGATTGGCGGTACGTCTGCGGAAACCAACCTGAAAACCGTCAAGTTAGCAAGCGCTCACTATTACGATGAACTGCCGACGGAAGGGAACGAACATGGTCAGGCGTTCCGCGATATCCAGCTGGAACAGGAACTGCTGGAAGAGGCCCAGAAACTCGGTCTTGGCGCGCAGTTTGGCGGTAAATACTTCGCGCACGACATTCGCGTTATCCGTCTGCCACGTCACGGCGCATCCTGCCCGGTAGGCATGGGCGTCTCCTGCTCCGCTGACCGTAACATTAAAGCGAAAATCAACCGCGAAGGTATCTGGATCGAAAAACTGGAACACAATCCAGGCCAGTACATTCCACAAGAACTGCGTCAGGCCGGTGAAGGCGAAGCGGTGAAAGTCGACCTTAACCGCCCGATGAAAGAGATCCTCGCCCAGCTTTCGCAATACCCGGTATCCACCCGCTTGTCGCTCACCGGCACCATTATCGTGGGTCGCGATATTGCACACGCCAAGCTGAAAGAGCTGATTGACGCTGGTAAAGAACTGCCGCAGTACATCAAAGATCACCCGATCTACTACGCGGGTCCGGCGAAAACGCCTGCCGGTTATCCATCAGGTTCACTTGGCCCAACCACCGCAGGTCGTATGGACTCCTACGTGGATCTGCTGCAATCCCACGGCGGCAGCATGATCATGCTGGCGAAAGGTAACCGCAGTCAGCAGGTTACTGACGCGTGCCATAAACACGGCGGCTTCTACCTCGGTAGTATCGGCGGTCCGGCGGCGGTACTGGCGCAGCAGAGCATCAAGCATCTGGAATGCGTCGCTTATCCGGAGCTGGGTATGGAAGCTATCTGGAAAATCGAAGTAGAAGATTTCCCGGCGTTTATCCTGGTCGATGATAAAGGTAACGACTTCTTCCAGCAGATCGTCAACAAACAGTGCGCGAACTGCACTAAGTAACCTCTTCGGCCCAGCGCCTGGCAGCATGCTGCCAGGTGATCCCCCTGGGCCACCTCTTTTGCGATTGTAATTTCACGCTTACTGGTCAATAGTCAGTATTTTCCCTGACTTGCGAACTCACCATGACCCGCACACTCAAGCCGTTAATTCTTAACACCGGCGCACTGGCGCTAACGTTAATCCTGATTTATACCGGCATTTCGGCCAATGACAAACTCACCTGGCTGATGGAAGTGACACCGGTGATTATTGTCGTGCCGCTACTGCTTACCACCGCTAAACGTTATCCGTTAACGCCGCTGCTCTATACGCTCATTTTCTTTCACGCCATCATCCTGATGGTCGGCGGGCAATACACCTACGCGAAAGTCCCCGTTGGTTTTGAGGTGCAGGAATGGCTGGGGTTGAGCCGTAATCCGTATGACAAGCTGGGGCATTTTTTCCAGGGGCTGGTGCCTGCACTGGTGGCGCGAGAAATTCTCGTTCGCGGGATGTACGTTCGCGGACGTAAGATGGTGGCGTTTCTGGTCTGCTGCGTGGCGCTGGCGATAAGCGCGATGTATGAGTTAATCGAGTGGTGGGCAGCGCTGGCAATGGGCCAGGGAGCGGATGATTTTCTCGGCACCCAGGGCGACCAATGGGACACGCAATCCGATATGTTCTGCGCGCTGCTTGGCGCATTAACGACGGTGATATTCCTCGCTCGCTTTCATTGCCGCCAGCTACGGCGCTTTGGCTTGATAACCGGATAACAACGTGCGCTTTGTTGATGCCGGATGCGGCGTGAATTGAACTGAACCCCAAAACCTGGACAGTTTCAGTTAACCGGCTTTTTGATACTCAGTCCGGTATTCTACCGGGCTGAGTCCCCCAAGACTGAGTTTTATTCTTTTTTGAT
>NZ_JBJQJP010000013.1:0-137005 GCF_046487365.1 Escherichia sp. WS1451
AGATCAAGAGCCTGTCCAATGTGCATAAAAAAATCCGGAAACAAGTGAGCGTTTCCGGATTCTTACACAGCCACTGGATCGGTCAACTGATCCTTAACTGATCGGCATTACCCCAGAAGGGACCGTTTATGTTGCCAGACAGCGCTACTGATTAAGCGGATTTCTTCGCTTTTTTCTCAGCTTTAGCCGGAGCGGCTTCTTTTTTCGCTGCAGTTTCACCTTCTACATAATCACGACCGTAGTAGGTATCCAGCAGAATCTGTTTCAGCTCGGAGATCAGTGGGTAACGCGGGTTAGCGCCGGTGCACTGGTCATCGAATGCATCTTCAGACAGTTTATCCACATTCGCCAGGAAGTCTGCTTCCTGAACGCCAGCTTCACGGATAGATTTCGGAATACCCAGTTCAGCTTTCAGCGTTTCCAGCCATGCCAGCAGTTTCTCGATCTTAGCAGCAGTACGGTCGCCCGGTGCGCTCAGACCCAGGTGGTCAGCAATTTCAGCATAACGACGGCGAGCCTGCGGACGGTCATACTGGCTGAATGCAGTCTGCTTGGTCGGGTTGTCGTTCGCGTTGTAGCGAATAACGTTACAAATCAGCAGGGCGTTTGCCAGACCGTGCGGAATATGGAACTGGGAACCCAGTTTGTGCGCCATTGAGTGACATACACCCAGGAAGGCGTTCGCAAACGCGATACCCGCGATAGTTGCTGCACTGTGAACACGTTCACGCGCTACCGGATTTTTAGATCCTTCGTGGTAGGACGCTGGCAGATATTCTTTCAGCAGTTTCAGCGCCTGCAGAGCCTGACCATCAGAGAACTCAGATGCCAGTACAGAAACATAAGCTTCCATGGCGTGAGTTACTGCGTCCAGACCACCGAAAGCACACAGGGACTTCGGCATGTCCATAACCAGGTTGGCATCGACAATCGCCATATCCGGGGTCAGCGCATAGTCTGCCAGCGGATATTTCTGACCAGTAGCGTCGTCAGTTACAACCGCAAACGGAGTGACTTCAGAACCTGTACCAGAAGTGGTGGTGACAGCGATCATTTTCGCTTTCACGCCCATTTTCGGGAACTTGTAGATACGTTTACGGATATCCATAAAGCGCAGCGCCAGCTCTTCGAAGTGAGTTTCCGGATGTTCGTACATAACCCACATGATCTTCGCGGCGTCCATCGGGGAACCACCACCCAGCGCGATAATCACGTCTGGTTTGAAGGAGTTTGCCAGTTCTGCACCTTTACGAACGATGCTCAGGGTCGGGTCAGCTTCTACTTCGAAGAAGACTTCAGTTTCAACGCCTGCTGCTTTCAGTACGGAAGTGATCTGATCAGCATAACCATTGTTAAACAGGAAGCGGTCAGTCACGATGAGCGCACGTTTGTGGCCATCAGTAATCACTTCATCCAGCGCGATTGGCAGGGAGCCACGGCGGAAGTAGATAGATTTCGGAAGTTTGTGCCACAACATGTTTTCAGCTCGCTTAGCAACGGTTTTCTTGTTGATCAGGTGTTTCGGACCAACGTTTTCAGAGATGGAGTTACCACCCCAGGAACCACAACCCAGAGTCAGGGAAGGTGCGAGTTTGAAGTTATACAGGTCACCGATACCACCCTGAGAAGCCGGGGTGTTAATCAGGATACGAGCCGTTTTCATTTTCTGACCGAAGTAAGAAACGCGAGCCGGTTGGTTATCCTGGTCAGTGTACAGGCAAGAGGTATGACCGATACCGCCCATAGCAACCAGTTTCTCTGCTTTTTCTACCGCGTCTTCGAAATCTTTAGCGCGGTACATTGCCAGAGTTGGGGACAGTTTTTCATGTGCGAACGGTTCGCTTTCATCAACAACGGTCACTTCACCGATCAGAATCTTGGTGTTTTCTGGTACAGAGAAGCCTGCCAGTTCAGCAATTTTATAGGCTGGCTGACCAACGATAGCTGCGTTCAGCGCACCGTTTTTCAGGATAACGTCCTGAACAGCTTTCAGCTCTTTACCCTGCAACAGATAGCCGCCGTGGGTTGCGAAACGTTCACGTACTGCGTCATAAACAGAGTCAACAACAACAACAGACTGTTCAGAAGCACAGATTACGCCGTTGTCGAAGGTTTTGGACATCAGTACAGATGCAACTGCACGTTTGATATCAGCAGTTTCATCGATAACAACCGGAGTGTTGCCCGCGCCTACGCCGATAGCTGGTTTACCGGAGCTGTATGCGGCTTTAACCATGCCCGGACCACCAGTCGCGAGGATCAGGTTGATGTCTGGGTGGTGCATCAGTGCGTTAGACAGTTCAACCGAAGGTTGATCGATCCAGCCGATCAGATCTTTCGGAGCACCGGCAGCGATAGCAGCCTGCAGAACGATATCAGCCGCTTTGTTGGTTGCATCTTTTGCACGCGGGTGCGGGGAGAAGATAATGGCGTTACGGGTCTTCAGGCTGATCAGCGATTTGAAGATAGCAGTTGAAGTCGGGTTAGTGGTCGGAACGATACCGCAAATAATACCGATGGGTTCAGCGATAGTGATGGTACCAAAAGTGTCGTCTTCAGACAGAACACCACAGGTTTTTTCATCTTTATAAGCGTTGTAGATATATTCAGAAGCAAAGTGGTTTTTGATCACTTTATCTTCGACGATACCCATGCCGGATTCGGCAACGGCCATTTTCGCGAGTGGGATTCGAGCATCTGCAGCAGCCAGAGCGGCGGCGCGGAAGATTTTGTCTACTTGCTCTTGAGTGAAACTGGCATATTCACGCTGGGCTTTTTTTACACGCTCTACGAGTGCGTTAAGTTCAGCGACATTAGTAACAGCCATAATGCTCTCCTGATAATGTTAAACTTTTTTAGTAAATCATCTGCTCGAATACGAGAGTATAGTCAGTGCGGTGATGATTTGCTTAACCGATGGAAATCAAAAGCTTACTCGCGCTCACACTCACTGTGATTTACTAAAAGAGTTTAAACATTAGAGTTATTATCTCTAATGCGTCACTTCCAGGTGGCGTAAGCAAGATTACTCACTTCTGGGTACTGATTACGTGATCCAAATCAAAATTTTGCAAAGCTGACACCTTTCAGCATGGCTTTTCGCCATTATAGCTAACAGTTAATAAATTGTAGTATGATTTGTTGGCTACATTAGCATGTTTTGCACAACTAGATAACAATAACGAATGATAGCAATTTTAAGTAGTTAGGAGGTGAAAAATGCTGTCAAAAGGCGTATTGTCAGTGCGTCTTTTCAACCTTATTTATGGCTAACATTATCCGGCTTTTGCTTCGGAGCTAACCGTGATTCAGACCCTTTTTGATTTTCCCGTTTACTTCAAATTTTTCATCGGGTTATTTGCGCTGGTCAACCCGGTAGGGATTATTCCCGTCTTTATCAGCATGACCAGTTATCAGACAGCGGCAGCGCGAAACAAAACGAACCTTACAGCCAACCTGTCTGTGGCCATTATCTTGTGGATCTCGCTTTTTCTCGGCGACACGATTCTACAACTTTTTGGTATATCAATTGATTCATTCCGTATCGCCGGGGGCATCCTGGTGGTGACAATAGCGATGTCGATGATCAGCGGCAAGCTTGGTGAGGATAAACAGAACAAGCAAGAAAAATCAGAAACCGCGGTACGTGAAAGCATTGGTGTGGTGCCATTGGCGTTGCCGTTGATGGCGGGGCCAGGGGCGATCAGTTCTACCATCGTCTGGGGTACGCGTTATCACAGCATTAGCTATCTGTTTGGTTTCTTTGTGGCTATTGCATTGTTCGCTTTATGTTGCTGGGGATTGTTCCGCATGGCACCGTGGCTTGTACGAGTTTTACGCCAGACCGGCATCAACGTGATTACGCGTATTATGGGGCTATTGCTGATGGCATTGGGGATTGAATTTATCGTTACTGGTATTAAGGGGATTTTCCCCGGCCTGCTTAATTAATTCCTTTCAATTGAAACGGAGCTGCCATGCTCCGTTTACTTCGTCATTATTTTTACTTTGTTCCTGCGCAGTTATCAAAAGCAAAAGGAATAGGTAAAAATATTCTTCTCAAATTACAGTTAGTTATAAGGATTTCCTCAACTGCTTCTCCTCACCATCATGTTATTTTCGCCACATCATAATCCTGGGCTTGCTGAAGAATAATTGAAATGATATTAGTAATTCCACTGCCTTTGCTAGAGGAAAGTGCTAAATAATAATCAATTGTTAAATTATTGTGCATTTCACTACTGGAACTGTAATCAGAAAAGAGAGACATGCTTAACCAACCTCTATTTGATTGAATTGAAAGATGTTTGTTAAGGCATGGATGCAAGCTATAGATTCTGATACGGTCAATAAAAGAGAATTGCTTAACAATTTTGCAAAATGTATTGGCGAGTAAGAACCGCATTTGGTACTTTCCGGGCAAGCGCAAGGCGATTCTTTATTGGTAATGAGAATAATTAACAATTAAAGATCGTCGCGAAAGAATAATGTGTCTCGACAGGGGAGACACAGTACGAATCGACATAAGGTGATCGTCTGAATCACCAGAATAAATAAAGTCGGTGATAGTAATACGTAACGATAAAGTAACCTGACAGCAGAAAGTCTCCGAGCCTGTGCAGGGTCCCAATCCGGGATTACACATGCTGGTTAATACCAGTAATTATAATGAGGGAGTCCAAAAAACAATGACCAACATCACCAAGAGAAGTTTAGTAGCAGCTGGCGTTTTGGCTGCGCTTATGGCAGGGAATGTCGCGCTGGCAGCTGATGTACCCGCAGGTGTCACACTGGCGGAAAAACAAACGCTGGTACGTAACAATGGTTCAGAAGTTCAGTCATTAGATCCGCACAAAATTGAAGGTGTTCCGGAGTCTAATATCAGCCGAGACCTGTTTGAAGGCTTACTGGTCAGCGATCTTGACGGTCATCCGGCACCTGGCGTCGCTGAATCCTGGGATAATAAAGACGCGAAAGTCTGGACCTTCCATTTGCGTAAAGATGCGAAATGGTCTGATGGCACGCCAGTCACAGCACAAGACTTTGTGTATAGCTGGCAACGTTCTGTTGATCCAAACACTGCTTCTCCGTATGCCAGTTATCTGCAATATGGGCATATCGCCGGTATTGATGAAATTCTTGAAGGGAAAAAACCGATTACCGATCTCGGCGTGAAAGCTATTGATGATCACACATTAGAAGTCACCTTAAGTGAACCTGTTCCGTACTTCTATAAATTACTTGTTCACCCATCAACTTCACCGGTGCCAAAAGCCGCTATCGAGAAATTCGGCGAAAAATGGACCCAGCCTGGTAATATCGTCACCAACGGTGCCTATACCTTAAAAGATTGGGTCGTAAACGAACGAATCGTTCTTGAACGCAGCCCGACCTACTGGAACAACGCGAAAACCGTTATTAACCAGGTAACCTATTTGCCTATTGCTTCTGAAGTTACCGATGTCAACCGCTACCGTAGTGGTGAAATCGACATGACTTATAACAACATGCCGATCGAATTGTTCCAGAAGCTGAAAAAAGAGATCCCGGACGAAGTTCACGTTGATCCATACCTGTGCACTTACTATTACGAAATTAACAACCAGAAACCGCCATTTAATGACGTGCGTGTGCGTACCGCACTGAAATTGGGTATGGACCGCGATATCATTGTTAATAAAGTGAAAGCGCAGGGCGACATGCCCGCCTATGGTTACACTCCACCATATACTGATGGCGCAAAATTGACTCAGCCGGAATGGTTTGGCTGGAGTCAGGAAAAACGTAACGAAGAAGCGAAAAAACTGCTGGCTGAAGCGGGTTATACCGCAGACAAACCGTTGACCATCAACCTGTTGTATAACACCTCCGATCTGCATAAAAAGCTGGCGATTGCTGCCTCTTCATTGTGGAAGAAAAACATTGGTGTAAACGTCAAACTGGTTAACCAGGAGTGGAAAACGTTCCTCGACACCCGTCACCAGGGCACTTTTGATGTGGCCCGTGCAGGCTGGTGTGCAGACTACAACGAACCAACTTCCTTCCTGAACACCATGCTGTCGAACAGCTCGATGAATACCGCGCATTATAAGAGCCCGGCCTTTGACAGCATTATGGCGGAAACGCTGAAAGCGACTGACGAGGCACAGCGCACAGCTCTGTACACTAAAGCAGAACAACAGCTGGATAAGGATTCGGCCATTGTTCCTGTTTATTACTACGTGAATGCGCGTTTGGTGAAACCGTGGGTTGGTGGCTATACCGGCAAAGATCCGCTGGATAATACCTACACCCGGAATATGTACATTGTGAAGCACTAATGGCAATACGTGGGGCAGGCGTGTCCTGCTCCACGGTGTCTGATTTTTATCGCATTACAGAAGGCACAGGCCAGAAGGTAGGGCAATGTTAAAATTTATTCTACGTCGCTGTCTGGAAGCGATTCCGACGCTATTTATTCTTATTACTATTTCGTTCTTTATGATGCGCCTCGCGCCGGGCAGTCCTTTTACCGGCGAACGTACTTTACCACCGGAAGTGATGGCCAATATCGAAGCGAAATATCATCTAAATGATCCGATCATGACACAGTATTTCAGCTACCTGAAACAACTGGCGCATGGCGATTTCGGTCCATCGTTTAAATATAAAGATTATTCGGTCAATGACCTGGTTGCATCCAGTTTTCCCGTTTCTGCCAAACTGGGAGCCGCAGCATTTTTTCTTGCGGTAATACTGGGTGTTAGTGCTGGCGTTATTGCCGCATTAAAGCAAAACACCAAATGGGACTATACCGTGATGGGGCTGGCAATGACCGGGGTTGTTATCCCCAGTTTTGTGGTTGCGCCATTATTAGTCATGATATTTGCGATCATTTTGCATTGGCTGCCGGGCGGTGGCTGGAATGGTGGAGCGCTTAAATTCATGATATTGCCAATGGTGGCGTTATCACTCGCCTATATCGCCAGTATTGCGCGTATTACCCGTGGCTCTATGATTGAGGTTTTACACTCCAACTTTATTCGTACTGCCCGGGCGAAAGGGTTACCTATGCGGCGGATCATTTTACGCCACGCATTAAAACCTGCTCTGTTACCCGTGCTCTCCTATATGGGGCCCGCATTTGTCGGCATTATTACCGGTTCTATGGTTATCGAAACCATTTATGGTTTGCCGGGGATTGGGCAACTGTTCGTTAATGGCGCATTGAACCGTGACTATTCCTTAGTGTTAAGTCTGACCATTCTGGTTGGCGCGTTAACCATTTTGTTTAATGCCGTTGTCGATGTGCTATATGCGGTTATCGACCCGAAAATCCGTTACTGATACTGGAGCTCGCGATGATGTTAAGTAAGAAAAACAGCGAGACGCTGGAAAATTTCAGTGAAAAGCTGGAGGTCGAAGGGCGCAGCTTGTGGCAGGACGCACGTCGACGTTTTATGCATAACCGTGCGGCGGTTGCCAGTCTGATAGTGCTGGTGCTGATCGCGCTATTTGTAATCCTGGCACCGATGCTTTCGCAGTTTGCCTATGACGATACTGACTGGGCGATGATGTCCAGCGCCCCGGATATGGAGTCCGGTCACTACTTTGGTACTGACTCATCCGGTCGCGACCTGCTTGTGCGCGTTGCGATTGGCGGGCGTATCTCACTCATGGTCGGTGTTGCTGCGGCACTGGTGGCAGTGGTCGTGGGGACACTTTATGGTTCGCTTTCCGGTTATCTGGGCGGTAAAGTGGATTCGGTAATGATGCGTCTGCTGGAAATCCTCAACTCCTTCCCATTCATGTTCTTCGTCATTTTGCTGGTGACCTTTTTCGGTCAAAACATCCTGCTGATTTTCGTGGCGATTGGCATGGTTTCCTGGCTGGATATGGCTCGTATTGTGCGTGGGCAAACCCTGAGTCTGAAGCGCAAAGAGTTTATTGAGGCGGCACAAGTTGGCGGTGTATCGACGCCGGGCATTGTTATTCGCCACATTGTGCCGAACGTACTCGGTGTGGTGGTGGTCTACGCATCGCTATTGGTGCCCAGCATGATCCTCTTTGAATCTTTCCTTAGCTTCCTGGGGTTGGGGACGCAAGAGCCGTTAAGCAGCTGGGGCGCATTGCTGAGTGATGGCGCGAACTCGATGGAAGTCTCTCCATGGTTACTGTTGTTCCCAGCGGGATTCCTCGTGGTGACGCTATTTTGTTTCAACTTTATCGGCGATGGCTTGCGTGATGCCCTCGACCCGAAAGATCGTTAAGGAGTGCAGCCATGAGCGTAATTGAAACTGCAACTGTGCCGCTCGCACAACAACAGGCTGACGCACTGCTGAACGTGAAAGATTTGCGTGTCACCTTTAATACCCCGGACGGCGACGTCACGGCGGTCAATGATCTGAATTTTTCCCTACGTGCCGGAGAAACGCTGGGCATTGTAGGTGAGTCTGGTTCGGGTAAATCGCAAACTGCATTTGCGTTGATGGGCCTGTTGGCTGCCAACGGACGTATTGGCGGATCGGCAACCTTCAATGGGCGTGAAATCCTCAATTTGCCAGAGCGTGAACTCAATAAACTGCGCGCTGAACAAATCTCAATGATTTTTCAGGACCCAATGACTTCGTTGAATCCCTATATGCGCGTCGGTGAGCAGTTGATGGAAGTGCTGATGCTGCATAAGAACATGAGCAAAGCTGAGGCGTTTGAAGAGTCGGTGCGGATGCTCGATGCGGTAAAAATGCCGGAAGCGCGTAAACGCATGAAAATGTACCCGCACGAATTTTCTGGCGGCATGCGTCAGCGAGTTATGATTGCGATGGCATTGCTATGTCGACCTAAGCTGCTGATTGCGGATGAACCCACTACTGCGCTGGACGTCACCGTACAGGCGCAGATCATGACGCTATTGAATGAACTGAAGCGGGAATTTAATACCGCCATCATTATGATTACCCACGATCTTGGCGTGGTGGCGGGGATCTGCGACAAAGTGCTGGTAATGTACGCCGGGCGCACGATGGAATATGGCAACGCGCGCGATGTCTTTTATCAACCCGTTCATCCTTATTCTATCGGTTTGCTCAACGCGGTGCCGCGTCTCGATGCGGAAGGTGAAACAATGTTGACCATCCCTGGTAATCCGCCAAACCTGCTGCGATTACCGAAAGGTTGCCCGTTCCAGCCACGTTGTCCGCATGCGATGGAAATTTGTAGTAGCGCACCGCCGCTGGAAGAGTTTACGCCTGGCCGTCTGCGTGCTTGCTTTAAACCGGTGGAGGAACTGTTATGAATGCTGTAACCGAAGGAAGAAAAGTCCTCCTCGAAATCGCCGATCTGAAAGTGCACTTTGAAATCAAAGATGGCAAACAGTGGTTCTGGCAACCACCGAAAACGCTCAAAGCCGTCGATGGTGTCACTCTTCGCCTGTATGAAGGGGAAACATTAGGTGTGGTAGGGGAATCGGGATGCGGTAAGTCCACCTTTGCTCGCGCCATCATCGGTTTGGTCAAGGCGACCGACGGTCATGTTGCCTGGTTAGGTAAAGAGTTGCTGGGCATGAAGCCCGATGAATGGCGTGCCGTTCGCAGTGATATTCAGATGATTTTCCAGGATCCGTTGGCATCGCTAAACCCGCGTATGACCATCGGCGAGATTATCGCTGAACCGCTGCGTACTTATCATCCGAAAATGTCACGCCAGGAAGTTCGCGAGCGCGTGAAAGCGATGATGCTGAAAGTCGGGTTATTGCCTAACCTGATTAACCGCTATCCGCATGAGTTCTCTGGTGGGCAGTGCCAGCGTATCGGGATTGCTCGTGCTCTTATTCTTGAACCGAAGCTGATTATCTGTGATGAGCCGGTGTCGGCGCTGGACGTGTCAATTCAGGCGCAGGTGGTCAACCTGCTCCAGCAGCTGCAACGCGAGATGGGATTGTCATTAATTTTTATCGCTCACGACCTGGCCGTGGTAAAACACATTTCCGATCGTGTGCTGGTGATGTATCTCGGCCATGCGGTAGAACTGGGGACCTATGATGAGGTCTACCACAATCCACTACATCCTTACACCAGGGCATTGATGTCGGCAGTCCCCATACCTGATCCGGATCTGGAGAAGAACAAAACCATCCAGTTACTGGAAGGGGAATTACCGTCGCCGATCAACCCGCCTTCCGGTTGTGTTTTCCGTACCCGTTGCCCGATTGCCGGTCCGGAGTGCGCCAAAACACGTCCTGTTCTGGAGGGGAGTTTCAGACACGCCGTTTCTTGCCTGAAAGTCGATCCGCTTTAAACACAATAAGGGCTGACAGTTGTCAGCCCTTTTTCACGCCGAAAGCGATTATTTATTCCCGCCAGATGATATGGCAAAGTTTGTGATCTTTTTCGCGGCATAACAGAATACGCGCGAAAACATCGTTGATTTCACCATCTTCACTGTCCGCCAGACCAATCACCACTTCGGCAAAAAAGTCCGGGTTCAAATCGAAATCAACATGTTCCTGCCAGTCTTCCGCCGGATCGAATAACTCCGCGCCGCCGCGCTCTTCAAACTGAAGATTGAACAGCAGAACATCAGCTGGATCGAGATTGTCGGCAGCCAGTTCGAGAAAAATATCGTAGGCCTGCTCAAGCGTTTCATCTTCAGTCAGGCGATTGTTTAGATCCATATCCATAGTCACTACCTGTTTAACCTCTGTTGGCGACGTTTTACAGCAACGGACTGAAGAAGTAAAACAGTCGCTCGGCGACACGTTGCCATAATGGACGTTTTAGCCATAAACGGGCATCGAGCAGACGTGAACGCGAAATATAATCGTCCTGAACGGCGGCGAGGTCTGCACCAAAACCTTTATCGTCGATTGCCAGGGTAATCTCGAAATTTAGCCACAGACTACGCATATCAAGGTTAACGGTGCCAACCAGACTTAGTTCACCATCGACCAGCACGCTCTTGGTATGCAGTAACCCGCCTTCAAACTGATAAATTTTAACCCCAGCAGCCAGCAGTTCTGTAAAGAATGCGCGACTGGCCCAGCCGACCAGCATCGAGTCATTTTTTCGCGGAAGGATAATACTGACATCCACCCCGCGCTGCGCCGCCGTGCAAATCGCATGAAGTAAATCATCGCTGGGCACAAAATAGGGCGTTGTCATGATCAAATATTCACGAGCCGAATAAGCAGCAGTCAATAATGCCTGGTGAATGAGATCTTCCGGAAAGCCGGGGCCAGAAGCAATTGTGTGAATGGTGTGACCGCTGGCCTGCTCAAACGGCATAATATTGACATCTGGTGGCGGCGGCAGAATACGTTTCCCGGTTTCAATCTCCCAGTCGCAGGAATAAATAATCCCCATCGCGGTGGCGATGGGGCCTTCCATACGCGCCATCAGATCAATCCATTGCCCTACGCCCGCATCTTGTTTGAAGTAGCGAGGGTCGACCATATTCATGCTGCCGGTGTACGCGATGTAATTATCGATCATGATCATCTTGCGATGTTGGCGCAGGTCCATACGGCGTAAAAACACACGCATCAGATTGACCTTTAAGGCTTCGACCACTTCAATACCAGCATTACGCATTAGCTCGGGCCACGGACTGCGGAAAAAAGCCACACTCCCGGCGGAGTCGAGCATCAATCGGCAATGAATACCGCGCCGTGCAGCGGCCATTAATGATTCAGCCACCTGGTCCGCCATGCCGCCGGGCTGCCAGATATAAAACACCATCTCAATATTATGGCGCGCGAGCTGGATGTCGCGGATTAACGCCTGCATCACATCATCTGACTCGGTCATCAGTTGTAGCTGATTCCCTTTGACCCCTGCGATCCCCTGACGACGCTCGCAAAGCTTGAATAATGGCGCAGCGACACTGCTATTTTCTTCGGCGAAGATATGCTTACAGGCTTTAAGGTCGTTAAGCCATTTTGCGGTGGAAGGCCACATCGCTCTGGCGCGCTCAGCGCGGCGTTTGCCTAAATGGAGCTCGCCAACGGCAAGATAGGCAATAATTCCGACTAACGGCAGAATGTAAATAATCAACAGCCAGGCCATCGCGGAGGGAACTGCGCGTCGTTTCATTAGAATGCGTAAAGTTACGCCTGCAATGAGCAACCAGTATCCCAGAATGGCCAACCAACTCACCAACGTATAAACGGTTGTCATAGATTAGAAATCCTTTTGAAAGCGCATTGTTATGAGTTTACGCATATGGATTCATCTGGCAAATAAAAACGCGGGAAAAGCACTGGTCAGCGTCGGGGGCGGGGGTATAATGACCATTCTGTTATTGCATAGAGTAGTTAACATGAAGCGGAGTAGAACGGAAGTGGGGCGCTGGCGCATGCAGCGTCAGGCTAGCCGACGTAAATCGCGTTGGCTTGAGGGGCAGTCGCGCCGAAATATGCGTATCCACAGCATCAGGAAGTGTATTCTAAACAAACAGCGTAACTCGTTATTGTTTGCGATCTACAATATCTAAATGTTCTGGGCACCATTGCGGTGCCCAATAAGTTTACTTTTCCGTCTTTAAACTCTATTTTTGCGCCGATTCTTTACTTTCAGCTTTCGTTTCTTGTTCATCGTTATCGCTGAAAATGCCATGACCGGAGTTCAACAACATTGAAACGAGCATATCATTATTAATCTCTTCACCATTTAAAACTCGCGCCAGAATTTCGCTGCCAAACAGTTGTGGTGAGAGAATGATATCCGGATGTACCATCTTAATCTTATTCAGGTTTTTGCTATCACTGACGGCGAGAACTGTTTTGACATCACTGCTCATATCTTTTGCCGAGAGTACAACAAACGCGTTATCTGCATCGTTATCACTCAGCGCCAGAATGGCCCGGCATCGATCGATTCCCGCTTTCTTTAATACTGAACTGTCATTACTGTCACCGGGGATAACATCAGCGTTATCGCCTAAGCGTTGCTCAAGTTGCTTGATATCATCTTCAGGCAAGTTGCTGATAACCGTAACGTTTTGTCCGCGTTGATTCAGTTGCAGGATCGTATTGATGGCGAGAATCGAATGTCCGCAAACAATAAAATGATCTTTACGATGCATTGTATGATTGTTTCCTTTTACAAGTTTGTTGAATCCCCCGCGGATAAGCGGACCAAAAATTGAGGTCATAGAGGTGGCAAAAACGGTAATGCCGGAAATAATGACCGAAATAGTGAACAATCGTGCTGATTCAGAAACAGGGACAATATCGCCATAGCCGACGGTTGACATGGTTTCTATCGAAAAATAGAACGCGGTCATCAAACTTTCTATTCGCGGATTAAAACCTTCGCTTAAATAAAGCGCACCGTAGGTGGAGTAAAACAGTAACGTCGTGAAACTAATAAATGCGAAAATTGTCCCGGCTGCGGCGCTACTGTGGGAGAAGTCTTTGCGCAGTATCAGCAAAAACACCAGCGTAAAAATGCAAAATCCAATACTAAATTTCAGCCAGGGATAAAAATGCAGGGTGTAAATTAGCGCTATCAACAACAAAATGATACTGATTGCCCATGCGAGCTTTGCCCGGAACAGTAAGCCAATGGAGTTCAGGACAAGAAATACGCCGAGCATAAATAGTGGGGCGTTTGCCAGCAAGGAGAGATCCAGCTCTGAAAATGCTTTGATATGGAAAATATCAAGCAAATTGACCGACATACCATAGATTGTTTTAAAAATAAGCAATCCATTTAAAAAGACGGCCAGCGCGAGAATGTCGTGCCGTAGGGTCACCCATAACTTTGTTGCTGTTTGTTTGAATGTAGTCCAGTGACTCACTGATACCTCTGTAACCACAATTTTGTTTAATTATCTCAACGTGCACATTTTCTGAACATACATGCAGCGCGTGAATGTGTTAAACAATAGTAGATGACTTTATCCGCAGTAATCAAAGGTTTTGAGTGAGCAACTCTGCGTCAGGAAAGGGCATTTTCCTGAATATGTTCACATCATATAAAGAAATACAGATAAAGTTATTATCTGCTTGTGGTGGTGAATGCACTGACCGACCTATAAGGAAAGGCCAAACAAGAACACGGTTGCAAAAACCGTGCCCTTAAATATTGAATTTCTATTCAGAACACTTTCTTAAATGGTTTCACTGAAACGTGTTCATAGACTCCTGCCGCTACGTACGGGTCAGCATCGGCCCAGGCCTGAGCTGCTTCCAGCGACTCAAATTCAGCAATAACGGTTGAGCCAGTAAATCCCGCAGCCCCTGGATCGTTACTGTCTACCGCTGGCATTGGACCGGCGGTCAACAAACGACCTTCATCATGCAGTAACTGTAAACGTGCTAAATGTGCCGGACGAACGGAAAGGCGTTTTTCGAGGCTATCATCTTTGTCTTGAGCGTAAATAACATACAACACAGGCACAACTCCTTGTTCGGGAAAGTTGTAAAGTACGTTATTTGAAAGGGCGAAGATCTGCAACGGAAAGATGATGTCTTTGTTAAGACCATGCATAAAGTAAGGTCAATTACGCCAAAAATGACATTTTCACTGATCCTGATCGTCTTGCCTTATTGAATATGATTGCTATTTGCATTTAAAATCGGGGCCTGGTTTTTCTACTGAAATGATTATGACTTCAATGACCCTTGATTTACCTCGCCGCTTCCCCTGGCCGACGTTACTTTCGGTCTGCATTCATGGTGCTGTTGTGGCGGGTTTGCTCTATACCTCGGTACATCAGGTTATTGAACTACCTGCGCCCGCGCAGCCGATTTCTGTCACGATGGTTGCGCCAGCGGATCTCGAACCGCCACAAGCCGTTCAACCACCACCGGAGCCGGTGGTAGAGCCAGAACCGGAACCTGAGCCGATCCCCGAACCGCCAAAAGAAGCACCGGTGGTCATTGAAAAGCCGAAGCCGAAACCTAAGCCAAAACCGAAGCCGGTGAAAAAGGTACAGGAGCAGCCAAAACGCGATGTCAAACCCGTAGAGTCGCGTCCGGCATCACCGTTTGAAAATACGGCACCCGCGCGCCCGACATCAAGTACGGCAACGGCTGCAACCAGCAAGCCGGTTACCAGTGTGGCTTCAGGACCACGCGCATTAAGCCGTAATCAGCCGCAGTATCCGGCACGAGCACAGGCATTGCGCATTGAAGGGCAGGTTAAAGTTAAATTTGATGTCACGCCAGATGGTCGCGTGGATAACGTACAAATCCTCTCAGCCAAGCCTGCAAACATGTTTGAGCGTGAGGTGAAAAATGCGATGCGCAGATGGCGTTATGAGCCGGGTAAGCCAGGCAGTGGGATTGTGGTGAATATCCTGTTTAAAATTAACGGCACCACCGAAATTCAGTAAACAGAAAGTCAAAAGCCTCCGACCGGAGGCTTTTGATTATTACTCAACAGGTAAGGCGCGAGGTTTTCCTTCGGGATCAACCGCGACATACTTAAATAATGCTTCTGTTGCTTTATAGCGTTGCCCGATGGGTTCAGACGCCACTTTTTTCACCCACACTTCAATATTAATGCTGACTGATGTCGTCCCTTTCTGGACACAGCGTGCATAGCAGCACACCACATCGCCGACCGCAACCGGCCGTAAGAAAGTCATTCCTTCAACCCGCACGGTCACTACACGACCGTGGGCAATTTCTTTCGCCAGAATAGCGCCGCCAATATCCATTTGTGACATTAACCAACCACCAAAGATGTCACCATTGGCATTGGTATCGGCGGGCATGGCTAAAGTACGTAAAACAAGATCGCCCTGAGGGACGTTATGTGTTGTAGACATGGTAAAACCGACTTAAAAGGAAAATCACAGGCGCGATGCTACTATGATTTTCCTGAGGAGAACAGAGGAGATACAGCGCCAGCCCCGAAGGACTGGCAGTCTGGTTAGGATTTATCTTCCTGCGGCATGTGGCGGTAGATATAGATACCGCTTAACAATGTGAAGATTAAGGTAAGGGCGGTCAGGCCAAAGACTTTAAAGTTGACCCAAATATTTTGCGGCAGCCAGAATGCGATGTAGATGTTTGCCAGGCCGCAAAGGATAAAGAAAACAGCCCAGGCCAGATTCAGCTTCGACCATACCGATTGCGGCAGGGTGAGTTCTTTACCCAGCATCCGCTGAATTAGCGGCTTTTTCATCACCCATTGACTGACTAACAGGGCACCCGCAAACAGGGCATAAATGACAGTAACCTTCCATTTAATAAACTCATCATTGTGGAAGAACAGCGTCAAGCCACCGAAGACGACCACCAGAACAAAAGTGATCAGGGCCATCTTCTCAACCTTACGAAAGCGAACCCAGCTATATATAAGCACAATCGCCGTGGCGACGATGAGCGCCGCAGTAGCCGCATAGATGTCATAAATCTTGTAAAACGCGAAAAAGACAACCAGCGGTAAAAAATCAAGAAACTGCTTCATTTTACGATTCCGTAATCAAATGCTTAAGGTTATTGGCGAATCAACATATACAGGCGGAACAGATAGATGAGCAATACGGCTGAAATCAGGTTGCTCAAGGTGTTCGCCAGTACGGCACCAATTTCCGGGGTTAATGCGGCAAAAGAAGAGGCAAAAAGCAGCAACAGTGTTTTTGCCAACAACCAGCTCAGTACTGCGGGTGCCACCAGACGCATATTCGCCCATGTCAGCCGCATACTGCTACGCATCGAGGCAAAAACGCCCATTTTGTCCTGTACCAACATCACCGGTGCCAGGGCCAGTAAAATGGCCATGATAATTCCCGGAACGACCACCAGCATGATGCCAATCTGTACTAAAAGGGTAGTCAGAAAAATCAGAATAAATAACTTTGGCAATATCGGCGCACTGGCACCAATAGCTCGAAGCGCACTGACTCTCTGACCCGCAGACACCAGCTGGATAATTAATATTACGCCTCCGGCGAGAATGGCGTTACCGATTAATCCTGAAAAAGTGGACGCCGCTGAAGCCTGCAGCAAAATTTGTTGCTGTTCCGGTGACATATTCTGAACCAGGTCGAACAAGCCACTACTGCCGCTAACGGGCACGCCGTCATTGAGCTGCGCAAGCTGTGCATCACTGGGTGAGAAAACATGCCCTAACACCACTGTGATAAACGCACATAGCAACGATACCAACAGAATGGTCATAAATTGATTGCGGAAGAAATTTCCGGTGTCACGGTATACGGACTGCGCCGTGATAGACATGCACTCTCCTTGAGTTTTATGCAGGTGTTAATTAGCGGGCAATTGTACCCTGGTTAAGCCTCGGGTGGCAGCATCAGGTCTTGTATGGAAAAGCATATCTTTGTAAAGCGGAGGTAATTGCTGGCCTTCAGACGTGGGCAAATCGCGGCAAGTGGCGATCGAGTTAATATTTGCGTAGCGAAAATATTTAAAAATTGATTTGAATCACATTAACCAGGATTCTTAATGCAACTTCTAAATTAATCCAGATCAATAAATGGTGAATTATCATATGTAATGTGATCTATGTAGGATCATTTGTTACTCCAATGTAGGTATATTCGTCACGTTTTTATAACCATAACGACGGAGCGGATATGAAAAAGTTAACAGTGGCGGCTTTGGCAGTAACAACTCTTCTCTCTGGCAGTGCCTTTGCGCATGAAGCAGGCGAATTTTTTATGCGTGCAGGTTCTGCAACCGTACGTCCAACAGAAGGTGCTGGTGGTACGTTAGGAAGTCTGGGTGGATTCAGCGTGACCAATAACACGCAACTGGGCTTGACGTTTACTTATATGGCGACCGACAACATTGGTGTGGAATTACTGGCAGCGACGCCGTTCCGCCATAAAATCGGCACCCGGGCGACCGGCGATATTGCAACCGTTCATCATCTGCCGCCAACACTGATGGCGCAGTGGTATTTTGGTGATGCCAGCAGCAAATTCCGTCCTTACGTTGGGGCAGGTATTAACTACACCACCTTCTTTGATAATGGATTTAACGATCATGGCAAAGAGGCGGGGCTTTCCGATCTCAGTCTGAAAGATTCCTGGGGAGCTGCCGGGCAGGTGGGGGTTGATTATCTGATTAACCGTGACTGGTTGGTTAACATGTCAGTGTGGTACATGGATATCGATACCACCGCCAATTATAAACTGGGCGGTGCACAGCAACACGATAGCGTACGCCTCGATCCGTGGGTGTTTATGTTCTCAGCAGGATATCGTTTTTAATTCCGCACAAAAACGACCCCGTAATATACGGGGTCAATAAGGACATGGTATAAAGGGTATTATTTCTTCGCTTCTACGCCATCAGTTTCAGAGCGAATTAAAAATTTCTCAGTTGTTTGCGGAATATGCTGAATCAGCCAGTCGGACATTTGCTTTTCCTCATTTAAAATCGCTTCGATGGTTGGAATTGAAGCTGTATCACCGGCATTTTTTGCTGCTGCTAAGAGTGAGGTGTAACAGGCGATTTCAAATTGCTCGAAGACATATCCGCTAATAGAGCCTTTGACTATTTCATCAGAAGGGAATATACCACCGATTGACTGCCCAAGCGCAGCCATTTTACTCATGGAATCTTTAATGACTGAACGTGAAATGTCATTACGATCAAGAATAGTTTCCAGTTGAACAATCTGGTTTTTGGTTTCACTAAGATGTTGTTCAATATGAGCGCGTAGTTCAGGATAATTATCTATACGGCTGGCCATGGATTCAAGCATAGATTCGGCTTGCTTTTCCATTGCATGGGCGTCACGTAACCAGTCATGATAATGTTCAATACGATTCATGAAAATGTCCTCTTTATAAAATGACTAAAAGTTAAAGTTCATATTTCAGGCTTTATTTTCGGCTTTCTTATTTACGTTATTAAGGGCCAGATCAGTCAGTTTGATGTCGGTGGCCTTTTCTTCTTCAAGAGTTTCTTTCAGAAGCTTAGCTGCTTTACGGTAACCTAATTGTTCAGCCAGCGTCGCTAATGTCCCGTAACTGGCGATCTCATAGTGCTCGACTTTCTGTGCAGCGGCAATCAATGCGGCATCACGCACTTCGTTTTTCTCGGTACTTTCGATGACCTCATTAGCTTCTTCAATAAGACCTTCCATTGCCACACATTTCATGCGCTTAATTTTCAGGTTCGATTCAGATTCCACAACTTGATCAATTCGTTCAATCTGTCCATGAGTTTCCTCGAGGTGCGCATGAAAAGCCTGACTTAATTTTTCGTTTGATGTTGCTCTAGCGAGTTTTGCCAGTGCACGGGTTAATTGTTTTTCTGCACTGTAGGTATCTGAAAGCAGGTGAATAAATACATCTTCAATGGTCTTCATATTCATATTTTTCTCCAGTGAAATCACTGCGAGCCATACGGCCCGCAGATGCAATTATCTTTATCAGCTGATATTAATAATGAACGGTGAATCAGGATTTTCCTGATTTATTACCACCGCTTTGTTGACCGCCTTTTTTACCCGCTTCAGATGCGCGTTGCGGATCATTTTTAAAATTACCGCCGCTATGCTGACCGCCTTTACGGCCTGCGTCGGATGCCTTCTCACGGTCTTCGGCGAAATTTCCTGAACCACCACGATGTTCGGCCATGTTATTTCTCCCGTTGCGTTGCATTGTTTGATTAATATGAGTGTTGTGTGTCGACACTCATTAAAATTAGTCGAAAATGAGAATTATTCAAATTAAGCGTAACGAGAAAAAAGAGGGAAAATATATTTTGAGGAACATTCTGGATATATTAACAATTGCCTGAGGAATAAGTGACTTAGAGAGAATTATTGATTTTACTGGTGTTATGTTGCGGGATTAATTTGTTTGATTATATTACTGTTGGGCGGAAAAATGACGTAAGTTGACGTTCGACAGGGGTAAACGAAACGGTAGAAAGATAAATATTAAATGAATTTAGGATTTTTCCGGCTTCGTTAAAGAAAGTTAAAATGCCGCCAGCGGAACTGGCGGCTGTGGGATTAACTGCGCGTCGCCGCTTTCATCGGTTGTACAAAAGCTTTCAGTGCCGCCAGCATTTTCTCTGGCTCATTAATATGTTGCTCGATGATTTTAACAATGGCCGAACCAGAAATCGCGCCCGCAGCTCCTGCATCAATCGCTGCTTTTACCTGATCCGGGGCGGAAATACCAAATCCCTGCAATGGAGGTGCAGCGTTGTACTCTTTCAGCTTCGCAACCAGATGATTGAGAGGTAACGCGGCGCGGTTTTCTGCGCCGGTCACGCCCGCTCGTGACAGCAAATATGTGTAACCACGACCGTAAGAGGCTATCTGGCGCAGCAGGTCGTCATCGGCATTTGGCGGGCAGATGAAGATAGGTGCGACATTATGACGCAACGCGGCCTGGCGGAAGGGCGCGGACTCTTCAACTGGCACATCGGCAACCAGCACCGAATCGACGCCGACTTTTTCGCACTGGGCATAAAACTCATCAATGCCTTTGTTAAACACCAGATTGGCATACATCAACAGGCCAATGGGAATGGTCGGGTGTTTCTGGCGAATGAGTGCCAGCATCTCAAAGCACTGCGCCGGGGTCACACCAGCCGCAAAGGCACGCAGTGTGGCGTTTTGAATCGTCGGGCCATCTGCCAGTGGGTCGGAGAAGGGGATGCCTAACTCCAGCGCGTCAGCACCGGCTTCAATTAGCGCATCGATAATTTTCAGCGACTGCTCAATGCCCGGATCACCGAGCGTGACGAAAGGAACGAATGCGCCTTCTTTGCGCTCCTTCAACTGGGCAAACAGAGATTCGTAGCGTTCCATCAGATTTCCCCTCGTGCTTTCAAAATATCGTGAACGGTGAAGATGTCTTTATCGCCGCGACCGGAAAGGTTAACCACCAGTAGCTGCTCTTTATCCGGGTTTTCGCGCATCATTTTCAGCGCATGGGCCAGGGCGTGGGAGGATTCCAGCGCCGGGATGATCCCTTCGTGCAGGCACAGCGTTTTGAAGGCTTCCAGTGCTTCATCATCGGTAATTGACACGTAATCAGCGCGTCCAGTGCTGTTAAGATACGCGTGTTGCGGGCCGACAGACGGGAAATCCAGTCCGGCAGAAATGGAGTAAGATTCTTCAATCTGCCCGTCTTCGGTTTGCATCATCGGCGCTTTCATACCGAAATAGATGCCCACGCGACCATGTTTTAACGGTGCGCCGTGCTCGCCGGTTTCGATACCGTGACCGCCAGGCTCCACACCAATCAGGCCGACGTTGGTTTCGTTGATGAAATCTGCAAACATGCCGATGGCATTCGAACCGCCGCCAACACAGGCGATAACCGCATCCGGCAGGCGACCTTCTCTTTCCAGAATCTGTGCTTTGGTTTCTTCGCCAATCATTCGCTGAAACTCACGGACAATGGTCGGATAAGGATGTGGGCCAGCTGCGGTGCCCAGCATATAGTGCGCGGTTTCATAACTGCCGGACCAGTCGCGCAGCGCCTCGTTACAGGCATCTTTCAGCGTCGCGGAACCGCTATGTACCGGGATCACTTCCGCACCCATTAAGCGCATACGAAAAACGTTTGGCGACTGGCGTTCAACGTCTTTGGCACCCATATAAATACGGCATTTCAGGCCGAGCAGGGCGCTGGCAAGGGCCGACGCCACGCCATGCTGACCGGCTCCGGTTTCGGCGATGATTTCCGTTTTACCCATCCGCTTCGCCAGCAACGCCTGTCCCAGCACCTGGTTAGTTTTATGCGCGCCGCCGTGCAGCAAATCTTCGCGCTTCAGATACAGCGTGGTGTTCGTCCCGGCTGTAATGTTCTGGCATTTGGTCAGCGCGGTTGGACGCCCGGCATAGTTTTTCAGCAGGTCGTTGAACTGAGCCTGAAATTCAGGATCTTTTTGCGCACTGACAAAAGCTTCTTCCAGCTGGCGCAGAGCAGGCATCAGGATTTGTGGCACGTACATGCCGCCAAACTCACCAAAATAGGGGTTAAGTAATGTTGTCATTGTTCCTTTCCTTAATATGCGCGCAGCGTCTGGAAAACCGAGGCCAAAAGACGTGCGTCTTTGATGCCCGGTTGCGACTCTACAGCAGAATTAAAATCAAGTCCGGCGCAGCCGGTTTGTGCCGCTTCCACGCAGTTATCTGCGCCTAAGCCCCCCGCCAGCAGAACGTTGCCAAGCGATTGACCGTTTAACAGTGACCAGTCGAAACGTTGTCCGCTCCCGCCCTGACCGTTGTCGAATACATATTTATCGATGTGCTGAAAATCGCGCGCGGGAAGAGTTTCACCGACACTTAAAGCCTTCCAGATGGCGACGTGTGCTGGCAGAGCCTCACGCAGAGTGTCGATATACAGCTGATCTTCATTACCATGCAGTTGCACTGCCGCCAGCGATAACACCTTAGCTTTGTCCACCACATCGGCAATATCGTGATTGCGGAACACGCCAACATACTGCAACGGTGCCGCAGCCATCACTTCCTGCGCCTGTTCAACGTTGACGCAACGCGGTGATGTCGCAACAAAAATCAACCCACCGTAAATCGCGCCCGCGTCATAAGCGGCTTTAGCATCTTGCCCACGCGTCAGGCCACACACTTTATTCTCACCCAGCAACACCCGGCGCACGGTGGCGTTCAAATCGTCATGGGCCATCAACGCCGAACCAATCAGAAAACCGTTAGCGAAGTGGCTTAACTCGCGCACCTGAGCGTAAGTATTGATGCCGGATTCGCTGATTACCGTCACGTTGTGCCCCAGTTTCGGCGCAAGCTCGCGGGTACGGTTGAGATCAATCGACAAATCGCGCAGATCGCGGTTGTTGATGCCAACGACCTTTGCCCCCAATGCAATGGCGCGCTCCAGTTCCTCTTCATTACTGACTTCGGTCAGCACACCCATCTCCAGACTGTGGGCGACGGCTGCAAGGTGGCGATATTGTTCGTCATCCAGTACTGAAAGCATTAATAAGCAGGCATCGGCCTGGTAATAGCGCGCCAGATAGATCTGGTAAGGGTCGATAATAAAGTCTTTACATAAAATCGGCTGCGGGGCGATTTGGCTGACGATGGGGAGGAAATCAAAGCTCCCCTGAAAATATTTCTCATCAGTCAGCACTGAAATTGCCGAAGCGTAATGTTTATAAATGGCGGCAATGCGTGCCGGATCGAAATCATCACGGATCACGCCTTTTGACGGCGACGCTTTTTTACACTCCAGAATAAACGCCGTGAGTGCGCCCTGAAGTGCATCATAAAAATGTCGCGTGCTCGGCTGAACCTCATTCTGAAAACTGGCCAGCGGTTGCTGCTCTTTGCGGGTTTCTACCCAAATCGCCTTGTCTGCGACGATTTTCGCTAAAACGGTTTGCATCATTTACCCTCGTGCCGCCAGTGCGGTGACTCTGTCGTAAGCGGAACCACTGCGCAGTACCTCAAGAACGGTTTGCGCATTGGCTTGCAGATCTTCATGGCCATGCAGGCGCATTAACATGGCGACATTCGCCGCGACGGCTGCTTCATGGGCGGCGTCGCCTTTACCTTGTAACAAGCGTGTTAAAATGTCACGGTTTTCTTCCGGTGTTCCGCCTGCCAATTGCTCCTGGTGGTAGGGTGTCAGGCCAAAATCTTCAGCGGTCAATTGATAGCTCTTAATTTCGCCGTCATGTAGTTCGGCAACGATTGTCGGCGCGTGTAATGAAACTTCATCCATCCCGCCGCTGTGCACCACTGCCGCGCGTTGATACCCCAGCACGCGCAAGGTTTCGGCAATCGGCAGCACCAGTTCCGGACTATAAACACCAATTAGCGCCAGCGGCGGATGCGCCGGGTTAATCAATGGTCCCAGCACGTTGAACAGAGTGCGGGTTTTCAGTTGCTGGCGAACCGGCATCGCATGGCGGAATCCGGTGTGATATTTCGGCGCAAAGAGGAAACAGACGCCTAACTCATCCAGCGCCTGGCGCGATTTATCGGCGTTCATATCAAGATTAATACCGAATGCCGCCAGCAGATCCGACGAGCCGGATTTACTGGAGACGCTGCGGTTACCGTGTTTCGCCACTTTCAGCCCGCAGGCCGCGGCGACAAACGCACTGGCGGTAGAAATATTGATGCTGTTGCTGCCGTCACCGCCAGTACCGACGATATCGGCAAACAGATAATCCGGGCGCGGGAATGGCGCGGCGTTTTCCAGTAGCGCGGTTGCTGCCCCGGCGATCTCGTTCGGGTGTTCACCGCGAATTTTCATGCTCACCAGCGCCGCCGCCAGTTGTTCCGGCTTCAGCTCGCCACGTACCACCGCTGAAAACAGCTGGTGGCTTTCTTGTTGGCTAAGCGTCTGTGCCTGATACAGTTTTTCCAGAATCGGTTGCAGCGTGTTGGTTGGCTCTAGTTTCTGTTGCGCCCAGGCCAGCGTTTGTTCCAGCAGGCGAGCGCCCTGGGTAGTAAGAATGGATTCCGGATGGAACTGGAATCCACAAACGCGATCCGCATCATGGCGCACCGCCATCACCATGCCATTAAAATGGGCGTTGATGGTTAAACCGGCCGGAATATTACTGCCAACCAGCGAGTGATAACGCGCCACTGGCAGCGGGTTTGTTAATCCGGCAAACATCGCCTGACCGTCATGTTCAATGCTCGACGCTTTACCGTGAAGAATTTCGCCCGCCTGACCGACATAGCCCCCGTAAGCTTCGACAATCGCCTGATGACCGAGGCAAATGCCAATAATTGGCAGCTTGCCGCGCAGGCGGGTGAGGAGTTCCGGCATACAACCGGCTTCGCTCGGCACACCGGGGCCAGGAGAGAGCATCAGCACCGGATTGCTCATCGTCGCCAGGCGTTCAATTAAGGTCTGCGCCGGAATATGGTTGCGGTAAATCACCACGTTATGACCATTGCTGCGCAACTGATCTGCCAGGTTGTACGTAAAAGAGTCGATATTATCGAGTAGCAGAATGTCAGCCATCAGAAAGTCTCCTGTGCATGATGCGCGGTGGCAATAGCGCGCAGTACAGCGCGGGCTTTATTACGGGTTTCGTCGGCTTCCGACTGCGGAACAGAATCAAGGACTACGCCAGCACCGGCTTGCACGGTGGCGATACCGTTTTCCACGAGCGCCGAGCGGATCACAATGCAGGTGTCGAGATCGCCATGCGCGGTGAAATAACCTACCGCGCCGCCGTAGCTGCCACGGCGACGACCTTCAGCCTCGGCAATTAACTGCATAGCGCGTACTTTCGGCGCACCGCTTAACGTCCCCATATTCATACAGGCGCGGTAAGCGTGCAGGGCGTCGAGATCGTGGCGCAGCTCACCGACCACGCGGGAGACCAGGTGCATCACGTAAGAGTAACGGTCAACTTTGGTAAGATCGGCGACGTAGCGGCTGCCGGGCGTGCAAATGCGTGCCAGATCATTACGGGCGAGATCCACCAGCATCAGATGTTCAGAAAGCTCTTTATGATCGGTACGCATTTCCAGTTCGATGCGGCTGTCGAGGTCTCTGTCCAGTGAACCATCGGCACAACGACCGCGTGGACGTGTTCCGGCAATCGGGTAAATCTCAATCTGGCGGCTGGTGGCGTCATACTTGAGCGAACTTTCCGGCGACGCGCCAAACAGGGTGAAATCATTATCCTGCATAAAAAACATGTACGGGCTGGGATTACTCTTTTTCAGCACGTAATAGGCCGCCAGTGGTGACGGGCAGGGCAGAGAGAAACGGCGAGATGGCACCACCTGGAAAATTTCTCCGGCGCGAATTGCTTTTTGCAACGAACGCACTACGCCACCGAACTCTTCATCGCTCTGGTTACATTCACAACGCATATGCGGCACGGAAACTACCGGCAGCGGTGGCGCGGTTTCGGTCAGTTGCTGGCGAAGTTCGTTCAGGCGAGCAGTGAGACGTTGTTTTTCTTCTTCATTTGGAGTAAACAGGCTGGCCTGAATGCGGGTGCTTTTCTTCTGATGGTCAATCACCATCAGCGTTTCAGCGAGATAAAAACAGAAATCAGGGCAGTTATTTTCCGCTGACAATTGCGGTAAATCTTCAAACCCCGCCACAAGGTCATAAGAGAACAGGCCGCCGAAGAACATTGCTTCTCGTTCTTCCTTCGGTACATTCAACAGATTCTGTAATAAGCGGAAAGCGTCAAAAACCGAAAGGGAGCATAAGCGAGCATCTTCATCCAGCAGTGGACTGACAGGGGGGAAGCGCAGCACACGGCAGTTTGGTAATTGTTCGTTTTCCACACCCGCAGGCAGGGCGTTATCCAGTAGTGTCAGCAGGGCTTCGCCGTTGCCGGAAAGTGCCTGGATTGTGACAGTGTCACCTAAAGCTGTAATGCGCAGCGCACTGTCCACTAGCAATAGACTTTTTAAATCATCTTTGCTGTCGATATCTGCGGATTCCAGCAGCAGCGTTGCCGGACGATCCCCACACAACTGGTGAAAAAGCGCAGTCGGGTTGTCGCGATAAGCGCCTTTGCAAGTTAGCAGTTCGAGAGTCGGTTTTTGTGTTTGCATTGTTATTCTCTAATTTTGTTCAAAAAAAAGCCCGCTCATTAGGCGGGCTGGGTATCTGATTGCTTTACGCATGGTGAATACACTGCCCGTTTCAGGAAGTGCGCCACCAACCTTTCAGTACGAAAATTGCTTTCATTGTCGATACCCTTTTTACGTGAACTTGCGTACTAGTTAACTAGTTCGATGATTAATTGTCAACAGCTCATTTCAGAATATTTGCCAGAACCGTTATGATGTCGGCGCAAAAAACATTATCCAGAACGGGAGTGCGCCTTGAGCGACACGAATTACGCAGTGATTTACGACCTGCACAGCCATACCACAGCTTCCGATGGCTGCCTGACGCCAGAAGCATTGGTGCACCGTGCAGTCGAGATGCGCGTCGGCACCCTGGCGATCACCGACCATGACACCACAGCTGCAATTGCACCAGCAAGAGAGGAAATTTCACGTTCGGGACTGGCGCTGAATCTTATTCCCGGCGTGGAAATTTCCACGGTCTGGGAAAATCATGAAATTCATGTTGTCGGGCTGAATATTGATATTACTCATCCGCTAATGTGTGAGCTCCTCGCGCAGCAGACAGAACGGCGCAATCAGCGGGCGCAGCAAATTGCCGAAAGACTTGAAAAAGCGCAAATACCTGGGGCGCTGGAAGGCGCACAACGACTGGCGCAGGGCGGCGCAGTGACGCGCGGTCATTTTGCGCGTTTCCTTGTTGAGTGCGGCAAAGCCAGTTCAATGGCGGATGTCTTTAAAAAGTATCTGGCGCGCGGGAAAACCGGATACGTTCCGCCACAGTGGTGTACAATAGAACAAGCTATTGATGTCATTCATCATTCTGGCGGTAAGGCGGTGCTAGCTCATCCTGGGCGGTACAATCTTAGTGCTAAATGGCTGAAAAGATTGGTTGCGCATTTTGCCGAACACCACGGCGACGCGATGGAAGTCGCGCAGTGCCAGCAATCGCCCAATGAACGCACCCAGCTGGCGACACTTGCGCGTCAGCATCATTTATGGGCATCACAAGGATCTGATTTTCATCAGCCATGCCCGTGGATCGAACTGGGTCGTAAACTCTGGCTGCCCGCAGGCGTTGAAGGCGTCTGGCAGCTATGGGAACAGCCGCAGAACACCACAGAGAGGGAATTATGAGCCAGTTTTTTTATATTCATCCTGATAACCCGCAGCAACGTCTGATCAACCAGGCGGTGGAGATCGTGCGTAAAGGCGGGGTGATTGTTTATCCAACTGATTCCGGCTATGCGCTCGGCTGTAAAATTGAAGATAAAAACGCGATGGAGCGTATTTGTCGTATTCGCCAACTGCCGGACGGTCACAACTTTACCCTGATGTGTCGCGATCTTTCTGAACTCTCGACCTATTCATTTGTCGATAACGTTGCGTTTCGTTTAATGAAAAACAACACGCCGGGCAACTATACCTTCATCCTGAAGGGGACGAAGGAGGTGCCACGCCGTCTGTTGCAGGAAAAACGCAAAACAATCGGTATGCGTGTGCCGTCTAACCCGATTGCGCAGGCGTTGCTTGAAGCACTGGGCGAACCGATGCTTTCCACTTCGCTAATGCTGCCAGGCAGCGAATTTACCGAATCCGATCCCGAAGAAATTAAAGACCGTCTGGAAAAACAGGTAGATTTGATTATTCACGGCGGCTATCTCGGGCAGAAACCAACAACGGTTATTGATCTTACCGATGATACGCCGGTCGTGGTGCGTGAAGGCGTAGGTGATGTGAAGCCTTTCTTATAACAAATTGCGTTCCACGGATGGAAGACTATGGCAGGGAAGTTTCGCTGCATTTTGCTGTTGATAGCAGGGCTGTTTGTATCATTTCTAAGTTATGCAGAAAACACGGAGATCCCTTCTTATGAAGAAGGGATCTCGCTCTTTGATGTTGAAGCCACTCTGCAACCGGATGGGGTGCTCGACATCAAAGAAAATATTCATTTTCAGGCGCGAAATCAGCAGATTAAGCACGGATTTTATCGTGATTTACCACGACTCTGGATGCAGCCTGATGGGGACGCTGCACTGCTGAACTATCATATTGTTGGCGTCACCCGTGATGGTATTCCTGAACCCTGGCATCTTGACTGGCATATCGGGTTAATGAGTATTGTCGTGGGCGATAAACAACGTTTCTTGCCTCAAGGCGACTATCATTATCAAATTCATTATCAGGTTAAAAATGCTTTCCTGCGTGAAGGGGATTCTGATCTGCTAATCTGGAACGTGACCGGTAACCACTGGCCGTTTGAAATTTATAAGACCCTATTTTCACTCAAGTTGCCTGATATTGCGGGTAATCCATTTAGCGAAATCGATCTCTTTACTGGAGAAGAGGGCGACACATATCGAAATGGCCGCATCCTTGAGGACGGAAGAATTGAATCCCGCGATCCGTTTTATCGTGAAGATTTCACGGTACTCTACCGCTGGCCTCACGCTTTACTTAGCAATGCCCCGGCTCCACAAACGACGAATATTTTCAGCCATCTTCTTTTACCCTCCACGTCATCGTTGTTAATTTGGTTTCCTTGTCTATTCCTGGTTTGTGGATGGTTATATCTCTGGAAGCGCAGGCCGCAATTTACGCCGGTAGATGTGATTGAAACCGATGTCATTCCGCCAGATTACACGCCCGGCATGTTACGTCTCGATGCGAAGCTGGTTTACGACGATAAAGGTTTTTGTGCCGATATCGTAAATCTGATTGTGAAAGGAAAAATTCATCTGGAAGATCAGTATGATAAGAACCAGCAAATCCTGATTCGTGTTAATGAAGGCGCGACCAGAAATAATGCGGTATTACTGCCCGCAGAGCAGTTATTACTGGAAGCGTTATTTCGTAAAGGCGATAAGGTCGTTCTTACGGGGAGACGCAACATAGTCTTACGCAGGGCATTTTTACGGATGCAGAAATTTTATCTGCCGCGTAAAAAGTCTTCGTTTTATCGACCAGATGCGTTTTTGCAATGGGGTGGACTGGCAATATTGGCGGTCATTCTCTACGGTAACCTGAGTCCCGTAGGTTGGGCAGGAATGAGTCTGGTTGGCGATATGTTTATTATGATCTGCTGGCTTCTTCCTTTTTTATTTTGTTCCCTTGAGCTTTTGTTTGCCCGCGATGATGACAAGCCTTGCGTTAATCGTGTAATCATCACTTTGTTTTTACCGCTGATTTGTTCAGGCGTGGCCTTTTATTCTCTCTATATCAATGTCGGAGATGTATTCTTTTACTGGTATATGCCAGCGGGTTATTTTAGCGCTGTTTTCCTGACCGGTTATCTCACTGGCATGGGGTATATTTTTCTGCCAAAGTTTACCCAAACTGGGCAGCAACGTTATGCCCACGGTGAAGCTATCGTTAACTATCTTGCGCGTAAAGAGGCAGCAACACACAGTGGGCGGCGGCGGAAAGGGGAAACACGGAAACTGGATTACGCGTTGCTAGGTTGGGCAGTCTCGGCAAACCTTGGAAAAGAATGGGCAGCACGTATCACCCCATCACTCACAGCGGCTGTTCACGCCCCGGAAATTACCCGTAGTGGCGTTTTGTTTTCATTACAGATGCACCTGAGCCTGGGGGCCAATACCAGTTTGTTGGGGCGAAGTTATTCCGGTGGTGGTGCTGGCGGCGGGGCGGGTGGCGGAGGCGGTGGTGGCTGGTAATTAAGCTGATGTTAATCGAAACAAGCTTTAACCATAAAGATAGTGTAGTATGTTGCGCCTCAAAGCCAGGCCGATAAACGTCGAGTCGTTTACTTAAGGCCTGAAGAGTTCAAACAGACTTTACTATCAGTGAGTCAGATGTAAGTTCTGACTCACTGTTGCACAAAAGCATATCAGACGCCTGGGAAGGCGACACCAAAAGGAAGCTCTATGAGCGAAAAGCTACAGAAAGTGCTGGCGCGTGCCGGCCACGGCTCTCGCCGTGAAATCGAATCTATTATTGAAGCCGGTCGTGTGAGTGTTGATGGCAAAATTGCTAAACTCGGCGATCGCGTTGAAGTTACCCCTGGATTGAAAATCCGTATCGATGGTCACCTGATTTCGGTACGTGAGTCCGCTGAACAAATTTGTCGCGTTCTGGCCTATTACAAACCGGAAGGTGAGTTGTGTACCCGTAACGATCCGGAAGGACGTCCAACGGTGTTTGACCGTCTGCCAAAACTGCGTGGCGCACGCTGGATTGCCGTGGGTCGCCTGGACGTTAACACCTGTGGTCTGCTGCTGTTCACCACCGATGGTGAACTGGCAAACCGTTTAATGCACCCAAGCCGTGAAGTTGAACGTGAATATGCCGTGCGTGTATTTGGTCAGGTTGACGACGCGAAACTGCGTGATTTGAGTCGTGGCGTGCAGTTGGAAGATGGTCCGGCAGCCTTTAAAACCATCAAGTTCAGCGGCGGCGAAGGGATCAACCAGTGGTACAACGTTACTCTGACCGAAGGCCGTAACCGTGAAGTTCGTCGTCTTTGGGAAGCTGTTGGTGTGCAGGTGAGCCGCCTGATCCGTGTTCGTTACGGTGATATCCCACTGCCAAAAGGTCTGCCACGCGGTGGCTGGACGGAGCTGGACCTCGCCCAGACTAACTATCTGCGTGAGCTGGTGGAACTACCGCCAGAAACCAGCTCTAAAGTTGCTGTAGAAAAAGACCGTCGTCGTATGAAGGCGAATCAAATTCGTCGTGCGGTGAAACGTCACAGCCAGGTCAGCGGCGGTCGTCGTTCTGGTGGACGTAATAATAACGGTTAATTTAAGTTAAGTATAAAATAAAGGCCCTGCGGGGCCTTTTCTTCATTTGAAGTATGATAAATAGTCGCAGTATTTTAATTTAATTTCATACTTGCTTATGAATATTACCAGGAAATAGCCACATTACTATTTAATTATCTGAGATAAACTCAACGTCAAGAGGTGGGTTATGATTAGATATAGTGGAATATTTCTATCGCTGTTAATGCTTTCAGGTTGTGCAACCGAAGCATTGAAGAATGAACAAGCTGAAACTGTTATTACTGCGGGTAACAAGGCGGTTGCGGCGAATGCAAGTTTCTTTAAACAATACTATGCTTCTCGTGAAAACTTCCTTGTTAATTTTTATGCGACTAATCCGGATTGTGCATTGCGACCTGATTATGAAACGATTATGGAAAATAATACTAATAAAGAGTCCTTATGTTTGCAATCAGAGAAAGGGGGCAAAACATCGTATAAAGATATTACTAAAATTCAATTGGCAACAACAGAAAAACAAAAACTACTGGCTTCACTTGAGGTCGTTAACAGTATGAGCTCCTATGTGGAGTTGTTGACGGTGGGTATGGATGTTGAGGATAGTAAACAAATTATATTACTTAATCAGGCGCTCGATCACGCAAACAACGCCCAAAAACTACTTGGCTTTTCAGAAGGTGAAGAACTGACTAAGTCAGCTGTGGCTGTTAAAGATTTAGTTCAATATTTCAATGGATTATACAAAGAGAAGATTAAATCAGAAAATGTTGGTAAAGCGGTAGGTAGTGACTGGCCACGACTTCAAAGAAATTTACAAGATTTACTTGATGATATAGCAACGAAACAGCAGCAAATGGATCGGAATAATTTTGCGAACATCAGTAATAATTTTTATTACTATAATAAGGCCCGGGAAAATACTAAAAATATAGAATTTAAGACATTAAAGAGCAGGCAGGAATTTTTGAGTGCAGTAATTAATCTTAATGAAAGCAGATTGCGTTCATCTGATCCGGCGGCTCCAGCAATACAAGCTATTAATGCCTTCATGGATAAAGGAAATCATCTACAAGATTTATACTCTAATAAATCTCTTTCAAAAGCGGATTTAGAGCGTAGGAATGAGATCCTGCGTGCTCAAGTTATTAGTGGTCTTCAGGCGTCAGAGGAGCTGGCAAAACTTCTTATTGCCAGCGGAGTTATGTTATAGGAGGTCATTATGAACGATGTGCAAAATCGACGAATACTGGCATTGCTCAATATGCTGTACTATGCCTTAGGAAACCGAACAACTTGCGATATATGTCACAAATATTTTATTCTGGTTTTGTCGGTAATGAATAATCTGACAATTAATTATGGCTCGCAAACGTCACCAGAACTGACTGGTATTAGTTATGAAGATGCTAATGATTTGATCACTGAATTAATACTGTTTATTGAAGACGTCAATGCGGATAATGACATGGAATATCCCGCACACTTGAATAAAATTCAAGCTCTTCTTAATTTTGCCGTGGCTAATTAAGCCATTCAGTATCTAAAATTAGCACCTCAAGAGGCGATCTTTTGAGGTGCTTTCACTTAGTAATCAATCCCTATCTGTGCTTTTACGCCAGCATCAAACGCATGTTTCACGGGGCGTAACTCACTTACCGTATCCGCCAGTTCGAGTATATCCCGATGACAGCCTCGACCCGTAATAATGACGGTTTGCTGATGTGGACGTTCATTTAACGCCTGAATCACTTCTTCAGGTGGCAAATAGTCATACGCGACCATATAAGTCAGCTCATCGAGCAAAACCATATCCAGTGAGGGATCTGCCAACATCCGTTTGGCATGTTGCCAGACTTCGCGGCAGGCGGCGGTATCAGATTCGCGGTTTTGCGTATCCCAGGTAAAGCCCGTTGCCATCACCTGAAATTCAACGCCGTGTGGTTCCAGCAGATTTCGTTCGCCATTAGGCCAGGTGCCTTTAATAAACTGCACGACGCCCACTTTTTTTCCGTGACCAACTGCGCGTGTTGCCGTACCAAATGCTGCGGTGGTTTTGCCTTTTCCATTGCCGGTAAAGACGATGATAATACCGCGTTCATCCTGGGCCTGGGCCACACGGGCATCTACTTTTTCTTTCACTCGCTGCTGACGCTGTTGGTAGCGTTCATCACTCATTGGGAAATTCCTGGTTTACGGCCCGGTTGGGCGTCAAAGGTCATGCCGGTTTTACGGCGGCTGTCATCGCCCATCAGCCAGAGGTAGAGCGGCATGATATCAGCGGGGGTTTTAAGTTTCTGTGGATCTTCGGTCGGGAAGGCGCTGGCACGCATTGCGGTGCGCGTACCGCCTGGGTTAATGCAGTTGACGCGCAGGCGCTGCTGATATTCATCGGCCAGTACCTGCATCATCCCTTCGGTGGCAAATTTCGACGCTGCATATGCGCCCCAGTTGGCTCGTCCCTGACGTCCAACGCTTGATGAAGTAAAGACCAGTGAACCGGCGTCCGATTTGAGTAATAAAGGAAGCAGTGCCTGGGTGAGCATAAAGGTGGCATTAACGTTGACCTGTATGACGTCCTGCCAGACCTGTGGATTTTGTTCGCTCATTGGACAAACATCGCCGAGCAATCCGGCATTATGCAAAACACCATCCAGACGCGGATAATTAACGGCAATGCGCTGTGCCAGTTGTTGGCAATCTTCGGACGTGCAGGTCAGCAAATCGAGAATAAACCACTGTGGCTGACGCCCAGTTTCTTCGTTTATGTGGCTGGCTACCTGACGTAATTTTTCTTCATTACGGCCCAACAGAATCACTGTCGCACCATAGCGTGCATACGTCATCGCGGCTTCACGACCAATACCATTGCTGGCTCCCGTCACCAGGATAATGCGATCATTGAGTAAATCTTGTTTTGGCTGGTAATGCATGGCTACTCCTCAACGACGTTGTCTGTCGCGCTGCCAGTGTACTTTAAGACTTTGGGGCTTTATGCCTGAAACAGAAGGGCATTTCAATCAGCCTGGGGCGATAACACCGCAAAATGGATACTTTGTCATACTTTCGCTGCAATAACATCTCTGCGAGACGGCTTAACATGCCTGTTGTAAACTGTGAGCCAAAGCGTTGTTTAACCAAGGTGGGGACTCGTGGAATTGTTGTCTGAATATGGTTTGTTTTTGGCGAAAATCGTTACCGTTGTGCTAGCGATTGCGGCGATTGCCGCCATTATAGTCAATGTTGCTCAACGTAATAAACGCCAGCGTGGCGAGTTACGGGTCAACAATCTCAGCGAACAGTATAAGGAGATGAAAGAAGAACTGGCCGCGGCGCTGATGGACTCACATCAGCAAAAACAGTGGCACAAAGCGCAGAAGAAAAAGCACAAGCAAGAAGCGAAAGCAGCAAAAGCGAAAGCCAAACTGGGCGAGGTGGCAACTGACAGTAAACCTCGCGTCTGGGTGCTGGATTTTAAAGGCAGCATGGACGCCCATGAAGTGAACTCGCTACGTGAAGAGATAACGGCGGTACTCGCAGCATTCAAACCGCAGGATCAGGTTGTGCTCCGTCTGGAAAGCCCTGGTGGCATGGTGCATGGTTACGGGTTGGCGGCTTCGCAGCTGCAGCGTCTGCGTGATAAAAACATTCCTTTAACTGTTACGGTAGACAAAGTCGCTGCCAGCGGCGGTTACATGATGGCCTGTGTGGCGGACAAAATTGTTTCCGCACCGTTTGCTATTGTGGGTTCCATTGGCGTGGTGGCACAAATGCCCAACTTTAACCGCTTCCTGAAAAGCAAAGATATTGATATCGAACTGCACACCGCCGGGCAGTATAAGCGCACGCTGACCTTGCTGGGTGAAAACACCGAAGAAGGGCGGGAGAAATTCCGCGAAGAGCTGAACGAAACGCATCAGTTATTTAAAGATTTTGTGAAGCGTATGCGTCCGTCTCTGGATATTGAACAGGTGGCAACGGGTGAACACTGGTACGGACAACAGGCGGTAGAGAAAGGCCTGGTTGATGAAATCAACACCAGTGATGAAGTTATTCTTAGCCTGATGGAAGGCCGTGAAGTGGTCAATGTACGCTATATGCAGCGTAAACGACTCATTGACCGATTCACCGGCAGCGCGGCAGAGAGCGCCGATCGATTGTTGCTACGCTGGTGGCAGCGGGGTCAAAAGCCATTGATGTAAAAGACAAACGCGAGGCTAAGACCTCGCGTTTTGCTTTAATCAACCAGGTGATATTTTTCTGAAAGCACATGGGCCAGGTGTTTGAACATATTAAACACCGCGGTGCTTTTGGCTGTTGGCAATCCTTGTTCATCTAAAAAGTAGTCGCCGGTAAATACCAGCACGCCATTACGCTGCGTGACGCCGGTGGCTTCAATCCCTGCGAGCGTATCCTCATGCTCACGAATGATTTTGTTGGCCTCTTTCAACAGCGTCTCGCGGTCGATGGGTTGTGTCTCTTTGTTCATTATTTACTCCTTAAACAAGGACATTAGTCTACGCCAGGCATGGCTTGCAGACAAATATACCACGCTGGTGGCAAGAGCGCCTTACTGGCAACTTTGGATTTTGCATGCTAATAAAGTTGCGTATCGGATTTTATCAGGTACAGTGTGACGCTTTCGTCAATCTGGCAATAGATTTGCTTGACATTCGACCAAAATTCCGTCGTGCTATAGCGCCTGTAGGCCAAGACCTGTTAACTCAGTCACCTGAATTTTCGTGAACAGAGTCACGACAAGGGGTTGATATCCGCAGAGAGCGAGTCCATATCGGTAACTCGTTGCCAGTGGAAGGTTTATCAACGTGCGACGCATTCCTGGAAGAATCAAATTAGGTAAGGTGAATATGGGTAAAGCTCTTGTCATCGTTGAGTCCCCGGCAAAAGCCAAAACGATCAACAAGTATCTGGGTAGTGACTACGTGGTGAAATCCAGCGTCGGTCACATCCGCGATTTGCCGACCAGTGGCTCAGCTGCCAAAAAGAGTGCCGACTCTACCTCCACCAAGACGGCTAAAAAGCCTAAAAAGGATGAACGTGGCGCTCTCGTCAACCGTATGGGGGTTGACCCGTGGCACAATTGGGAGGCGCACTATGAAGTGTTGCCTGGTAAAGAGAAGGTCGTCTCTGAACTGAAACAACTGGCTGAAAAAGCCGACCACATCTATCTCGCAACCGACCTTGACCGCGAAGGGGAAGCCATTGCATGGCACCTGCGGGAAGTGATTGGTGGTGATGATGCGCGCTATAGCCGAGTGGTGTTTAACGAAATTACTAAAAACGCGATCCGCCAGGCATTTAACAAACCGGGTGAGCTGAATATTGATCGTGTTAATGCCCAGCAGGCGCGTCGCTTTATGGACCGCGTGGTGGGGTATATGGTTTCGCCGCTGCTATGGAAAAAGATCGCTCGTGGTCTGTCTGCCGGTCGTGTGCAGTCGGTGGCGGTCCGCCTGGTGGTCGAGCGTGAGCGTGAAATTAAAGCGTTCGTGCCGGAAGAGTTCTGGGAAGTCGATGCCAGCACGACCACGCCATCTGGTGAAGCGTTGGCGTTACAGGTCACTCATCAGAACGACAAACCGTTCCGTCCGGTCAACAAAGAACAAACTCAGGCTGCGGTAAGTCTGCTGGAAAAAGCGCGCTACAGCGTGCTGGAACGTGAAGACAAACCGACAACCAGTAAACCTGGCGCTCCTTTTATTACCTCTACGCTGCAACAAGCTGCCAGCACCCGTCTTGGATTTGGCGTGAAAAAAACCATGATGATGGCGCAGCGTTTGTATGAAGCAGGCTATATCACTTACATGCGTACCGACTCCACTAACCTGAGTCAGGACGCGGTAAATATGGTTCGCGGTTATATCAGCGATAATTTTGGTAAGAAATATCTGCCGGAAAGTCCGAATCAGTACGCCAGCAAAGAAAACTCACAGGAAGCGCACGAAGCGATTCGTCCTTCTGACGTCAATGTGATGGCGGAATCGCTGAAGGATATGGAAGCAGATGCGCAAAAACTGTACCAGTTAATCTGGCGTCAGTTCGTTGCCTGCCAGATGACCCCAGCGAAATATGACTCCACGACGCTGACCGTTGGTGCGGGCGATTTCCGCCTGAAAGCACGCGGTCGTATTTTACGCTTTGATGGCTGGACGAAAGTGATGCCTGCACTGCGTAAAGGCGATGAAGATCGTATCTTACCGGCAGTCGATAAAGGCGATGCTCTGACGCTCGTTGAACTGACACCAGCCCAGCACTTTACCAAGCCTCCAGCCCGTTTCAGTGAAGCATCGCTGGTTAAAGAACTGGAAAAACGCGGTATCGGTCGTCCTTCTACCTATGCGTCGATCATTTCGACCATTCAGGATCGTGGCTATGTGCGAGTAGAAAATCGTCGTTTCTATGCGGAAAAAATGGGTGAAATCGTCACCGATCGCCTGGAAGAGAATTTCCGTGAGTTAATGAACTACGACTTCACCGCGCAGATGGAAAACAGCCTCGACCAGGTGGCAAATCACGAAGCAGAGTGGAAAACTGTACTGGATCACTTCTTCTCGGATTTCACTCAGCAGTTAGATAAAGCTGAAAAAGATCCGGAAGAGGGTGGTATGCGCCCGAACCAGATGGTTCTGACCAGCATTGACTGCCCGACTTGTGGTCGCAAAATGGGGATTCGCACAGCGAGCACCGGGGTATTCCTTGGCTGTTCTGGTTATGCGCTGCCGCCGAAAGAGCGTTGCAAAACCACCATTAACCTGGTGCCGGAAAACGAAGTGCTGAACGTGCTGGAAGGCGAAGACGCTGAAACCAACGCGCTGCGCGCAAAACGTCGTTGCCCGAAATGCGGCACGGCGATGGACAGCTATCTCATCGATCCGAAACGTAAGTTGCATGTCTGTGGTAATAACCCAACCTGCGACGGTTACGAGATCGAAGAGGGCGAATTCCGCATTAAAGGTTATGACGGCCCGATCGTTGAGTGTGAAAAATGTGGTTCTGAAATGCACCTGAAAATGGGGCGTTTCGGTAAATACATGGCCTGCACCAACGAAGAGTGTAAAAACACACGTAAGATTTTACGTAACGGCGAAGTAGCACCACCGAAAGAAGATCCGGTGCCATTACCTGAGCTGCCGTGCGAAAAATCAGATGCTTATTTCGTGCTGCGTGACGGTGCTGCCGGTGTGTTCCTGGCTGCCAACACTTTCCCGAAATCGCGTGAAACACGTGCGCCACTGGTGGAAGAGCTTTATCGCTTCCGCGACCGTCTGCCGGAAAAACTGCGTTATCTGGCCGATGCGCCACAGCAGGATCCGGAAGGTAATAAGACCATGGTTCGCTTTAGCCGTAAAACCAAACAGCAATATGTCTCTTCGGAAAAAGACGGAAAGGCGACTGGCTGGTCAGCATTTTATGTTGATGGCAAATGGGTTGAAGGGAAAAAATAACCTTTAATTTTGTCAGGTTTTTATAAACAAAGGGTCGCGAAAGCGGCCCTTTTTTATTGCATATTATTTTTTCTTCACACCTATACACTAAGGCTATAAATGATATAGTGGTTATAGTTAGCCCCTTTTTTATTATTAAATCGTATTAGTCACCCGCCTGGCGTGACGAAAAAACGATGTTCTGATGGCGTCTAAGTGGATGGTTTAACATGAAATTACAACAACTTCGCTATATTGTTGAGGTGGTCAATCATAACCTGAATGTCTCATCAACAGCGGAAGGACTTTACACATCACAACCCGGGATCAGTAAACAAGTCAGAATGCTGGAAGACGAGCTAGGCATTCAAATTTTTTCCCGAAGCGGCAAGCACCTGACGCAGGTAACGCCAGCAGGACAAGAAATAATTCGTATCGCTCGCGAAGTCCTGTCGAAAGTCGATGCCATAAAATCGGTCGCCGGAGAGCACACCTGGCCGGATAAAGGCTCGCTGTATATCGCCACCACGCATACCCAGGCACGCTACGCTTTACCAAACGTTATCAAAGGCTTTATTGAGCGTTATCCTCGCGTTTCTTTGCATATGCACCAGGGCTCGCCGACACAAATTGCTGATGCCGTCTCTAAAGGCAATGCCGATTTCGCTATCGCCACAGAAGCGCTGCATCTGTATGAAGATTTAGTGATGTTACCGTGCTACCACTGGAATCGGGCTATTGTAGTCACTCCGGATCACCCGCTGGCAGGCAAAAAAGCCATTACCATTGAAGAACTGGCGCAATATCCGTTGGTGACATATACCTTCGGCTTTACCGGACGTTCAGAGCTGGATACTGCCTTTAACCGCGCAGGGTTAACGCCGCGTATCGTCTTCACGGCAACGGATGCTGACGTCATTAAAACTTACGTCCGGTTAGGGCTGGGGGTAGGGGTCATTGCCAGCATGGCGGTGGATCCGGTCGCCGATCCCGACCTTGTGCGCGTTGATGCTCACGATATCTTCAGCCACAGTACAACCAAAATTGGTTTTCGCCGTAGTACTTTTTTGCGCAGTTATATGTATGATTTCATTCAGCGTTTTGCACCGCATTTAACGCGTGATGTCGTTGATGCGGCTGTCGCATTGCGCTCTAATGAAGAAATTGAGGCCATGTTTAAAGATATAAAACTGCCGGAAAAATAATTTCTTGCGTTATTTTCGGCACCTTTTATGTAGCGAAGGTGCCGGAATATATTCTCTTTTGTTACTTATTTCTATACCGTGCACAATATTTTTACCCCTCATATTTATAGGGTAAATTACCTGTAAAGTAGTGTCTAATTACCCGCCTCGCAAACTCCAGTTTTCAAATATCTATTTCAGGTCAAAAGATTGAATTATTCACTGGAGACGATTCGTAAATTCGCTGGATTTTTGACTAAAGTTTCTTTAGGATTTGTCTCATCGTATGATTAATTGCACCAATCGTTCAACGTCTTGCTGATAAGTGATGGCGATTATATGAGGTTAGCAATGCCTTCTGGAAATCAGGAACCCCGCCGCGATCCTGAATTAAAACGTAAAGCCTGGCTGGCGGTTTTTCTTGGTTCTGCACTTTTCTGGGTGGTTGTCGCACTGCTGATTTGGAAAGTGTGGGGATAACTATGGTCGGTCAGGAGCAACTGGAGTCGTCACTATTATGTCAGCATAGTGATAATGAACCAGAAACGAAACGGGAATGTTCCGTCGTTATTCCAGACGACTGGCAACTAACATCGCAGCAGCAAGCCTTTATAGAACTGTTTGCTGAAGATGATCAGCCGAAACAATAATTATCATCATTCTTATTACCCATTTTTAATGAATTACAGGGCTTTTAATACACCGCAGCAATAACAGGTTGAGTTATCTCAACACAAAGTAATAACCGTTAAGGGTGTAGCCTATGATCAACACAAATATGAAATATTGGTCCTGGATGGGCGCGTTTTCTCTGTCAATGCTCTTCTGGGCCGAACTCCTCTGGATCATTACTCACTGATCCCTGACCCCTCTGCGGCGGGGGTTTTCATTTGCTTTCCACAAGGTTTCTCCTCTTTTATCAATTTGGGTTGTTATCAAATCGTTACGCGATGTTTGTGTTATCTTTAATATTCACCCTGAAGAGAATCAGGGCGTCGCAACCCTGTCATTAAGGAGGAGCTATGTCGTCAACCCTACGAGAAGCCAGTAAGGACACGTTGCAGGCCAAAGATAAAACTTACCACTACTACAGCCTGCCGCTTGCTGCCAAATCACTGGGCGATATCACCCGTCTGCCCAAGTCACTCAAAGTTTTGCTCGAAAACCTGCTGCGCTGGCAGGATGGTAACTCGGTTACCGAAGAGGATATCTACGCGCTGGCGGGATGGCTGAAAAATGCCCATGCTGACCGTGAAATTGCCTACCGCCCGGCAAGAGTGCTGATGCAGGACTTTACCGGCGTACCTGCCGTTGTTGATCTGGCGGCAATGCGCGAAGCGGTTAAACGCCTCGGCGGCGATACTGCAAAGGTTAACCCGCTCTCACCGGTCGACCTGGTCATTGACCACTCGGTGACCGTCGATCGTTTTGGTGATGATGAGGCATTTGAAGAAAACGTGCGCCTGGAAATGGAGCGCAACCACGAACGTTATGTGTTCCTGAAATGGGGAAAGCAGGCGTTCAGTCGTTTTAGCGTCGTGCCGCCAGGCACAGGCATTTGCCATCAGGTTAACCTCGAATATCTCGGCAAAGCAGTGTGGAGCGAATTGCAGGACGGTGAATGGATTGCTTATCCGGATACACTCGTTGGTACTGACTCGCACACCACCATGATCAACGGCCTTGGCGTGCTGGGGTGGGGCGTTGGTGGGATCGAAGCCGAAGCCGCAATGTTAGGCCAGCCGGTTTCCATGCTTATCCCGGACGTAGTAGGCTTTAAACTTACCGGAAAATTACGTGAAGGTATTACCGCCACAGACCTGGTTCTCACCGTTACCCAAATGCTGCGCAAACATGGCGTGGTGGGGAAATTCGTCGAATTTTATGGTGATGGTCTGGATTCACTACCGCTGGCGGATCGCGCCACCATTGCCAATATGTCGCCAGAATATGGTGCCACCTGTGGCTTCTTCCCAATCGATGCTGTCACCCTCGATTACATGCGTTTAAGCGGGCGCAGCGAAGATCAGGTCGAGTTGGTCGAAAAATATGCCAAAGCGCAGGGCATGTGGCGTAACCCGGGCGATGAACCAATTTTTACCAGTACGTTAGAACTGGATATGAATGACGTTGAAGCGAGCCTGGCAGGGCCTAAACGCCCACAGGATCGCGTTGCACTGCCCGATGTACCAAAAGCATTTGCCGCCAGTAACGAACTGGAAGTGAATGCCACGCATAAAGATCGCCAGCCGGTCGATTATGTTATGAACGGACATCAGTATCAGTTACCTGATGGCGCGGTGGTCATTGCTGCGATAACCTCGTGCACCAACACCTCTAACCCAAGTGTGCTGATGGCCGCAGGCTTGCTGGCGAAAAAAGCTGTAACTCTGGGCCTCAAGCGGCAACCGTGGGTCAAAGCGTCGCTGGCACCAGGCTCGAAAGTTGTTTCTGACTATCTGGCAAAAGCGAAATTGACACCGTATCTCGACGAACTGGGGTTTAACCTTGTGGGATACGGTTGTACCACCTGTATTGGTAACTCTGGGCCGCTGCCCGATCCTATCGAAACGGCAATCAAAAAAGGCGATTTAACCGTCGGTGCAGTGCTGTCCGGCAACCGTAACTTTGAAGGCCGTATCCATCCGCTGGTTAAAACTAACTGGCTGGCCTCGCCGCCGCTGGTGGTTGCCTATGCGCTAGCGGGAAATATGAATATTAACCTCGCTTCTGAGCCTATTGGTCACGATCGCAAAGGCGACCCGGTATATCTGAAAGATATCTGGCCCTCGGCACAAGAAATTGCCCGTGCGGTAGAACAAGTCTCCACAGAAATGTTCCGCAAAGAGTACGCAGAAGTTTTTGAAGGCACAGCAGAGTGGAAGGAAATTAACGTCACACGATCCGATACCTACGGTTGGCAGGAAGATTCAACTTATATTCGCTTATCGCCTTTCTTTGATGAAATGCAGGCAACACCAGCACCTGTGGAAGATATTCACGGTGCGCGGATCCTCGCAATGCTGGGGGATTCAGTCACCACTGACCATATCTCTCCGGCGGGCAGCATTAAGCCCGATAGCCCGGCGGGGCGATATCTACAAGGTCGGGGTGTTGAGCGCAAAGACTTTAACTCCTACGGTTCGCGGCGTGGTAACCATGAAGTGATGATGCGCGGCACCTTCGCCAATATTCGCATCCGTAATGAAATGGTGCCTGGCGTTGAAGGGGGGATGACGCGGCATTTACCTGACAGCGAGGTCATCTCTATTTATGATGCCGCGATGCGCTATAAGCAGGAGCAAACGCCGCTGGCGGTGATTGCCGGGAAAGAGTATGGATCAGGCTCCAGCCGTGACTGGGCGGCAAAAGGTCCGCGTCTGCTTGGCATTCGTGTGGTGATTGCCGAATCGTTTGAACGAATTCACCGTTCGAATTTAATTGGCATGGGCATCCTGCCGCTGGAATTTCCGCAAGGCGTAACGCGTAAAACGTTAGGGCTAACCGGGGAAGAGAAGATTGATATTGGCGATCTGCAAAATCTACAGCCCGGTGCGACGGTTCCGGTGACGCTTACGCGCGCGGATGGTAGCCAGGAGGTCGTACCCTGCCGTTGTCGTATCGACACCGCGACGGAGTTGACCTACTACCAGAACGACGGCATTTTGCATTATGTCATTCGTAATATGTTGAAGTAACAAGTATTTGCTTGCCGGTTATTTTGCTTCCGGCAAGCAAATTAATTACACAATGCAAGAGGGTTATTTGTTCAGTAAATGACCCATTTTCTCGGCTTTGGTATCGAGATAATGTTCGTTATTGGGGTTACGACCTACAATCAACGGTACGCGTTCAACAATATTAATCCCTGCTTCGGTCAGAATTTCGACTTTTTTCGGGTTGTTGGTTAACAAGCGGACTTCATTGACGCCAAGGAGTTTGAACATATCAGCGCAAAGAGTGAAGTCGCGCTCATCAGCGGCGAAGCCTAACTGGTGGTTAGCCTCTACGGTATCGTAACCTTGATCCTGCAGTGCGTAAGCGCGGATTTTATTCAGCAGACCAATGTTACGACCTTCCTGACGGTGATACAGCAAAATACCACGGCCTTCTTCGGCAATTTGCGTCAGTGCCGCTTCGAGCTGGAAGCCACAATCGCAGCGCAAGCTGAACAGGGCGTCACCGGTCAGACATTCGGAATGGACGCGCGCAAGTACCGGGGTATGCCCGGAAATATCGCCATAGACTAGCGCGACATGATCGTGTCCGGTTGCCAGTTCTTCAAATCCCACCATCAGGAAATCGCCCCATGGGGTTGGCAGTTTGGCTTCTGCCACACGTTTAAGCTGCATGAAATTCTCCAGATAATGCTGGTTCTGTATTGGCTTATTTTGCCATAACGAGAAGGGGTTCACCTAATCACGACGCGTCGATCGTTCACGGAATGGCACAAATCTGTCAATTTTTCCTGGAACTGGCATTTTCAGTTATGATTGTGGGACTTATCAAAAAGGAGAGGCCATGCGTTCGATTGCCAGACGTACCGCAGTGGGAACTGCACTATTGCTTGTTATGCCAGTAGCCGTATGGATTTCTGGCTGGCGTTGGCAACCTGGAGAACAAAGTTGGCTACTAAAAGCGGCTTTTTGGGTTACTGAAACTGTCACCCAGCCCTGGGGCGTCATTACACATTTGATTTTATTCGGCTGGTTTCTCTGGTGTCTGCGTTTTCGCATTAAGGCTGCCATTATGTTATTTGCCATTCTGGCGGCGGCAATTCTTGTGGGACAAGGCGTTAAATCCTGGATCAAAGACAAAGTCCAGGAACCACGACCTTTTGTTATCTGGCTGGAAAAAACACATCATATTCCGGTTGATGAGTTCTACACTTTAAAGCGAGCAGAACGCGGAAATCTGGTGAAAGAACAGTTGGCTGAAGAGAAAAATATCCCACAATATTTGCGTTCACACTGGCAGAAAGAGACGGGGTTTGCCTTTCCTTCCGGTCACACGATGTTTGCTGCCAGTTGGGCACTGCTGGCCGTTGGTTTGCTGTGGCCGCGTCGGCGAACGTTTACCATTGCTATCTTGTTGGTCTGGGCAACGGGAGTCATGGGAAGCCGCCTGCTGCTCGGGATGCATTGGCCACGCGATCTGGTGGTAGCTACGTTGATTTCGTGGGCGCTGGTGGCGGTGGCAACGTGGCTTGCGCAACGAATTTGTGGGCCATTAACACCACCTGCGGAAGAAAATCGCGAAATTGCACAACGAGAACAAGAAAGTTAACGCTGGTTGATTTTCCGAATTTAGGCCTTAAATCATCAACAATGCGCGTGGATGCCATTTCGCAGACGGCGCGAAAATGGTACTTTAAAGGGCTATTGCGGTAAGTTGACCATAATTTATTCGCTCTAACCACATAACGGGAAGTAATGTGAAATATTTACTCATTTTCTTACTGGTGTTAGCGATCTTCGTGATTTCGGTTACGTTAGGTGCGCAGAACGATCAACAGGTGACGTTTAATTATCTGTTAGCGCAAGGGGAGTACCGTATTTCCACATTGCTGGCGGTATTGTTTGCTGCGGGGTTTGCTATCGGTTGGCTGATTTGCGGCCTGTTCTGGCTGCGAGTTCGTGTTTCCCTGGCGCGCGCTGAACGTAAAATAAAGCGACTGGAAAACCAGCTTTCACCCGCGACTGACGTGGCTGTAGCGCCGCATTCGTCAGCGGCGAAGGAATAACTTTCTATGCTGGAGTTGTTGTTTCTGCTTTTGCCTGTAGCCGCTGCCTATGGCTGGTATATGGGCCGCAGAAGTGCGCAACAAAACAAGCAAGATGAAGCCAACCGCTTGTCGCGTGATTACGTAGCGGGGGTTAACTTTCTGCTTAGTAATCAACAGGATAAAGCGGTAGACCTGTTTCTCGATATGCTTAAAGAGGATACGGGTACCGTTGAAGCCCACCTTACGCTCGGAAACCTGTTCCGTTCGCGTGGCGAAGTTGATCGCGCTATTCGCATCCATCAGACCCTAATGGAAAGCGCCTCGCTGACCTATGAACAGCGTCTGTTGGCGATTCAACAACTGGGGCGTGATTATATGGCCGCCGGGTTATACGACCGCGCGGAAGACATGTTCAATCAACTGACCGATGAAACTGACTTCCGCATTGGCGCGCTGCAACAGTTGCTACAAATCTACCAGGCTACCAGCGAGTGGCAGAAAGCAATTGATGTTGCCGAACGCCTGGTGAAGCTGGGTAAAGATAAGCAGCGCGTCGAAATTGCTCATTTCTACTGCGAGTTAGCCCTACAGCATATGGCCAGCGACGATCTCGATCGTGCCATGGCCTTGTTAAAAAAAGGTGCGGCGGCAGATAAAAACAGCGCCCGCGTATCCATCATGATGGGACGCGTATTTATGGCGAAAGGAGAATACGCCAAAGCCGTCGAAAGTCTGCAACGCGTGATATCCCAGGACAGAGAACTGGTCAGCGAAACGCTGGAAATGCTGCAAACCTGCTACCAGCAGTTGGGTAAAACTGCCGAATGGGCAGAGTTCCTGCAGCGCGCGGTGGAAGAGAACACCGGTGCCGATGCTGAACTGATGCTTGCGGACATCATCGAAGCGCGCGACGGTAGTGAGGCCGCACAGGTCTATATTACGCGTCAGCTTCAGCGTCATCCGACCATGCGTGTGTTCCATAAGCTAATGGATTACCACTTAAATGAAGCGGAAGAAGGGCGTGCCAAAGAGAGTCTGATGGTGCTGCGTGACATGGTTGGCGAGAAGGTGCGGAGTAAGCCTCGTTATCGCTGCCAGAAATGTGGTTTTACCGCATACACTCTCTACTGGCATTGTCCGTCTTGTCGGGCCTGGTCAACCATTAAACCGATTCGCGGTCTTGATGGCCTGTAATTTTTAAAAAAATCCGACTTTAGTTACAACATACTAATTGTTGATGTTCCATTGTGCTCCGGTAACTCAGGCGCATAAAAGCCTGCCAGGGGAGAAATCGCAACTGTTAATTTTTTATTTCCACGGGTAGAATGCTCGCCGTTTACCTGTTTCGCGCCACTTCCGGTGCCCATCATCAAGAAGGTCTGGTCATGACGTTAACTGCTTCATCTTCTTCCCGCGCTGTTACGAATTCTCCTGTGGTTGTTGCCCTTGATTATCATAATCGTGATGCCGCTCTGGCCTTTGTCGACAAGATCGACCCACGCGATTGTCGTCTGAAAGTCGGCAAAGAGATGTTTACGCTGTTTGGACCTCAATTTGTACGCGAACTTCAACAGCGTGGTTTTGATATCTTCCTCGACCTGAAATTTCACGATATTCCCAACACTGCAGCGCACGCTGTCGCTGCTGCAGCTGACTTAGGTGTGTGGATGGTGAATGTTCATGCCTCTGGTGGGGCGCGTATGATGACCGCAGCGCGTGAGGCACTGGTTCCGTTTGGCAAAGATGCACCGCTTTTGATTGCTGTGACAGTGTTGACCAGCATGGAAGCCAGCGACCTGGCCGATCTTGGCGTGACACTGTCACCTGCAGATTATGCAGAACGTCTGGCGGCACTGACGCAAAAATGTGGCCTTGATGGTGTGGTGTGTTCTGCTCAGGAAGCTGTGCGCTTTAAACAGGTATTCGGTCAGGCGTTCAAACTGGTTACACCGGGCATTCGTCCGCAGGGGAGTGAAGCAGGTGACCAGCGCCGCATTATGACGCCAGAACAGGCGTTGGCGGCTGGTGTTGATTATATGGTGATTGGTCGCCCGGTAACGCAATCGGTAGATCCAGCGCAGACGCTGAAAGCGATCAACGCCTCTTTACAGCGGAGTGCATGATGAGTGATTCCAACAGCCGTCTGGTCTACTCAACGGAAACCGGACGTATTGATGAGCCAAAAGCGGCCCCTGTACGCCCTAAAGGCGACGGTGTGGTGCGTATTCAGCGTCAGACCAGTGGACGTAAAGGTAAGGGCGTTTGCCTGATTACCGGTGTCGATCTCGATGATGCCGAACTGACGAAACTGGCAGCGGAACTGAAGAAAAAATGCGGCTGCGGCGGAGCAGTTAAAGATGGAATTATTGAAATCCAGGGCGATAAGCGTGATTTATTAAAATCACTGCTTGAAGCGAAAGGGATGAAGGTAAAACTCGCCGGCGGCTAACATAAAAAGCCACGGATATATCCGTGGCTTTCGAATATTTTACTGTGTGTATTATTCAGTTATTTCGTACTGAACAGAATCAAGCGTATTATAATTGCGAGTCGATAATCGACATTTATTTACGATTATTTACCGACCTGGTGACCAATAACACCACCGATGGCTGCACCACCTAATGTACCCAACGTACTGCCATCGGTCAGTACTGCACCGCCTAATGCACCTGCGCCCGCGCCAATTGCGGTGTTACGGTCTCGTTTAGACCAGTTAGAACAGGCACTCAGAGACATTGCCAGGGTAATTGCCAGAACAGCCGCGGTCATTTTTTTGCTCGTTACAAACATAATACTCTCTCCTGAATTTATGATTCACGGAAGTAAGCTCTCTATAACTATAATAGCTAAGAATAAGCCTAGTGAAATTATTCCGTGAAATCCGCTCGCGCGCAGGGTTATATCACGCAGGTGATAATGACTTCCTGTTATATCGCTGATAATAATTTTATATCTTGAGAGTGTTAATAACAGGTAAATAGTCTTAATTATCAACCAGGAATCATCTTAGAGCGGATGATTTGCCAAACTGCAAATCATCCGTAGAGAAGGGAAATGGTTAAATGTCAACGACGTGAACGGTGAGTTTACTGTGCTCAAGATGCATCAGATCGCTGGCGCGTATTTTCGAATCGGTAATCACGCGATTGAATCGCTCAACGGGGCCGATGGAGTATGAATGTACAGCACCAAATTTCGAGCTGTCAGTCAGGACTATCGCCTCGCACTCTTTTTCCAGCACGGCATTGACCACATCGGTACGCATCATATCGCGACCGGTAAACCCAGTTTCAGGTTGCCAGCCATCAATACCAATAAATGCTTTGCTGAAATGCACCTGTTGGATGCACTGGCGTGTCAAAGGACCAACCATACTTTCGCTTTTTTTCTGGTACACGCCACCGAGCAAAATAACTTCACAAGGCGCGTCTTTCAGCAAATGCGCGATGTAGCTGCTGACCGTGATGATCGTGACATTTTTCTTCTGCTCGCCCAGAGTCCGGGCGAGCAGGGCATTGCTGCTGCCATTTTCGATAAAGATGGTTTCGCCCGGTTGAACCAGTGACGCGGCAAACTCGGCGAGTTCACGCTTCAGCGTATAGTTGCTCATCATACGAGTTTCGACGTCATCACTATCAAGCGATACTGCAAAGCCATGTGCACGGCGGAGGTAACTCAGTTTTTCGAGGGTGTTGAGATCCTGGCGAATGGTAACTTCAGAAACTCCAGTGGCTTTTGCCAGATCGGTTACGCTAACCTGACCCTGGTCAATGACCATCTGTAGAATAGTTTGTTGTCGGGAATTCATCGCTGTAATTCTTATAACGTTATAATACTAAATAAAAAAATACTGACGCGCCGGGCATCCTCAAATAGGAAAACCTGAAGGCACGATTGTTAAATCTCCCACGGTGCCTTCGGGATGTCTGGCGTAGATTCAGCAACCTGGCGCAAGAGTTCTGCTTTAAGTATCTCGAGATTATGGATCGCAGAGTGGTAATCGCCTGCCACAAGGATATCTAACACAATATCAATACGTTCGGCAACGCGCTGGGCATCAAATTCAGACATCAAGGACATCCTTATAGCAAAAGTGGAAAAGGAATAATGCAAAAATTGCCGCTAAAAGAGAAGTGTTTAACAGCAACGGCTAATTATCATCCAGTAATACGATATATAATGACGGAATATATCGCTAAGTATATATATTCATCTACTTATGCGCGCTTCAGATAGCGTTTATACCAGCGTTCGAAGGCGACGGCGGGCATCGGTTTGGCAAACAAAAATCCTTGCCGCTCATTGATCCCGTTCTTGGTTAAAAAAGCATCTTCCTTTTTACTCTCCACACCTTCAGCGATCACCTGAAGATTCAATGCCTGTGCCACAGCGACGATCGCCCGGACCAGTGACTGCGAGACAGGCTGTTTGTGAATATCCCGAACAAAAACCTGGTCAAGTTTGATGGCATCGATCGGAAAGCGCGCCAGTTGCGAAAGTGAAGAGTAGCCGGTACCAAAATCGTCCAGATGCACTTGCGCACCTAGTTGGCTAAATTGTTGAATAACAGACAGTGCAAGTTCATCATTCTCAATCAGGCAGCTCTCCGTCAGTTCAACATCAATAGGGCAGTATTCAAAATTGAGTTCCTGGAGAACCTGTTTCAGGGCGGTGAAAATGGTTTGATCGGCGAGCTGACGTGCAGAAATGTTTACCGCCACTCGCAGGTTAATACCTTTATCCCGCCACTTTGCCACCTGGCGTACGACATCGAGAATCACCCAACGGCCTAAAGGCACAATTAGCCCTGACTCTTCGGCGTAGGAAATGAAGTCCAACGGTGGAATCAACCCACGTTCAGGTGACTGCCAACGTACTAGTGCTTCCAGACTGCGCACTTCGCCACGCCAGGTGATTTTCGGTTGATAGTGAATAACCAACTGATCGTTTTCCAGTGCTTTACGCAAGTTGGTATCCAGCCAGAGATATTCAAATACCCGCTGATTCATTTCTGGAGTAAAAACGCAAAATTGTCCTCGTCCGCCTTCCTTCGCTGTGTACATTGCTGTGTCGGCGTGACGAATAATAGCCGCGCTGTCCGAACCATGTTCGGGAGAGAGTGAAATACCCACTGAACAGCTGGTATAAACTTCAATTAAACCAATGCGGAAGGGGAGTCGTAAGCGGGTCAAAATTCGTGATGCCATTGCTTCCAGCGCGCTTTGTGAGGTATTGGATGCCAGTACCAGAAACTCATCGCCACCTGGACGCGCCAACACCTGGTCATGTTCGAGACAGCTTAAAATAGCCAATGACACGTCGCGTAATAACTGGTCACCAAACAAATGCCCATAGGCGTCGTTGACCTTTTTAAAATTATCCAAATCAAGATACACAACCCCAACTTTATTGTTATCTGCATGATTAATAGCGTGATCGATTAACTCCTGCATTGCGTTACGATTCGGCAGTCCGGTGATACTGTCGGTATTTGCCAGAATACGCAGTCGCTCCTGAGCGCGGCGCTCTTCGGTAATGTCGGTGCCGGAACAGATTAAAAAAATCTCGTTTTTGCCACTGCCGCTGTGGACAAATTTATTGCGAAACAGAAACAGCCGCTGGCCTTTACGTGTTGGTATCCACAGTTCGACTTCATATGCATTGCCGCTTCGAAAAAATACACGGTTATTGCGCCTGGATGCCGCAGCTTCACGACGGCTCATAAACAGTTTAAACACGCTTTGCCCAATGACGTCATGTTCTTTCAACCCAGTGTAATCTTCACATAACCGATTGAAGCGTTGGATATTCCCCCGGCTGTCGAGAATCACTATTGCGGAATGTGCTTCAGAAACTACCTGCTCAGCAAAGGAAAGTCCGTGTGATAAATCACGAGCAACTGCTGGTGTGTCATGCCATGCAGACGCGTTGCCAGCCCATTCCCGTTTATTGATTTTTCGTCCTACCAGATGCACAGAAAGATCGCTTTCATCGACGGTCAGACTCATCATCAGGCTGGAGGTGATGACCGTCATTTCCCTGATGCGAGCAGCCTGTTCGGCAGATAACTGCAAAGTACGATCAGGTTCTGTGGTTTCGGTGGTAGAAAAGCGCAAAACATCGCTGCTTTCCGTTAACCGCCAGTATGGATTGTGCGATCCGAGAAAGTTGTACAACGTTGTGGACTCCCTAACGGTTTTCATGATGCATATCCTCCGGTTAACAGCGGAGTCCGCGGTTAAATAAAAGGAACAACATGACTTACATGAAATTAACGGCGGCTAAACGCATTGTTTTTTTTATATATTTATTTGTAATCCAGTTTTGGAAAAACGCCAGTTTTCAAACGAAAGTCAGTTAAAAAAACTGCCGGGATATGACGAAGGTGGAGCGGGGAAATAAACGGCCCATTCATGAGGAATGGGCCGTGAAAGGAGATTACGCGACCGGGCGCACAATAATGCTGCGGGTTTCCATGCGGACTTCGGCAATGGTGACGTCAATAACGTCAGTCACTTTGTAAGCCGTTTCACCTTTAATTTGTACAGTGCCGTTTTCCTGGCTGCAAACCAGTTCATCGCGCACAGCGTGTAAGAAAGGTGCTGGAATAAAGGCGATAGCGCCGTTATCAACCAAACGCACACGCATGCCGCCACGGCTGATATCGACAATTTCCGCCGCGAAACGGGTGTCGGTCCCGGCTTTGTCTTTCAGGAAGCGTGCGTATAACCAGTCGCCAACATCACGTTCTGCCATTCGGTTGAGACGGCGACGCTCGGCCATTTGGACAGTGATTTCATCCTGCGGACGCGTCGCAGTTTCGCCTTTGATAACCGCTTTCAGCAGACGGTGGTTGATCATGTCGCCATATTTACGGATCGGCGAAGTCCAGGTGGCGTATGCCTCCAGACCGAGGCCAAAGTGAGGACCGGGTTCAGTGCTAATTTCAGCAAATGACTGGAAGCGACGAATGCGGCTGTCGAGGAAACCAGTTGGTTGCGCATCCAGTTCACGACGCAGTTTGCAGAAACCGTCCAGCGTGAGCACTTCTTCGGCATCGACATGCAGACCGTGGGTTTTCAGCAACGCTGCCAGCGCGTCGGCATTCGCCGGATCAAAGCCCATATGCACGTTATAGATGCCAAAACCGAGCTTATCGCGCAGTACGCGGGCCGCACAAATGTTAGCGGCAATCATCGCTTCTTCGACGATACGGTTGGCAATGCGACGAGGCTCGGCGACGATATCCAGCACTTCACCTTTTTCACCGAGAATAAAGCGGTAATCCGGGCGATCTTTAAACACCAGTGCGTGGTTATGACGCCACTCGCCGCGGCGTTGGCAAATTTGCGCTAGCAAACGGACTTGTTCGGCAATTGCTTCGCTTTCAGGCTGCCAGTCACCGGTATTTTCCAGCCAGTCAGAAACCTGGTCATACACCAGCTTCGCTTTGGATTCGATGGTGGCGGCAAAGAATTCGATATTATCTTCAATGGTGCCATCAGCGGAGAGCGTCATGCGGCATGCCAGTACCGGGCGGACTTCATTGGCGCGCAGTGAGCAGAGATCGTCAGAAAGCTCGCGAGGCAGCATAGGGATGTTGAAGCCAGGCAGATAGTTGGTGAATGCGCGAATTTTCGCGGCTTTGTCCAGCTTGCTGCCTTCAGCAATCCACGCGGTTGGATCGGCAATCGCCACAATCAGCTGAAGTTTGTCATCCGGCAACGCCTTAGCGAAAAGGGCGTCATCCATATCTTCTGTGCTGGCACTGTCGATGGTGACAAAATCCAGCGCAGTCAGATCTTCACGAACCAGACCTTCATCGAGCATTTCGGTAGCGACGCCGTCTGGTGCTTCTTTTTCCAGATTATGGCGCGCAAGGGTAACCCACCACGGTACAAAGTGATCGTCACCAAAAGTGATGTATTGTGTCAGTTCAGCATAGAAAGAACGATCGCCTTTCAGCGGATGACGGCGCATTTCGGCAACCGCCCAGTCGCCTTCTTTAAACTCGTGGTTCAGGCCACGGGCTGCGCGGCAAGGAATGGCGTCTTTTAAGAGTGGATGATCAGGAACGATGGCCAGACGGTCATTTTTGCCCTGAACTTTACCCACGAAACGAGTCAGGAACGGTTCAACCAGTTCTTCTGGCTCTGCGGATTCACGTTCTTTTTCACTGTGGATCACCGCGATAATTCGGTCGCCATGCATGACTTTTTTCATCTGCGGCGGCGGAATGAAATAACTTTTTTGCGCGTCGACTTCCAGGAAGCCAAAGCCTTTTTCTGTGGCTTTTACCACCCCTTCAGCGCGTGGCGTCTGGGAATGCAGTTGCTGTTTAAGCTGCGCTAGCAGCGGGTTGTCCTGAAACATAATTGTCTATTTTGGTGGCCATTAGAGCGGCTGACAGTTTTACGCGAATCTGTCTGACGCGGCAAGGTTAATATGTCTCACCCAACGCGATTTTTAAGCGATTTATCCAGCCACACAGCCCGCTCCATACCAGCAGATTAATAATCTGCGTTGATGATTTTTCGTGTTCGAGTAATGGGCTGAACTGGGCGGCGCTAAAGCGATCGGGTGCTCGGGTCAGCCATTGTATCGCCTGAACGGTAGCGCGCTCAACAGAATGACGGTCAGCCCATTGGTTAATTTCATTTTCGCCCTTGCGCAGAAGGGCGCTGATTTTTTTATATTCATTTGATGAATCCATACAGGTGGCAAAACAAGCAGGACTGCCATTTATCCGCGCGCATAACAACGCCGCAAGCTGATTATCCGGCTGTGTATTGACCCGTGTGCTGTTTAGCAACTTTTCGAGAAGGGAAAGTGAAATAGGGTGGAGAGAGAGTGTTTCGGCCAGTTGGCAAAGTTCTGCAGTTGAACTTTTTGTGTGCTCTTCAGGGAGTTTTTCCACCTCATAGCTGCTTCGCCAGCGTATTGATTCATCAGCAAACAGTGACGCGTCGGCATAGTTTTGTATCTCCAGACCGGGTAACCAGCGTACCGGATGCCCGAGATAAGCCTGAAATGTCGCAATTGACCGCGCCTGAAAGCCAATAAAACCAATGATTTGGTTAATGATTACACAGTCCCAGGCAGTTAGGCCGACGTCATTCAGATGCTGGCGCGATCGGTTGTCGATAATAGAAGGCGAGCTAGCCAGTTGGCGGGCATATTGCGTGATTTGTGCTAACCGATGATTACTTTCCCTGGAGGAATCAGGCCCGGGGAGCGGCGTAAGTCGCGCCGAATAGTAGTTACATAACCGTTGGACGCCGCAAACCTGAGCAACCGTCAGGGCCGTCGACAAGCGTTCATAAGCGGTGAAGGTCTGTGAACGGGTCACGGTAAGCTGGTCAGGGAACAACTCTACTGCAAGAACGCGCGCAGGGACCAGCCATGAAAGGAAGGGTGCCAGCGTTTCTTCATCAAGGATCACGTCGAGCAGAAAGGGATCGCTGACCTTTGCGGCTTCCGGGACCAGAGGCAGAACGTCATACTCCGCAGTACTGGATTGCGTTTCATGATACCAGTGGCTTTTGCCGGTGATGTGGCGTTGTTCCATGGGCGCTCCTTGGTCGTAAAGGAAATCGTTATCCTGACGCAAGGCGGGAAGGGGAGAAAGACGGATCGGCGATAACAAATATCAGAAAGGTATAACAGAGATAACGGGCGGCAGAACGCCGCCCATCTTTACCAACAGAACGATTATTTCAGTTCGAGTTCGTTCATTGCAGCGATGCTGAAACCGCCGTCAACGTGGACCACTTCACCGGAGATACCGGCAGAGAGATCGGAGCACAGGAATGCCGCGGAGTTACCCACATCTTCAATAGTAACGGTACGGCGAATCGGGGTAACGGCTTCGCAATGAGCCAGCATTTTGCGGAAGTCTTTGATACCGGAAGCCGCCAGAGTACGGATCGGACCCGCAGAGATGGCGTTAACACGCACACCTTCCGGACCCATCGCGTTCGCCATATAGCGCACGTTCGCTTCCAGAGACGCTTTTGCCAGACCCATAACGTTGTAGTTCGGGATAGCGCGCTCAGCGCCAAGGTAGGAAAGGGTCAGCAGGGCAGAACCCGGATTCAGCATGGAGCGGCAAGCTTTTGCCATTGCAACGAAGCTGTAGGAGCTGATGTCGTGGGCAATTTTGAAGCCTTCACGAGTAACGGCGTTAACATAGTCACCATCCAGCTGATCGCCAGGTGCAAAACCAATAGAGTGTACGAAACCGTCAAATTTCGGCCAAACTTTCCCCAGTTCAGCGAACATGGTGTCGATGCTGGTATCTTCGGCAACATCGCACTGCAGAACGATGTCAGAACCCAATTGAGCGGCAAATTCTTCTACGCGGCCTTTCAGTTTGTCGTTCTGGTAGGTGAATGCCAGTTCAGCTCCTTCGCGGTGCATCGCCTGAGCGATACCGTAGGCGATGGACAGTTTGCTGGCAACACCGGTTACCAGAATGCGCTTACCGGAAAGAAAACCCATAGCTTTAATCCTTATTGTTGATGCTTGTTGTGCCTGAAAATCAGGCGATTCGTCGTTTTAGTAAACAGTACGAACAGATAAACGGTTATTATAATCAACCTGGCTGTGGGTGGCTATAGTTGCGCTTTCTGTAGCGGAGAGAAGCTGCGGTACAGAGCATTTTGCGTTATCTACTCTTGATGCCTGCAAGGGGTAGGTTGGGGAAATATCTTATAGAATCTGACTATGAAACTATTCGTATTAGCTCCGATAAGTTTGATGATGAAAACAGAACTGGCGACAACAAGTCGCTGCCTTTCTGATGAATTGACCCCAACTTAATATTGTCAACTATCTTCACAGAATCTCCACAATCTCTTCATTATCAGAATATGCACCATGAATAAGATAAAAATACTTTCCATTACTTTGGAGAAACGTATAATCAGCAAAAATGAGAACGATCATTCTCACCAAGTGATAGGCCAGGAGACAGAAATGACCAGCAAGCTGGAGATACGCCACAAACAGCGTCAGGATGAAATCATTAACGCCGCCCGTCGGTGTTTTCGTCGCTGCGGATTTCATGCCGCCAGTATGTCGCAAATTGCCAGCGAAGCTCAGCTTAGCGTGGGTCAGATATATCGTTACTTCGCCAACAAAGACGCCATTATTGAAGAGATGGTTCGCCGTATCATCGACTTTCGTATTGCCCAAATGGACATTGACGCGCGTACCGATCACTTTCCGGAAGTTCTTGCCTTGCGTAAATCCTTAAATGAGGACGACGACGCGCTGATGCTGGAAGTGGCTGCAGAAGCCACACGCAACCCACGGGTGATGGCAATGCTTGAAGAAGCTGACGCCAGAATGTTCGCTAACGGTTGTGCACATATGAAAAGAATGCATCCCCATCTTAGCGACGAGCACATTCGTTGCTGCGTTGAAGTGTTTGCTACCATGATGGAAGGTACGGTTTATCGTCGTTTAACACCGCAAAAAAGCGATCCACAACATCTGCAGGAAATATATCAGGATATTGTTAGTATGTTGATAAATAAATAAGAACAGAATTAACCAATAGCGGGGGATATTAATCCCCCTTATTTCATTGCGAAATTCATTTCGCGATGCGGGTTCGTTATAACTGAATATCCCTGACATATCCTCATTAATTTTAATGAGGAGGGTATTTCTCACCCTGGAGAAAATAATGAAGTATATAGCAACATCTGTAGTGGCAATGCTGCTCTTATCGGGTTGTGATAATACGCAAAGTAACAATTCATCCCCGTCAGAAACAGAAGTCGGCGTTGTTACGCTCAAATCTCAACCGGTTTCGGTAGTCAGTGAATTAACCGGACGCACCAGTGCTGCGCTCAGTGCTGAAGTACGTCCGCAGGTTGGGGGAATTATCCAGAAACGCTTATTTAAGGAAGGTGATCTGGTCAAGGCTGGACAGCCGCTCTACCAGATTGATGCGGCCAGTTATCAGGCTGCATGGAATGAAGCCCGGGCAGCATTACAACAAGCACAGGCACTGGTAAAAGCCGATTGCCAGAAAGCGCAGCGTTATGCTCGACTGGTGAAAGAGAACGGTGTTTCACAACAGGATGCTGATGATGCTCAGTCTACCTGTGCACAAGATAAAGCCAGTGTAGAGGCGAAAAAAGCCGCACTGGAAACTGCGCGCATTAATCTTGACTGGACCACGGTAACCGCACCGATTTCGGGGCGTATTGGTATTTCGTCGGTAACCCCTGGCGCACTGGTGACCGCGTCGCAGGATACAGCGTTATCGACTATTCGTGGTCTGGATACAATGTATGTCGACCTCACTCGCTCTAGTGTCGATTTATTACGTCTGCGTAAACAGTCACTGGCGACCAACAGTGACACCATGAGCGTCTCACTTATTCTGGAAGATGGCACAACCTACAGCGAAAAAGGGCGTCTGGAACTCACCGAAGTCGCTGTAGATGAGTCTACCGGTTCGGTGACATTACGGGCGATTTTTCCCAATCCACAACAGCAGTTATTACCGGGAATGTTTGTTCGCGCTCGTGTCGATGAAGGCGTGATGGAAGACGCTATTCTCGCGCCGCAACAGGGCGTCACGCGCGATGCTAAAGGCAATGCAACTGCGCTGGTGGTGAATAAAGACAATAAAGTAGAGCAGCGAACGCTCGAAACGGGAGAAACGTATGGTGATAAATGGCTGGTGCTGAACGGCCTGCACAACGGCGACCGACTGATTGTTGAAGGTTCTGCCAAAGTCACTTCAGGGCAGACCGTCAAGGCTGTTGAAGTTCAGGCTAATGGAGGCAACGCCTGATGTTTTCGCGCTTTTTTGTTCGCCGCCCGGTCTTTGCCTGGGTTATCGCCATTTTGATTATGTTGGCGGGGATTCTGGCTATTCGCACATTACCCGTCGCGCAATATCCTGACGTTGCACCGCCGACCATTAAAATTTCAGCCACTTATACTGGTGCTTCTGCCGAAACGCTGGAGAACAGCGTGACTCAGGTTATCGAGCAACAACTCACTGGGCTTGATAATTTACTCTATTTCAGCTCAACCAGTAGCTCTGATGGTTCGGTCAGTATTAATGTGACCTTTGAACAAGGTACCGATCCAGATACTGCACAGGTTCAGGTGCAGAATAAAATTCAGCAGGCGGAGTCGCGCCTACCCAGCGAAGTGCAGCAAACGGGTGTTACGGTGGAGAAATCACAAAGCAACTTTTTGCTGATTGCTGCCGTGTATGACACCACTGACAAAGCCTCCAGTTCGGATATCGCCGACTGGTTGGTTAGTAACGTTCAGGACCCGCTGGCGCGTGTTGAAGGTGTGGGGAGTCTGCAAGTCTTTGGCGCGGAATACGCTATGCGCATCTGGCTTGACCCGGCCAAACTGGCGTCTTACTCGCTAATGCCTTCAGACGTGCAAAGTGCTATTGAAGCGCAAAACGTGCAGGTTACTGCCGGGAAAATAGGGGCATTGCCTTCACCGAATACTCAGCAACTGACCGCAACGGTACGTGCGCAGTCTCGTTTGCAGACGGTGGATCAGTTCAAAAATATTATCGTGAAAAGCCAGTCAGACGGCGCAGTTGTTCGTATAAAAGATGTGGCTCGCGTTGAGATGGGCAGTGAAGATTATACCGCTATCGGCAAACTTAACGGTCACCCGTCTGCCGGGGTTGCTGTAATGCTTTCGCCCGGTGCGAATGCGCTGAATACGGCGACGCTGGTCAAGGATAAGATTGCCGAATTCCAGCGGAACATGCCGCAGGGATACGACATCGCATACCCGAAAGACAGCACTGAATTTATTAAAATCTCCGTAGAGGACGTAATTCAGACGCTGTTTGAAGCCATCGTATTGGTGGTTTGCGTGATGTATTTATTCCTGCAAAACCTGCGTGCCACACTGATTCCGGCGTTAGCTGTCCCCGTCGTTTTGCTGGGCACATTCGGCGTTCTTGCGTTGTTTGGCTATTCGATTAATACCCTGACGTTGTTTGCAATGGTGCTGGCGATCGGCTTGCTGGTGGACGATGCCATTGTGGTGGTAGAGAACGTCGAACGCATTATGCGTGACGAAGGGTTGCCCGCGCGTGAAGCCACGGAAAAATCAATGGGCGAGATTTCTGGCGCACTGGTTGCCATTGCGCTGGTGTTGTCAGCCGTATTCCTGCCGATGGCCTTCTTTGGGGGATCTACGGGGGTAATTTATCGTCAGTTTTCGATAACCATTATCTCCGCAATGCTGCTTTCCGTGGTAGTGGCATTGACCTTGACTCCCGCCCTGTGCGGTTCCGTCCTCCAGCATGTTCCGCCACATAAAAAAGGCTTTTTCGGCGCATTTAACCGCTTTTACCGTCGTACTGAAGATAAATATCAGCGAGGCGTAATTTATGTCCTGCGCCGTGCTGCTCGAACGATGGGGCTTTATGTCGTGCTGGGTGGTGGAATGGCCCTGATGATGTGGAAACTGCCGGGCAGTTTCTTACCCACTGAAGACCAGGGCGAAATCATGGTGCAGTACACGCTGCCGGCCGGGGCGACCGCTGCTCGTACAGCAGAAGTGAATCGCCAGATTGTTGACTGGTTCCTGATTAACGAGAAAGCAAATACCGATGTCATCTTTACCGTTGATGGTTTCAGTTTTAGCGGCAGCGGACAGAACACCGGGATGGCGTTTGTTTCGTTGAAAAACTGGTCTCAACGTAAAGGGGCAGAAAACACCGCCCAGGCTATCGCCCTACGGGCAACTAAAGAGCTGGGCACAATTCGTGATGCCACGGTATTTGCGATGACGCCGCCAGCCGTTGATGGGCTGGGGCAAAGCAATGGTTTTACGTTTGAATTGTTAGCTAACGGTGGAACCGATCGTGAAACACTGCTGCAAATGCGTAATCAGTTGATAGAAAAAGCGAATCAAAGTCCGGAGTTACATTCTGTACGCGCCAATGATTTGCCACAAATGCCGCAATTGCAGGTAGATATTGATAGCAATAAAGCGGTGTCATTAGGGTTGAGTTTGAATGATGTCACCGACACCCTGTCCAGTGCGTGGGGCGGTACTTATGTGAATGACTTTATTGACCGTGGTCGTGTGAAAAAAGTCTACATTCAGGGCGACAGCGAATTTCGTTCCGCGCCGTCAGACTTAGGTAAATGGTTTGTGCGCGGTAGCGATAACGCCATGACACCATTCTCTGCTTTTGCGACCACCCGCTGGCTGTATGGACCGGAAAGACTGGTGCGCTACAACGGCTCGGCAGCCTATGAAATTCAGGGCGAAAACGCGACTGGCTTTAGTTCCGGCGATGCAATGACAAAAATGGAGGAACTGGCAAACAGTCTTCCTGCGGGAACAACATGGGCCTGGAGTGGTTTGTCATTGCAGGAGAAACTGGCCAGCGGTCAGGCATTAAGTCTGTATGCAGTTTCTATTCTGGTGGTTTTCCTCTGCCTTGCAGCACTGTACGAAAGCTGGTCAGTCCCGTTCTCGGTCATTCTGGTGATCCCTCTGGGGCTTCTTGGCGCGGCGCTGGCGGCCTGGATGCGTGATTTAAACAACGACGTTTACTTCCAGGTAGCGCTATTAACTACTATCGGCTTGTCATCGAAAAACGCCATTCTGATTGTGGAATTTGCTGAAGCGGCGGTTGCAGAGGGCTATTCCTTGAGTCGTGCGGCATTACGCGCGGCGCAGACTCGTTTACGCCCAATCATCATGACCTCGCTGGCGTTTATTGCGGGGGTAATGCCGCTGGCGATAGCAACTGGCGCAGGGGCGAACAGCCGCATCGCCATTGGTACGGGCATTATTGGCGGCACGCTGACCGCTACATTACTGGCCATTTTCTTCGTTCCTCTGTTTTTTGTACTGGTGAAACGTTTGTTTGCCGGTAAACCGCGCCGTCAGGAGTAAGTTATGTTGCGTCGCTCTCTTATTTTTCTGGTGTTGTTGAGTGCGGGATGTGTCTCGCTCGATCCTCACTACAGTACGCCTGAATCCCCAATCCCGGCGACCTTGCCGGGAGCACAGGGCCAGGGAAAGGCAATCAGCCATGACTGGCAGCAGGTGATCCACGATCCCCGATTGCAGCAGGTAGTAACCATTGCACTGAACAGTAACCGCGATGTGCAAAAAGCGATTGCTGATATTGACTCAGCACGGGCGCTCTATGGGCAAACTAATGCGTCGTTATTTCCGACGGTGAATGCGGCCTTAAGTTCGACTCGCAGTCGTTCGCTGGCGAATGGTACGGGAACAACTGCCGAGGCTGACGGCACGGTGTCCAGTTATACGTTAGATCTGTTTGGTCGTAATCAGAGTTTATCTCGGGCGGCGCGGGAAACCTGGCTTGCCAGTGAATTTACAGCCCAGAACACTCGTTTAACGCTGATTGCTGAAATCAGCACCGCCTGGCTGACACTGGCGGCTGATAACAGCAACCTGGCCTTGGCAAAAGAAACGATGGCCAGTGCAGAAAACTCATTGAAAATTATCCAGCGCCAGCAACAGGTTGGCACGGCGGCAGCGACAGATGTCAGTGAGGCGATGAGTGTTTATCAGCAAGCGCGCGCCAGCGTTGCCAGCTATCAGACACAAGTGATGCAGGATAAAAATGCGCTGAACTTACTGGCAGGTACAACGCTTGCGGAAAATCTGCTACCGGGAACACTGGAAAGCCTGCCGGAACAAATGATAAGTCTGGTTCCTGCGGGAGTATCATCTGATGTTCTGCTGCGTCGCCCGGATATCCAGGAAGCGGAACATAATTTGAAGAGCGCCAATGCAGATATTGGCGCGGCGCGGGCTAACTTTTTCCCGACGATTTCGCTTACTGCCAGTGCCGGTGTTGGCAGTGACGCGTTGTCGTCGTTGTTCAGCCACGGAATGCAGATCTGGTCATTTGCGCCATCGGTCACATTACCGCTGTTTACTGGCGGAAGTAATCTGGCGCAGCTTCGTTACGCAGAAGCACAAAAGCGTGGACTCATTGCCACCTATGAAAAAACCGTTCAGAGCGCATTTAAAGATGTCGCTAACGCACTGGCGCGGCGGACCACGCTTGAAGAGCAACTGGATGCACAGCGCCAGTATGTTAAAGCTGAACAACAAACGGTCGATGTTGGCTTGCGTCGCTATCAGGCGGGTGTTGGTGATTACCTGACCGTGTTGACGGCGCAGCGCAGCTTGTGGAGCGCACAGCAGGAGCTGCTGGCACTGCAACTGACTGATTTTACAAACCGAATCACGCTCTGGCAGTCGCTGGGCGGCGGCATGTCATCACTCAAGTAAGGAATAATATGGCTAGAGTCTCTCTTTCATGGGCATTGATTCTTGGTCTTTTAGCCGGTATCGGCCCGATGTGTACTGATCTTTATTTGCCGGCTTTGCCGGAGATGTCTGAGCAACTGGCGGCAACCACGACCATAACGCAATTAACTCTGACCGCATCACTGATTGGTCTTGGCGTCGGACAACTGTTATTTGGCCCTCTGAGCGACAAAATAGGGCGTAAACGTCCGTTAATCTTGTCGTTGCTATTGTTTATTGTTTCTTCCATTTTGTGCGCGACAACGAACAATATTTACTGGCTGGTGGTCTGGCGTTTTATTCAAGGGATCGCGGGGGCGGGTGGTTCGGTGCTCTCTCGTTCTATTGCTCGTGACAAATATCAGGGAGTAACGTTGACCCAGTTTTTTGCGCTGTTAATGACGGTGAATGGCCTGGCACCGGTGTTGTCGCCAGTGCTGGGCGGGTACATTGTTAGCACTTTTGACTGGCGCACTTTATTCTGGGTAATGGCTGAAATTAGCACCGTACTGTTGCTGGGCTGTCTGTTATTTATTAATGAGACCTTGCCAGAAAATAAAAGGGGCTCATCATTGCTATTAACCGGACGAAGCGTGGTGCAGAACCGCCGTTTTATGCGCTTTTGCCTGATTCAAAGTTTTATGCTGGCCGGTTTGTTTGCATATATCGGCTCTTCGTCGTTCGTGTTGCAGAAGGAATTTGGCTTTAGTCCAATGCAATTTAGCCTGGTGTTTGGCCTTAACGGCATCGGACTTATCATTGCTTCATGGATCTTCTCGCGCCTGGCGCGACGGATTAACGCGATGACATTGTTGCGAGGTGGCCTGATAGCGGCAATTTTGTGTGCATTGCTCACGGTCTTATGCGCATGGATACAATTGCCCATTCCGGCACTGGTGGCATTATTTTTCACCATCGCATTTTGTAGCGGCATCGGCACTGTTGGCGGGGCAGAGGCTATGAGTGCAGTAGGGACGCAGGAATCTGGAACGGCGTCTGCGTTGATGGGGATGAGCATGTTTGTCTTCGGCGGTATAGCCGCGCCATTGTCGGGAATTGGCGGAGAAACACTGTTAAAAATGAGTCTGGCAATTACGGTGTGTTATACGCTGGCATTGCTGGTTGCTCTCACCAGAATCGACAATCAAAAGTAATGAACACCTCATCCTGAGGGGGGCCTGTCAGGATGAGGTGCAAAACACTAACGGTCCTTACGCCACGCATCCGCCGTCAATGCCTCGCCAAAATGACCGGCGATCAGCCGTTTGGTGAGTTCATGCAGCGGCGATGCCAGCACATCCGCGGTGCTGCCTCGCTCGACAACCTCGCCCTGATGCATCACCAGCACCTGGTCGCTAATGTGCTTCATCATTCCGATATGCTGGGTAACATAAATATACGAAATGCCCTGTTTTTCCTGTAACTCCAGCATCAGATTAATCAACTGCGAACGCATCGACATATCCAGTGAGGCGAGGGCTTCATCGGCAATAATGACTTTTGGGCGCAATATCAGCGCGCGCGCCAGCCCCAGACGCTGTTTTTGCCCGGGTGCCAACATATGCGGATAGTAACTGACGTGATCCGGTAGCAGCCCAACCATACGCATCGTTTCAATAATCTGTTTGCGACGCTGTTCCGGTTCCAGGTCGGTGTTCAGGCGCAGTGGAAAATCCAGAATTTGCGAGATACGTTGACGGGGATTCAACGAGGTCGAAGGATCCTGAAAAATCATGCGAATACGCTGACTGCGGAAGGAATAATCGCCAAAATGCAGCGGATGATCGTCAATCAATAACTCGCCGCTGGTCGGTTCTATCATTCCCGCCAGCATTTTTGCCAGCGTGGATTTACCCGAACCATTCTCGCCAATAATCGCCAGTGTCTGGCCTTCACGTAGCGTAAAGCTCAAGGGTTTTACCGCTTCTACGGTCTGACGACGAAACCAACCGGTCCGGTAGCGGAACGTTTTACTTAAATTACGCACTTCAAGCAGCGTTTCGATCATCTCATTCTTTCTCCATGTTCAGCGGGAAATGACAGGCATAGAGATGATTTTTCGCCCCCGTCAAACGTGGCGTCACAATGCATTCTCGTTGTGCATACGGGCAACGCGGCCCCAGACGACACCCAATCGGTAGCTGTTCCAGCAGCGGGATAGCGCCGGGCAGCGTATTGAGGCGACTTTTATGCGGCATCGCGCTGCCGAAGTCTGGTATCGCGCGGATCAGCGCCTGGGTATAAGGATGATGTGGCATCGTCACCAACTCCTTACTTGGCGCGGTTTCCACCGTTTGACCGCAGTAAAGCACGTTAATTTTATCCGCCCATTGGCTAAGCATTTGTAAGTCATGGCTGATAAGCAAAATAGTGGTATTGCTGTTTTGGTTGAGACGCGTCAGGAGGCGAAAGATTTGCGCCTGGGTTGTTGGCTCCATTGAGTTTGTCGGTTCGTCAGCAATCAGCAGACGCGGTTGATTCGCCAGTGCAATGGCTATCATCACTTTCTGACATTCACCTTCGGTCAACTCATAGGGAAAACTGCGCATCGCATCTTTGTGATCTTTAATCCCCACGCGGTGCAGCAGTTCAATGGCACGGCGTTTGCGCCAGCCAAAACGCTGCCACCAACGGCCTTTATAGGTCCAGGCTGGGATGTTTTGCATCAACTGGCGACCCACACGTTCTGAAGGGTCAAGACACGACTGCGGTTCCTGGAAAATCATCGACACGTTGTGACCAACCAGCTTGCGCCGTTCGCGTGCGGAGAGACGCAGCAAATCGATATCATCAAAACGCATACGATCAGCTGTGACACGCCAGTTATCTTTATTCACCCCACAAATCGCTTTCGCAATCAAACTTTTGCCGGAACCTGATTCGCCAACAAGACCGCGGATTTCACCTTCGGTTAAGGTCATACTTACGCGGTCGACGGCTTTAACCCACTCATCACCGGTTTTAAATTCAATGGTCAGGTTACGAATATCGAGTAATGGCATTATTCCACCCCCGCAATAATTGCACGACGGACACCGTCGCCAAGGAGGTTAACCAACAGCACGCTAATCATAATTGCCGCACCTGGCAGCATGACAGTCCACGGGGCGACATAAATCAGTTCCAGCGCATCACCGAGCATCGCTCCCCATTCAGGCGAGGGGAGTTGTGCGCCGAGATCGAGAAAGCCCAGCGCGGCGATATCGAGAATTGCCATCGACAGTGCGCGGGTGATCTCGGTGACCAGCCCGGCGGTGATGTTTGGCATCACAGCAAACCAGAGAATATTCAGCGTTGATGCGCCATCCAGACGGGCGGCGATAACGTACTCTTTTTCCAGTTCGTCATGCACCATGCTGTAAATCGAACGTACCATACGAGGCAGCAGCGCCAGCCAGACGGCAAACATGGCGTGAGACAAACTCGGTCCGGCAAACGCTACAACGATAATTGCCAGCAGTAGGGAAGGGATCGCCAGTAAGGTATCCAGAATATGGTTAAGCACCGCTGAGCGGAGGCCGTGCGTCGCCCCGGCGAAGGTGCCCAGTACCAGGCCACAGATCGTCGCGGCAAGCGTCACCACAAATGCGCCGCCTACGGTTGGCGCAGCTCCGCTCAGTAAACGGCTTAAAACATCGCGTCCGAGGTCGTCAGTCCCAAGGAAGAAAGAAACTTCGCCATAGCGCGACCATGACGGCGGCAATAATTGGTAACCGAGAAATTGCTGGTCGATGCCGTAAGGCGCAAACCAGCCGCCAAAAATACACAGTACAGCCAGCCCCGCGCAGCCGTACAGGCCGACCATCGCAGAGGCGTCACTATAAAATTTGCGCCAGGCGGTACGCAGCGTGCCCGGCGGGCGCTTTTCGCTGTATACGCTATCGTAAGGCATACCATTCCTTATGTTTCAGAGGGTTAGCCATGGCACCCAAAATATCAGAAATCACGTTAACAATAATGACCAGTGAGCCACACACCATCACTCCGGCGGAAATGGCTGCGTAATCCTGCTGGCGGATGGCGTTAATTAACCAGCGCCCTAAACCCGGCCAGCTAAAAACCATTTCGGTGATCATCGCCAGCGTCAGCATGGTAGAAAACTGTAAGCCCAGGCGAGGAATAACCGGAGGTAACGCGTTATGCAGAACGTGGCGACGCAAAATAGTAAAGCGCGACAAACCGCGGGTCGCCGCTGCTTTAACATAGTTCTGGTCATACACTTCGATAGTGCTGATACGCATTAGTCGGATCACTTCAGTTGTTGGCGCAACCGACAGGGTGATCACGGGTAATATCATATGGCGGATTGCGCTCATGACCATTTCATCCCGCCACGGTGAGTCCGAAAGCCAGGCATCAATCAACGCAAAACCGGTAATCGGTTTCACTTCGTAGAGCAAATCGAAACGCCCAGAAACGGGCAACCAACCTAGCGTGAGTGAACAAAACAGCGTCAGCAGAAGCGCCAGCCAGAACACCGGGATTGAAAAGCCCAGTAAGGCGATGGCGTTGATCAAGTTATCCTGCCACTTATGGCGCGTAATCCCGGCAATCATTCCCACGGGGATGCCAACAATCAGCGCAAAACCAAAGGCGAGGATGCACAGCTCCATCGTCGCCGGGAAGACCTCTTTTAACTGTTCGGCAATCGGTTGACCGTTAATGCTGGAAACACCAAAATCCCAGTGGATCAGGCCGTTAAACCAGAACACCCAGGCATTCCACAGTGACGCGCCTTGTAACGGCGCATGTGGGGTGAAATAGCTCAAGCTGAAGCCAACGAAGGTCAGCAGGAACAAGGTGACAATCAATAACAAAATGCGGCGTAAGGTGAAGATAATCATGGCTTTTTCACCTCATCCTGTTTCTCGCGATACACCCCAGCAAAGGAGGCGTTACCAAACGGGCTAAGTACCAGACCTTTGATATCGTACCGATAGGCCTGCAAACGCAATGACGACGCCAGCGGCAGAATAGGTAATTCCTGCGCCAGAATACTTTGCGCTTCGTCATAGGCTTCAATACGCGCCGCCAGCTGCTGCGAGGAGAGCGCCTTACGCAACACGCTGTCGAATTTCGGATCGCACCAGTGGGCGAGGTTGGTCTGTGAATGAATTGCCGCGCAGCTCAGTAACGGGCGGAAGAAACTGTCCGGGTCGTTACTGTCCGTCGCCCAACCGGATAACGTCAGATCATGGCTCATATCCATCAACCGCGCCTCCTGAAAACGACCTTCTACCGGCACAATCACCACTTTTACGCCAACCTGTGCCATATCCGCCTGAATCAGTTCGGCGGTTTTCAGTGGACTGGGGTTCCACGCCTGCGAACGTGTGGGCACCCACAGTTTCAGCGTTAAGTTTTCCAGCCCCAACGCCTTCAACTGTTCGCGCGATTTTGCCGGATTGTATTCAGTAATTTTAGCCTCGTTGTCATAGGCCCACGAGGCGCGCGGTAAAATAGAGGCCGCCGTTTCAGCCGTACCATAATAGATGGATTGCATCAGGCGCTGGTTATTAATCGCCAGTGCCAGTGCATGGCGGACCGCCGGATTATTTAGCGGCGGTTTAGCGGTGTTAAACGCCAGATAGGCGACGTTCATCCCCGGGCGCAGCGTTAAACGCAAGCGCGGGTCGTCACGCAAAATGGATAGCTGACTGGCGGCAGGCCAGGCCAGAACGTCGCATTCCCCGGTCAGGAGTTTCGACAGACGTCCGGTGCCGCCGGAGCCTAAATCCACCACCACCTGCGGCATTAACGGCTTACCACGCCAGAAGTCATCATGACGTTGTAAGCGAATATATTGCCCGGCGCGGTATTCCGACAACTGATACGGACCGGTGCCGACCGGTTGACGGTCGAGTTGCTCCTGGCGATCTTCTTTCTCTAACTTCCCTGCATATTCTGCCGACATGACCGAAGCATAATGGGTCGCGAGGTGCCACAAAAAAGAAGCATCCGGCTGGGCGAGTCGGAACTCAACGGTATGATTATCCAGTTTACGGACGCTTTTCACGTTATCGGCAAATTGCAGACTGTCGAAGTAGGGGAAGTTACTGCCGTTGACGTTATGCCACGGGTTGTTGCGGTCAAAAATTCGCTGGAAGGTAAACACCACATCGTCGGCATTCATTTTACGAGTGGGAGTAAACCAGTCGGTTTTTTGAAACGGAACATCGCGACGCAGGTGGAAGCGATAGGTCGCGCCGTTGTCGAGTACTTCCCAGCTTTCGGCAAGTTCCGGCATCAGGCGATAGGTATAGGGATCGACATCCAGCAGTCGATCATAAAACTGGGCGGCAAGGGTATCGACAATTAACCCACTGCTCGCTTTGGATGGGTTAAAGGTGTTGACTTGCCCGCTGACGCAATAGACAAAACCGCTGTCGCGGATATCAGCATGCGGGGGGGATTCAGGCGCGGCGATTGCCTGACCACTCACAAGTCCAGCAATCACCAAAAGAGACGATAATACCTGGCGCATAATATTAAGGGATTTTATGTAAAGAGGCTATCTTACTAATATTTAATGACATTTGCCATTACCGTTTGTGTTCAGGGGTCGTAATGAGGGCCGTGTGGTTGGTCGTTGAACAGGTGGCGTCGCCATCTGTTCAACATTCGTACCCGTGATTTCTCTATAACTATAACTCACAGAACAACTTAGCGAGGAGCAGAGCGGTACGATCGTGAGAAACCCATTAAAGCACGCTGCAGTGCGTGTCATTTTTAGCCGGATGCGGCGCGAACGCTTTATCCGGGCAACGATACTGACCGATCGTCTGCAATGAAATAATTACTCATTACCCCATTGATTCAAAAACTCTGCGATCTCATCAATGCGTACGGGATTAATCCCCGCTTCAGCAGCCATTTCATGTTGGGCTTCTTCGCTGATTTCTTCATTGTTCATCAAACGGGTGAGCAGTAACTGGAAGTAGAGGGCCAGCGGTGTGCGTTCAGCGTCTGCGACAGGCTCTGCGCATTCGGTCGCGTACTCATCGGCAATATCAAAATATTTTAGCGGGATATCGTGGTTCATTATTTGCCCCTGGGGTTAATGCGCTAAGCATAAGGGCGGATGATAGCACTCGTGATCCGGGTCATACATCTTTTTATAGTTAATGGCGCGGTGCATTACCCTCAGCCAGGATAATGCGCCGCGCATCCGACTATTACGTTTCGCTCACCGGCGTTCTGTCACCATCATACAACGGCACTTTGCGATAGCGGCGGATCAGATACCACAAATATGCGCCGCCTAACGAAGCCCATACCAGACCGAGTGTCAGTGACGTTGACTCGAGGTTAACCCACAGCACACCCACCGTCAGCGCGCCAACCAGCGGCATCAGCAAATAGTGGAAGTGATCCTTCCAGCTTTTATTCATTCCTTTACGCCGCCAGAAATGATTAAACACCGACAGATTTACGAAGGTAAATGCCACCAGAGCATCGAAGTTAATCAATGCTGTCGCGGTGACTAAATCAAAGAACAGCGCCGACAACGCGACAATCCCGACCATAATGACGTTCAGTGCCGGAGTCCGCCATTTTGGGTGCACATAGCCAAACACGCGCTCCGGAAACACATTGTCACGCCCCATCACATACAGCAGACGCGACACGCTGGCATGTGACGCCAGGCCAGACGCTAACGTGTTCACAAACGTGGTACAGAGGAAAATCGACTGGAAGAGCTTGCCGCCAACGTACAGCGCAATTTCAGGCAGTGCGGCGTCCGGGTCTTTAAAGCGGCTGATATCAGGAAAGAACAGCTGCATAAAGAACGACGCAGCGATAAAGATAACGCCGCCGTATACCGCCGTCAGGAAGATGGCTTTCGGGATCACGCGTGCGGCGTCCGGCGTCTCTTCCGAAAGCGTGGTCACCGCATCGAAACCGAGGAAGGAAAAACAGACAATCGTCGCCCCGGTAATAATCGGGATCAGGTGCGCGTTCTCGCTGATAAACGGCTGAAGTGACCAGACGGTGCCAACGCCTTCTCCTTTATGCAGTCCCTGAACCACCAGGAAGATAAACACCACCATGATGGAGATTTGCACCAACACAAACAGGGTATTGAAGTTAGCAACCAGGTTGACGCTCTTCAGATTCGCGGCGGTTAAAATGGCGACGAAGGTTACCACCCACACCCACGGCGGCACTTCCGGGAAGAGGGCGGAGAGATAGATTTTCGCCAACAAGACGTTGATCATCGGCAAAAAGAGATAATCCAGCAGCGATGACCAGCCGACCATAAATCCGACGTGCGGGTTAATCGACTTTTGCGCGTAGGTATAGGCCGAACCGGCTTCCGGAAACTGGCGAACCAGTTTGCCGTAGCTGATAGCGGTAAACAGCACGCCCGCCAGCGCCAGCAAATAGGACGCCGGAACGTGACCGTCGCTAATGCCGGAGACAATACCAAAAGTATCAAATACGGTCATCGGCGTGAGATAGGCCAGACCCATCATCACCACCTGCCACAATTTCAGTGATTTTCGCAGACGGGTTTTGCCAGGTTGCGCAGCAATAGTCAGTGGTGAATTAATAGCCATAATTGCTGCCTCCCCTGCGTAATAAGGTTTGCGGTCGTGTCGACCTGAAATCAAACCTGTTTAGCAAGGGAAGCAAAGGGGGCGGAGTCCAGTCAGTCGCAGGAGGGGCGCATACGCAGCCTCCCTCGCCATGCGGGGATTTAATCATCGGCATCATCTCATTTCCTCGTCACAGTCTTAATCGTTAACGGAAGCCCGTTGCCGCCTGCGCTCCATAACGCGACATCCGGGAAATGTCTGGATTACCAGCAAATGTCAGGCCTGGCTCCGCTCAGGCCGATGAAACAACCCCGCAAGGGGTATTACGCGTTTTTCAACATCCACTCAATTTCTGTTTCTGTGATGAGGCGCTCAAACTGCAACAGCTCATCATTTTTACAGGCGTGATAGACATGGCAGAAGCGTTCGCCTAAATAGCGGCGCAGGTGATCATTCTCGATAAACTCACCCAGGGCATCGCTCTGGCGAATCGGGAAGGGTAAGCCTTCCTGTTCCAGCCCGTTACCTTCGACTTCTTCCTGTAATGGCAGTTCGTTATCAAGGCCATGCAAAATACCGGCAAAAATCGCCGCCATCACCAGATACGGGTTGGCATCGGCACCCGCCACGCGATATTCCACGCGGTGATTATGGCGATCGCCGCAGGGAATACGCAGGGCGACGGTGCGGTTGTTATGGCCCCACGACGCCTGCGTCGGTACATACATACCTGGCTGGAAGCGGCGATACGAGTTCACGTTTGGTGCCAGCAACGCCATTGATGACGGCATCAGGTCAATCATCCCGGCAAGCATCTTTTTCAGCAGCGGCGAATCTTCGCCTTCCGCGTCAGAAAGCACGTTCTCGCCACGGTTATTTTGCATACTGATATGGATATGCATCCCGCTGCCCGCGTGCTCTTCATACGGCTTCGCCATAAAAGTGGCGTGCATCTTATGCTTTTCTGCCATCAGACGCACCAGGCGTTTTAGTGCCAGCGCATCATCGCAAGCTTCCAGCACGTTATCGGTATGGTAAAGATTGATTTCAAACTGACCCGGCGAGGCCTCAGCGACCGCGCCATCAGCCGGAATCAGCTGTAACTGCGCCAGTTCATCAATATCATTGAGCACGTCGGCGAAGTGGTTGAGATTATCAACGGAGTAAACCTGGCTTTGTGTATTGCGGTCATCGGTGCCGGGCGCGCAGGGCGGTTGCAGATACCCTTCAGCGTCGCGCTGGCGATCCAGTAAATAGAACTCCAGCTCTACCGCTACGACCGGGAACAATCCGCGCTGGCGCAGCTGCTGCCACAGGCGGTTAAGAACGTTCCGCGGCTCAACGTCAAAGGGAGCGCCATCTTCATCGACCATGGTCAGGAGCATCTGACCGATAAACTCTGGATCGGCGGCAGAAGGGGTTAAGGAACCGAGAACAGGAACACAGGTACGATCCGGTTCGCCCATTTCCTGACCCAGACCCGCTTCTTCAACTACGTTGCCCAGAATATCCATTGCAAATACCGAGGCCGGGAAATAACACCCTTTCTCGAGCTTCTTCAGGCTTGAAACAGGAATACGTTTTCCACGGAAGCAACCATTCAAATCGGTAAGTAAAACATCAACATATTGCGTATTCGGGTAGCGCTCCAGGTAGCGTTTCACTTCCTGCGTAAAGGCGCTACCCCGCCTCTCTTCTGACTGCTGAACAAAGTTCTCTACTTCAACGATATTGGTTTCCATGATTCTTCGCCTTTGGTTTGTTTTCCGCTCGTTATCAAAGCGTAAAATATAATGACCACCATTCGAATCTGTATGCAAACTAAATGTTTGTCAAATGTTAAATTGAGTTTGCAAAAATGAAAACTCGCTGCTAGATTGAAAAAATATTGAACATAAAGGTCATTTAAAGCGCAGTAATGGCGATAATTTAGTCCACTTTATGAGATTGAGCATGGAAAATATAATGAACAATCCGGTTATCGGTGTCGTAATGTGCAGGAACAGGCTTAAGGGTCATGCGACCCAGACTCTGCAAGAAAAGTACCTGAATGCCATCATCCACGCAGGCGGTTTGCCAATAGCGCTACCACATGCGCTGGCGGAACCGTCGTTACTTGAACAACTTTTGCCGAAACTCGATGGTATTTATCTTCCTGGTAGTCCCAGCAATGTGCAGCCGCACCTATATGGTGAAAACGGCGATGAGCCTGACGCCGATCCCGGGCGTGATCTTCTGAGCATGGCGTTAATTAATGCCGCACTCGAAAGGCGCATCCCCATTTTCGCCATCTGCCGGGGTTTACAGGAACTGGTGGTGGCAACAGGTGGTTCGTTGCATCGCAAGCTGTGCGTACAGCCTGAATTGCTGGAACATCGGGAAGATCCCGAACTGCCGGTGGAGCAGCAATATGCACCGTCGCATGAAGTTCAGGTTGAAGAGGGGGGATTGCTGTCTGCGTTGTTACCTGAATGTAGCAACTTTTGGGTAAACTCTCTGCATGGACAAGGGGCGAAGGTCGTTAGCCCACGGTTGCGTGTTGAAGCTCGCTCGCCGGATGGCTTAGTTGAGGCGGTTAGCGTCATCAATCATCCTTTTGCGCTGGGCGTACAGTGGCACCCGGAATGGAACAGTAGCGAGTACGCGCTTTCGCGTATATTGTTCGAGGGCTTTATCACCGCTTGTCAGCACCATATCGCTGAAAAACAGCGACTCTGACCACTACAGTTTAAGGAAATGCAAATATGAGTGATGAGGGACTGGCGCCAGGAAAACGCTTGTCGGAAATCCGCCAGCAGCAGGGGCTTTCACAACGTCGTGCCGCCGAACTCTCCGGGCTGACTCACAGTGCTATCAGTACGATAGAACAAGATAAAGTCAGCCCTGCCATCAGTACGCTGCAAAAGCTGCTGAAGGTGTATGGTCTGTCACTCTCGGAATTCTTTTCCGAGCCGGAAAAACCTGATGAGCCGCAGGTCGTCATTAATCAGGACGACTTAATTGAGATGGGCAGTCAGGGTGTGTCAATGAAGCTGGTTCATAACGGTAACCCGAATCGCACGCTGGCGATGATCTTTGAAACTTACCAGCCGGGCACAACCACTGGGGAAAGAATTAAGCATCAGGGTGAGGAAATAGGCACTGTACTGGAAGGTGAAATTGTTCTGACGATTAATGGTCAGGATTACCACCTCGTCGCGGGGCAAAGTTATGCCATTAATACCGGCATCCCGCACAGTTTCAGTAATACGTCGGCAGGTATTTGCCGAATTATCAGCGCCCATACGCCCACCACGTTTTAATCTTTTTGTTCTGTAAGCCGGGTAAGCGCAATGCGCCCGGCAATCTATAAAGAATGTCGCCAGAAATAAACGGGCATACGGCCCGGGGATCTCTGCGCCCTGACGTTCACAAACTGCATATATCTGATAGACGTGAAACAGGAGTCATAATGAATTTTCATCATCTGGCTTACTGGCAGGATAAAGCGTTAAGTCTCGCCATTGAAACCCGCTTATTTATTAACGGTGAATATACTGCTGCGGCGGAAAATGAAACCTTTGAAACCGTTGATCCGGTCACCCAGGCACCGCTGGCGAATATTGCGCGCGGCAAGAGCGTCGATATCGACCGTGCGGTGAGCGCAGCACGCGGCGTATTTGAACGCGGCGACTGGTCACTCTCTTCTCCGGCAAAACGTAAAGCGGTACTGAATAAACTCGCCGATTTAATGGAAGCCAACGCCGAAGAGCTGGCACTGCTGGAAACTCTCGACACCGGCAAACCGATTCGTCACAGCCTGCGTGATGATATTCCCGGCGCGGCGCGCGCCATTCGCTGGTACGCCGAAGCGATCGACAAAGTGTATGGCGAAGTGGCGACCACCAGTAGCCATGAGCTGGCGATGATCGTGCGTGAACCGGTCGGCGTGATTGCCGCCATCGTGCCGTGGAATTTCCCGCTGCTGCTGACTTGCTGGAAACTCGGCCCGGCGCTGGCGGCGGGAAACAGCGTGATTCTAAAACCGTCTGAAAAATCACCGCTCAGTGCGATTCGTCTCGCGGGGCTGGCGAAAGAAGCGGGGCTGCCGGATGGTGTGTTGAACGTGGTGACGGGTTTTGGTCATGAAGCCGGGCAGGCGCTTTCGCGCCATAACGATATCGATGCCATTGCCTTTACTGGCTCAACCCGTACCGGGAAACAGCTGCTGAAAGATGCAGGCGACAGCAACATGAAACGCGTCTGGTTGGAGGCGGGCGGCAAAAGCGCCAACATCGTTTTCGCCGACTGCCCGAATTTGCAACAGGCGGCAAGCGCCACCGCCGCAGGCATTTTCTACAACCAGGGGCAGGTGTGTATCGCCGGAACGCGCCTGTTGCTGGAAGAGAGCATCGCCGATGAATTCTTAGCCCTGTTAAAACAGCAGGCGCAAAACTGGCAGCCGGGCCATCCACTTGATCCCGCAACCACCATGGGCACCTTAATCGACTGCGCCCACGCCGACTCGATCCATAGCTTTATTCGGGAAGGCGAAAGCAAAGGGCAACTGCTGCTGGATGGCCGTAACGCCGAGCTGGCTGCCGCCATCGGCCCGACCATCTTTGTGGAGGTAGACCCGAATGCGTCCTTAAGCCGCGAAGAGATTTTCGGTCCGGTGCTGGTGGTCACGCGTTTCACATCAGAAGAACAGGCGCTACAGCTTGCCAACGACAGCCAGTACGGACTTGGCGCGGCGGTATGGACGCGCGACCTCTCCCGCGCGCACCGCATGAGTCGCCGCCTGAAAGCCGGCTCCGTCTTCGTCAATAACTACAACGACGGCGATATGACCGTGCCGTTTGGCGGCTATAAGCAGAGCGGCAACGGGCGCGACAAATCCCTGCACGCCCTTGAAAAATTCACCGAACTGAAAACTATCTGGATAAGCCTGGAGGCCTGAAATGACCGAACATACCAGCAGTTATTACGCCGCCAGTGCGAATAAATACGCACCATTCGACACGCTGAATGAGTCGATTTCCTGCGACGTTTGCGTGGTCGGTGGCGGCTATACCGGGCTGTCTTCCGCGCTGCATCTGGCGGAAGCGGGCTTTGATGTAGTGGTTCTCGAAGCCTCACGCATCGGCTTCGGCGCAAGCGGACGCAATGGCGGGCAGCTTGTGAACTCCTACAGCCGCGACATCGACGTGATCGAAAAAAGCTACGGCATGAACACCGCCCGTATGCTCGGCAGCATGATGTTTGAAGGCGGAGAGATCATCCGCGAACGTATCAAACGTTATCAGATTGACTGCGACTACCGCCCCGGCGGCCTGTTTGTGGCGATGAATGATAAACAGCTCGCCACACTCGAAGAGCAGAAAGAGAACTGGGAACGCTACGGCAATAAACAGCTGGAGCTGCTGGACGCCAACGCTATTCGCCGCGAGGTCGCCAGCGATCGCTACACTGGTGCGCTGCTGGATCACAGCGGTGGGCATATTCACCCGCTAAACCTCGCCATTGGCGAAGCGGACGCCATCCGCCTGAACGGAGGGCGCGTGTATGAGCTTTCTGCGGTGACGCAGATCCAGCACACCACGCCAGCCGTGGTGCGGACTGCCAATGGTCAGGTGACGGCGAAATATGTGATTGTCGCCGGGAATGCGTATCTGGGCGATAAAGTAGAGCCGGAACTAGCGAAACGCAGCATGCCGTGCGGCACGCAGGTGATCACCACCGAACGGCTGTCGGAAGATTTAGCCCGTTCGCTGATCCCGAAAAACTACTGTGTGGAAGACTGTAACTATCTTCTTGATTACTACCGCCTGACTGCCGATAACCGCCTGCTGTACGGCGGCGGCGTGGTCTACGGCGCACGCGACCCGGACGATGTTGAGCGCCTTGTGGTGCCGAAACTGCTGAAAACCTTCCCGCAACTGAAGGGCGTGAAAATTGATTACCGCTGGACGGGCAACTTCCTGCTGACCCTGTCACGCATGCCGCAGTTTGGTCGCCTCGATACCAACATCTACTACATGCAGGGCTACAGCGGCCACGGCGTCACCTGTACCCACCTCGCCGGGCGTTTGATTGCTGAACTGCTGCGCGGTGACGCCGAGCGTTTCGACGCCTTCGCCAATCTGCCGCATTACCCGTTCCCCGGCGGGCGCACGCTGCGCGTCCCATTTACCGCGATGGGCGCGGCTTATTACAGCCTGCGCGATCGTCTGGGCGTTTAATTTCCGATTAACAGTGAAGAGTCAAAAGGTGTGAAACATGAGCAACAATGAATTCCATCAGCGTCGTCTTTCTGCTACCCCACGCGGGGTTGGCGTGATGTGTAACTTCTTCGCCCAGTCGGCAGAAAACGCCATGCTGAAGGACGTAGAGGGCAACGAATACATCGATTTCGCCGCAGGCATTGCGGTGCTGAATACCGGGCATCGCCACCCTGATCTGGTCGCGGCGGTGGAGCAGCAATTGCAACAGTTTACCCACACGGCGTATCAGATTGTGCCGTACGAAAGCTACGTCACCCTGGCGGAGAAAATCAACGCCCTTGCCCCGGTGAGCGGGCAGGCTAAAACTGCGTTCTTCACCACCGGTGCGGAAGCGGTGGAGAACGCGGTGAAAATCGCCCGCGCCCATACCGGACGCCCTGGCGTGATTGCGTTTAGCGGCGGCTTCCACGGTCGTACATATATGACCATGGCGCTGACCGGAAAGGTCGCGCCGTACAAAATCGGCTTCGGCCCGTTCCCCGGTTCGGTATATCACGTACCTTATCCGTCAGATTTACATGGCGTTTCAACGCAGGACTCTCTCGACGCCATCGAACGCTTGTTTAAATCGGACATTGAAGCGAAGCAGGTGGCGGCGATTATTTTCGAACCGGTGCAGGGCGAAGGCGGTTTCAACGTTGCACCAAAAGAGCTGGTTGCCGCCATTCGCCGCCTGTGCGACGAGCACGGCATTGTGATGATTGCCGATGAAGTGCAAAGCGGCTTTGCGCGTACCGGTAAACTGTTTGCCATGGATCACTACGCCGATAAGCCGGACTTAATGACGATGGCGAAAAGTCTCGCGGGCGGCATGCCGCTTTCGGGCGTGGTCGGTAACGCGAATATTATGGACGCGCCCGCGCCGGGCGGGTTGGGTGGTACTTACGCCGGGAACCCGCTGGCGGTGGCTGCCGCGCACGCTGTGCTCAACATTATTGACAAAGAATCACTCTGTGAACGCGCGAATCAACTGGGCCAGCGCCTGACAAACACGTTGATTGATGCCAAAGAAAGCGTTCCGGCCATCGCGGCGGTACGCGGTCTGGGGTCTATGATTGCGGCAGAGTTTAACGATCCGCAAACGGGCGAGCCGTCAGCGGCGATTGCACAGAAAATCCAGCAACGCGCGCTGGCGCAGGGGCTGCTTCTGCTGACCTGTGGCGCATACGGCAACGTGATTCGTTTCCTGTATCCGCTGACCATCCTGGATGCGCAATTCGATGCGGCAATGAAAATTTTGCAGGATGCGCTGAAAGATTAATACGCAGAAGCAGGGTCAACGCAATAATGTCTGATACGCTGCGCTTATCAGGCCTGCAAACGACGTATTGATTATGTATGCCGGATAAGGCGTTCACGCCGCATCCGGCAAGTTGTATTGCCCAACTTCGCTAAATCTGGTGCTTTTTCAACAACGCGCGGAACTGATGATAGGTTAACCCCAGTAATTCAGCCGCGCGCTTCTGGTTATATTTCCCTTGTTGCAAACTGAGTTGCAGCAACTCTTTTTCCTGCTGCATCTGAAACTCACGTAAATCCAGCGGCAGTGTTGGAAGCGAGGTGGTTTCTGAAACGGCGATAGCGTCTTCAGGCGGACGCCGTTTAAAGGGATCAATAATGATGTCATCAAGCGGATAATCGCTGGTGCCGTGGCGATACACTGAACGTTCCACCACGTTTTTCAATTCACGAATATTTCCCGGCCAGCGATAATTCAGCAATGTTTCTCTGGCGCGCTCCGTAAAACCCGGGAACAGAGGCAGCTTGATTTCCCGACACATCTGAATGGCAAAGTGTTCTGCCATCAGCATAATGTCGCTTTCGCGCTCGCGCAGGGGCGGCAGTTGCACTACATCGAAAGCCAGCCGGTCGAGCAGGTCAGCGCGAAAAGTACCTTCATTGACCATCGCCGGGAGATCGGCATTCGTCGCGCATACCAACCGCACATTCACCTGCAATGGCTGGCTACCGCCAACGCGCTCCAGTTCACCGTACTCAATCACACGCAATAATTTTTCCTGCACCATCATCGGTGCCGTAGCGAGTTCATCAAGAAATAGCGTACCGCCATCGGCACGTTCAAATCTCCCAGGATGACGTTTTTGCGCACCGGTAAACGCCCCCGCTTCGTGACCAAACAGTTCGGAATCCAGCAGATTTTCATTTAACGCCGCGCAGTTAAGGGAAATAAACGGCCCTTGCCAACGGGAGGAGAGATAATGCAGACGGCTGGCAATCAGCTCTTTACCTGTGCCGCGCTCGCCGATGATGAGCACCGGTTTGTCCAGCGGTGCGAGATGCGAAACCTGTTCCAGCACTTCGAGAAAGCTGTTCGCCTCACCGAGTAAATTATCTTTGTATTCTGCCATGATGAAATTCGCCACTTGTTAGTGTAATTCGCTAATTCATCCTGGCATGTTGCTGTTGATTCTTCAATCAGATCTTTATAAATCAAAAAGATAAAAAATTGGCACGCAAATTGTATTAACAGTTCAGCAGGACAATCCTGAACGCAGAAATCAAGAGGACAACATTATGGGTATTTTTTCTCGCTTTGCCGACATCGTGAATGCCAACATCAACGCTCTGTTAGAGAAAGCGGAAGATCCACAGAAACTGGTGCGTCTGATGATCCAGGAGATGGAAGATACATTGGTTGAAGTACGTTCTACTTCGGCGCGTGCGCTGGCAGAAAAGAAACAGCTGACTCGCCGTATTGAACAAGCGTCGGCTCGTGAAATTGAATGGCAGGAAAAAGCGGAACTGGCACTGCTGAAAGAGAGAGAGGATCTGGCGCGTGCGGCGTTAATTGAAAAACAGAAACTGACCGATCTGATTAAGAGCCTGGAACATGAAGTGACGCTGGTGGACGATACGCTGGTGTGTATGAAGAAAGAGATCGGCGAGCTGGAAAACAAATTGAGCGAAACACGCGCTCGCCAGCAGGCATTGATGTTACGCCATCAGGCGGCAAACTCGTCGCGCGATGTGCGTCGTCAGCTGGACAGTGGCAAACTGGATGAAGCAATGGCTCGTTTCGAATCTTTCGAACGTCGAATTGACCAGATGGAAGCGGAAGCAGAAAGCCACAGCTTCGGTAAACAAAAATCGCTGGACGATCAGTTTGCCGAACTGAAAGCCGATGATGCAATCAGCGAGCAACTGGCACAATTAAAAGCCAAAATGAAGCAAGACAATCAATAATAACATCCAGGCGGCGTCCGAACGCGCCGCCGCTCATCGTCTAAGGAGTCCTTATGAGCGCGCTATTTCTGGCTATTCCGTTAACCATTTTTGTGCTGTTTGTTTTACCGATCTGGTTATGGCTGCATTACAGCAATCGTTCTGGTCGCAGTGAATTGTCGCAAAGTGAGCAGCAGCGATTAGCGCAACTGGCTGATGAAGCAAAACGGATGCGCGAACGTATTCAGGCGCTGGAATCCATTCTTGATGCAGAACATCCGAACTGGAGGGATCGCTAATGGCGGGCATTAATCTCAATAAAAAATTATGGCGTATTCCACAGCAGGGCATGGTCCGTGGCGTCTGCGCCGGGATTGCCAACTATTTTGATGTACCAGTAAAACTGGTGCGTATCCTGGTGGTGCTGTCGATTTTCTTCGGTCTGGCGCTGTTTACCCTGGTTGCTTACATCATTTTGTCATTTGCGCTTGATCCAATGCCGGACAACATGGCCTTTGGTGAGCAGCTACCTTCCAGCAGTGAATTGCTGGATGAAGTCGACCGTGAACTGGCGGCAAGTGAAACGCGTTTACGCGAGATGGAACGTTATGTCACTTCCGATACTTTCACGTTACGTAGCCGTTTCCGTCAACTGTGAGGAAAGTTATGAATACTCGCTGGCAACAGGCCGGGCAAAAGGTGAAGCCTGGTTTCAAATTAGCAGGCAAGCTGGTACTTCTTACCGCACTGCGCTATGGCCCGGCGGGTGTGGCGGGCTGGGCGATAAAATCAGTTGCTCGCCGACCGCTGAAAATGTTGCTGGCTGTGGCGCTGGAACCGCTGTTAAGTCGGGCTGCCAATAAACTGGCGCAGCGTTATAAAAGGTGAGGGGAGTTTCGCAAAAATTGTTAAAGCTAAGGCGTATTATGGATGGCAATTTTTATCCATAGAAGGACGCTTACATGTTTAAAAAAGGCTTACTTGCTCTGGCACTGGTGTTTTCACTGCCCGTTTTCGCCGCTGAACACTGGATCGATGTTCGTGTTCCTGAGCAGTATCAGCAAGAGCACGTTCAGGGGGCCATCAATATTCCCCTGAAGGAAGTGAAAGAGCGCATTGCCACCGCCGTTCCGGATAAAAACGACACCGTGAAAGTGTATTGCAATGCCGGACGCCAGTCAGGGCAGGCAAAAGACATCCTTAGCGAGATGGGATATACCCACGTTGAGAACGCCGGCGGCCTGAAAGACATCGCAATGCCGAAGGTCAAAGGTTAACAAATTACTTATTGAGCGGTGTAAACAACGCCGCTTATTCATTTGATAAATCAAAATTAACCCACATTATTATCTCCAGTATCTAATCCTTTCTACAGCTTTCTGGCACAGGACAGCAATGAAGCGACTTAAAAATGAACTTAATGCGCTGGTGAATCGGGGTGTCGACAGACATCTGCGCCTCGCCGTAACCGGACTTAGCCGCAGCGGCAAAACGGCGTTTATCACTGCGATGGTCAATCAGTTGCTCAATATTCACGCCGGAGCAAGGTTGCCGCTGTTAAGCGCGGTGCGTGAAGAACGGCTGCTGGGCGTAAAACGCATTCCCCAGCGTGACTTTGGCATTCCGCGCTTCACCTATGATGAAGGGCTGGCGCAGTTATATGGCGATCCACCCGCCTGGCCAACGCCAACGCGCGGCGTCAGCGAAATTCGCCTGGCGCTACGTTTTAAATCGAACGATTCGCTGCTACGCCACTTTAAGGATACCTCCACGCTGTATCTGGAGATTGTGGATTATCCCGGCGAATGGTTGCTCGACCTGCCGATGCTGGCGCAGGACTATTTAAGCTGGTCGCGCCAGATGACGGGCTTACTTAATGGTCAGCGCGGCGAATGGTCGGCGAAATGGCGAATGATGTGCGAAGGGCTGGACCCGCTAGCGCCTGCCGACGAAAACCGGCTGGCAGACATTGCCGCCGCGTGGACCGATTATCTCCACCACTGTAAACAGCAGGGGCTGCACTTTATTCAGCCTGGGCGCTTTGTCTTGCCGGGAGATATGGCAGGTGCGCCCGCGCTGCAATTCTTCCCGTGGCCGGATGTCGATGCCTGGGGTGAGTCCAAACTGGCGCAGGCCGAAAAGCATACCAATGCCGGAATGCTGCGCGAGCGCTTTAATTATTATTGCGAGAAGGTGGTGAAGGGGTTCTATAAGAATCATTTTCTGCGCTTTGACCGCCAGATTGTGCTGGTGGATTGCCTGCAGCCTCTCAACAGTGGGCCACAGGCATTTAATGATATGCGTCTGGCGCTGACGCAGCTGATGCAAAGTTTCCACTACGGGCAGCGAACCCTGTTCCGGCGTTTGTTTTCGCCGGTTATCGATAAGCTATTGTTTGCTGCGACTAAAGCAGACCATGTGACCATCGATCAGCACGCCAATATGGTTTCATTACTGCAACAACTAATTCAGGATGCCTGGCAAAATGCCGCGTTCGAAGGGATCAGCATGGACTGCCTGGGGCTGGCGTCAGTTCAGGCGACCACCAGCGGCATTATTGATGTTAACGGTGAGAAAATCCCGGCGCTGCGCGGTAATCGACTCAGCGATGGCGCACCGCTCACTGTTTATCCTGGCGAAGTTCCCGCTCGTTTGCCCGGTCAGGCGTTCTGGGATAAGCAAGGCTTCCAGTTTGAGGCGTTTCGTCCGCAGGTGATGGATGTTGACAAACCGCTGCCGCATATTCGCCTTGATGCTGCGCTGGAATTTTTAATAGGAGATAAATTGCGATGACCGAACCGTTAAAACCACGTATTGATTTCGACGGTCCACTGGAGGTCGATCAGAATCCTGAATTCAGGGCGCAGCAGACCTTTGACGAAAATCAGGCACAAAATTTTGCCCCGGCCACACTCGACGAAGCGCAGGAAGAAGAGGGGCAAGTTGAAGCGGTAATGGATGCAGCGTTACGTCCTAAGCGCAGCCTGTGGCGCAAAATGGTGATGGGCGGGCTGGCTCTGTTTGGCGCAAGCGTTGTCGGGCAGGGTGTACAGTGGACAATGAATGCCTGGCAAACCCAGGACTGGGTAGCGCTGGGTGGATGTGCTGCAGGGGCATTGATTATCGGCGCTGGCGTAGGTTCTGTGGTAACAGAGTGGCGGCGCTTATGGCGCTTGCGACAGCGCGCCCATGAACGCGACGAAGCGCGTGATTTATTGCACAGCCACGGCACGGGTAAAGGCCGTGCATTCTGCGAAAAACTGGCGCAGCAGGCGGGCATCGATCAGTCACATCCGGCGCTGCAGCGCTGGTATGCCTCAATCCATGAAACGCAAAACGACCGTGAAGTGGTCAGTTTGTATGCGCATTTGGTCCAGCCAGTTTTAGATGCCCAGGCGCGGCGCGAAATCAGCCGTTCGGCAGCGGAATCAACATTGATGATTGCGGTCAGCCCGCTGGCGCTGGTGGATATGGCATTTATCGCCTGGCGCAATCTGCGTTTGATTAATCGCATCGCCACGCTGTATGGCATTGAACTGGGGTATTACAGCCGTTTGCGCCTGTTCAAGCTGGTATTGCTGAATATCGCTTTCGCCGGAGCCAGCGAACTGGTGCGCGAAGTGGGGATGGACTGGATGTCGCAAGATCTCGCTGCTCGTTTGTCTACCCGCGCAGCTCAGGGGATTGGTGCAGGACTTCTGACGGCACGACTGGGGATTAAAGCTATGGAGCTTTGCCGCCCGCTGCCGTGGATTGACGATGACAAGCCACGCCTCGGGGATTTCCGTCGTCAGCTTATCGGTCAGGTGAAAGAAACTCTGCAAAAAGGCAAAACGCCCAGCGAAAAATAATGCAATATCGGGTGCTGACCGGATATCTTTACGTCGAAGTGCCCGTTTTTCCGTCTTTGTGTCAATGATTGTTGACAGAAACCTTCCTGCTATTCAAATAGTGTCATATCATCATATTAATTGTTCTTTTTTCAGGTGAAGGTTCCCATGCGTCTGGAAGTCTTTTGTGAAGACCGACTCGGTCTGACCCGCGAATTACTCGATCTACTCGTGCTAAGAGGCATTGATTTACGCGGTATTGAGATTGATCCCATTGGGCGAATCTACCTCAATTTTGCTGAACTGGAGTTTGAGAGTTTCAGCAGTCTGATGGCCGAAATACGCCGTATTGCAGGTGTTACCGATGTGCGTACTGTCCCGTGGATGCCTTCCGAACGTGAGCATCTGGCGTTGAGCGCGTTACTGGAGGCATTGCCTGAACCTGTGCTCTCTGTCGATATGAAAAGCAAAGTGGATATGGCGAACCCGGCGAGCTGTCAGCTTTTTGGGCAAAAATTGGATCGCCTGCGCAACCATACCGCCGCGCAATTGATTAACGGCTTTAATTTTTTACGCTGGCTGGAAAGCGAACCGCAAGATTCCCATAACGAGCATGTCGTTATTAATGGGCAGAACTTCCTGATGGAGATTACGCCTGTTTATCTTCAGGATGAAAATGATCAACACGTCCTGACCGGTGCGGTGGTGATGTTGCGATCAACGATTCGTATGGGCCGTCAGTTGCAAAATGTCGCCGCCCAGGATGTCAGCGCCTTCAGTCAAATTGTCGCTGTCAGCCCGAAAATGAAGCATGTTGTCGAACAGGCGCAGAAACTGGCGATGCTAAGCGCGCCGCTGCTGATTACGGGTGATACCGGCACCGGAAAAGATCTCTTTGCGTATGCCTGTCATCAGGCAAGCCCCAGAGCGAGCAAACCTTACCTGGCGCTGAACTGTGCGTCTATACCGGAAGATGCGGTCGAGAGTGAACTGTTTGGTCATGCTCCGGAAGGGAAGAAAGGGTTCTTTGAGCAGGCGAACGGTGGTTCGGTGCTGTTGGATGAAATAGGTGAGATGTCACCACGGATGCAGGCGAAATTACTGCGTTTCCTTAATGATGGCACCTTCCGTCGGGTTGGCGAAGACCATGAGGTGCATGTCGATGTGCGGGTGATTTGTGCTACGCAGAAGAATCTGGTCGAACTGGTGCAAAAAGGCGTGTTCCGTGAAGATCTCTATTATCGTCTGAACGTGTTGACGCTCAATCTGCCGCCGCTACGTGACTGTCCGCAGGACATCATGCCGTTAACCGAGCTGTTCGTCGCCCGCTTTGCCGACGAGCAGGGCGTGCCGCGTCCGAAACTGGCCGCTGATCTGAATACTGTACTTACGCGTTATGCGTGGCCGGGAAATGTGCGGCAGTTAAAGAACGCTATCTATCGCGCACTGACACAACTGGACGGCTATGAGCTGCGTCCTCAGGATATTTTGTTGCCGGATTATGACGCCGCAACGGTAGCCGTGGGCGAAGATGCGATGGAAGGTTCGCTGGACGAAATTACCAGCCGTTTTGAACGCTCGGTATTAACCCAGCTTTATCGCAATTATCCCAGCACGCGCAAACTGGCAAAACGTCTCGGCGTTTCACATACCGCGATTGCCAATAAGTTGCGGGAATATGGTCTGAGTCAGAAGAAGAACGAAGAGTAAGCGTGAATATGCCTGATGGTGCAACACCATCAGGCATATTAACTTATGCTTTCAGTACAGCCAGAGCTGCTTCGTAATCCGGCTCGGTGGTGATTTCATCCACCAGCTGGCTGAAAATCACATTGTCATTTTCATCAATAACCACAACGGCACGCGCTGCCAGACCTTTCAGTGGGCCATCAGCAATTGCCACACCGTAGGCTTGCAGGAATTCAGCGTTACGGAAAGTGGAGAGGGTGATAACGTTGTTCAGACCTTCTGCGCCGCAGAAACGAGACTGGGCGAACGGCAGATCGGCAGAGATACACAGCACAACGGTGTTGTCGATCTCGGTTGCCAGTTGGTTAAACTTACGTACTGATGCGGCGCAAACACCGGTATCAATACTCGGGAAAATGTTCAGCACTTTGCGTTTACCCGCAAACTGACCGAGGGTGACGTCAGACAGATCTTTTGCCACGAGAGTAAAAGTCTGCGCTTTGCTACCCGCCTGCGGGATGGAATTGGCGACTGTAACCGGGTTGCCCTGGAAATGAACGGTTTGTGACATGATTATCTTTCCTGTTTACATATAGTTAACGTCACACCTAGTTTATGCTAACTGTCAATAACACAGCAAACGCTATTTGCGCTTAATCCGCAGACCACCGCGACAACAAGGAGTAAAGATGAGAACCGTTAAGGTATTTGAGGAGGCCTGGCCCTTACATACCCCGTTTGTGATTGCTCGGGGAAGTCGCTGTGAAGCGCGCGTGGTGGTGGTTGAACTGGAAGAAGAAGGTATTAAAGGCACCGGTGAATGCACGCCGTATCCGCGTTATGGAGAAAGTGATGCCTCGGTAATGGCGCAAATTATGAGCGTCGTACCGCAATTAGAGAAAGGGCTGACACGGGAGGAGTTACAAAAAATCCTCCCTGCCGGCGCAGCACGTAATGCGCTGGATTGTGCATTGTGGGATCTGGCGGCGCGAAAACAGCAGCAATCGCTGGCTGATTTGATCGGCATAACGCTTTCCGAGACAGTCACCACGGCACAGACGATAGTCATCGGTACGCCTGATCAGATGGCCAATAGTGCATTAACACTCTGGCAGGCAGGCGCGAAATTACTGAAAGTGAAGCTGGATAACCATCTTATCAGTGAGCGGATGGTGGCAATTCGCACAGCTGTGCCCGATGCGACGCTGATCGTTGATGCAAATGAATCCTGGCGTGCAGAAGGGTTGGCGGCGCGTTGCCAGCTATTGGCAGATTTAGGCGTTGCGATGCTTGAACAACCGCTTCCTGCGCAGGACGATGCGGCTCTGGAGAATTTTATTCATCCGTTACCGATTTGTGCTGATGAAAGTTGTCATACTCGTAGCAATCTGAAGGCGCTGAAAGGGCGCTATGAGATGGTTAACATTAAGCTTGATAAAACCGGTGGTCTGACGGAAGCGCTGGCGCTGGCGACTGAAGCGCGTGCACAAGGTTTTCGTCTGATGCTGGGCTGCATGTTGTGTACCTCTCGGGCCATTAGCGCCGCTTTACCGCTGGTGCCGCAGGTCAGTTTCGCCGATCTTGACGGACCGACCTGGCTGGCGGTAGATGTGGAACCGGCGCTTCAGTTCACGACGGGCGAATTGCATCTTTAGGATGCCAGCGCAGCAAGTTTGCCATCGCAAAGAGATATTTTTCGCTGGCTTCGTCGGAGGAGATGGGTGGAAACTCTGCGGTGATGCAATGCAAGTTGAGATCTGCACACCAACTGCCGAAAGAGCCAGGCGTTTCATAACCGACGCTGGTTACCAGAGGCAATTCAAACGCCTGGGCCAGCCATTCACCTAATTCGCTGTGTCTGGGATCTTCAATACAGGCTAGCGGATCGTGGAATGAGACCACCCAGGCAGGTTGAATGCGGTGTATAAGTTGGCACAGCGCCTGGGTTTCAGGTTCGGAGCCAGGTTTGTCACCTGTCAGTAAAACGACATCACGTTCTTCAGCGGCGCTGTTCCAGCGATAAACTGTTTCACCTTCCTTCCAGTTCGCTGCCGGAAAGTTTCGGTTTAAATCCACACCATTAGCATTGGCCCGTAACCCTAACTGGCAGCCGTCAGGATTCACACACAGCACCACATGATGGCGGCGCAAAGACGGTGTCAAAGTCCGCAGAGCACAGGAGAGCGTGACGATCGAAGAGTTTTCATCACCGTGAGTGCCAGCCAGAATCAAACCACTTTCGTGACTGGCTGCAGGGGCCGGAAACCAGATTAACGGCGCGCCCAATAATGAACGTCCGTAATGTTCTGTACCGGGCGGAAATGCGCCGCGTTCGGCGCGTGGGCGAGTTACGGTCATGATCGTCTCTGGTTCAGGAAGTATTACAGGCAGTGTTGTGCAAATTTTGCGGATTATCAAATCCTTTTCTTCAACGCTATGTTATCGATCTTGTATCACTTTTTTGCCGGAAGTTGTTTGCATTTCTTTAAGGCGAAACAAATAATTACGCATCAATTTTAATGTCGGTTAGAGGGAAACTTATGAAGCACTCTGTTTCAGTCACGTGTTGTGCGCTGTTGGTCAGCAGCATTTCTCTTTCGTATGCTGCTGAAGTTCCGAGCGGCACAGTACTGGCAGAGAAGCAGGAGCTGGTGCGCCACATTAAAGATGAGCCAGCGTCGCTGGATCCCGCTAAAGCCGTGGGCCTGCCGGAGATTCAGGTCATTCGCGATCTGTTTGAAGGACTGGTGAATCAGAACGAGAAAGGGGAGATTGTCCCCGGCGTTGCGACTCAGTGGAAAAGTAATGACAACCGTATCTGGACTTTTACCCTGCGCGATAACGCAAAATGGGCGGATGGCACACCGGTAACGGCGCAAGATTTTGTCTACAGCTGGCAACGTCTGGTGGACCCGAAAACGCTATCGCCATTTGCATGGTTTGCCGCGCTGGCGGGAATCAACAACGCACAGGCGATTATTGATGGTAAAGCCGCGCCTGACCAGCTTGGCGTCACCGCAGTTGATGCCCATACTTTGAAAATCCAGCTTGATAAACCATTGCCGTGGTTTGTGAATTTAACCGCTAACTTTGCCTTCTTCCCGGTGCAAAAAGCCAACGTAGAAAGCAGTAAAGAGTGGACGAAACCCGGAAATCTGATCGGTAATGGCGCTTATGTTCTTAAAGAGCGCGTAGTCAATGAAAAACTGGTCGTGGTACCGAATACCCATTATTGGGATAACGCCAAAACGGTGCTGCAAAAAGTGACCTTCCTGCCAATTAATCAGGAATCCGCAGCCACTAAGCGTTATCTCGCGGGGGATATTGATATCACCGAATCCTTCCCGAAAAATATGTATCAGAAGCTGTTGAAGGATATTCCGGGGCAGGTTTATACGCCGCCGCAGCTCGGGACCTATTATTATGCGTTTAACACGCAAAAAGGGCCGACGGCAGATCAGCGAGTTCGTCTGGCATTAAGTATGACGATAGATCGCCGCCTGATGACCGAAAAAGTATTAGGGACGGGCGAAAAGCCAGCGTGGCATTTTACACCAGATGTTACTGCAGGATTTACGCCGGAACCTTCGCCGTTTGAACAAATGAGTCAGGAAGAACTGAATGCGCAGGCAAAAACTTTGTTGAGCGCAGCTGGTTATGGTCCGCAAAAACCGCTGAAGTTGACGCTTTTGTATAACACTTCAGAAAACCATCAAAAAATTGCGATTGCTGTAGCATCGATGTGGAAAAAGAACCTGGGTGTAGATGTTAAATTGCAAAACCAGGAATGGAAAACCTATATCGATAGCCGTAACACCGGCAATTTTGATGTTATCCGCGCCTCGTGGGTAGGTGATTATAATGAACCCTCCACTTTCCTGACATTATTAACGTCAACGCATTCCGGGAATATTTCACGCTTTAACAATCCGGCATATGACAAAGTTCTGGCCCAGGCATCGACGGAAAATACCGTTAAAGCGCGTAATGCCGATTACAACGCGGCAGAAAAAATCCTCATGGAGCAAGCACCGATTGCACCAATTTATCAATATACCAATGGACGATTAATCAAGCCGTGGCTGAAAGGTTATCCCATTAATAACCCTGAAGATGTGGCGTACAGTCGGACTATGTATATTGTGAAGCATTGATGTGATGGGAACTGGCGTTACCCTTGTGGATAACGCCAGTGATGTCTGATTTAGCGACCCTGGTCCGGCGGTGTAATGTTATCCATATACAGCGTCTGGCTGGGGAAGGCAAAGTCCGCACCGTGTGACTGTACAATATCGATAATCTTCAAATAAACGTCTTGCTGTGCAGCAAGCCACTCAGCCCATACCGTGGTTTTGGTAAAGCAATAAACCATAATATTTAATGACGAATCAGCAAACTGGTTGAAATAAACCAGTAAGGTTTGTCGCTGGTCGATGGCCGGGTGATTTTTCAGCATCTCACGTACGGCTTCGACAATAACGCCCACTTTTGCCGCATCCTCATAACGTAAACCAATGGTCGTGGTAATGCGCCGGTTGGTCATTCGTCCAGGATTTTCTACGCTGATCGACGAAAACAGCGAGTTCGGTACGTACAATGGACGATTATCAAAGGTCTTAATTTTGGTAATTCGCCAGCCAATTTCCGCTACTGTACCTTCGATATTTCTGTCCGGTGAACGGATCCAGTCGCCAATACTGAAAGGACGGTCGAAATAGAGCATAATCCCGGAAAAGAAGTTACTCAGAATATCTTTACCGGCCATACCGACAGCCAGACCACCAATACCACCAAAGGTCAACAAGCCAGAAAGGCTCATGCCGAAATGTTCGCCATAAAGCAGAACAAGCACCACAATAATGGTGATTTTGATAATGCGCGACATGATCCGCGCACTGGTGATATCGCGACCTTTTTTAATCTGCTGTTTTTCAAACTGATTAATCAGCAGAAATAGCTTAATCGTCAGAATAACCGCAATCAGGGACGTACAGATAAAATCGATAACGCCTGGGGTGATAAATTTGAGTTTATAGTTTTCTATAACATAGTTAATGATGCTACCAACAGCACTAATAATTATGGTGTAGATTAAAAATTGCACCGCATGGAATAAAAATCCTTTTCTTTTACGATTTCCACGGCGAAACCAAAAGCTCATCAGAATCAATGCTGCGCAGCTACCGAAAATAATGACCAGATTAAGCGCATTATTTGTAAACAGTTCAGCGATCATTGTTTTATCAGGCTCCTCCAGATAATTGTCGTCATGCCGGAAACCCCTGGCGGGGCTATTTTACCGCGACAATTCATTCAGATCATCAATAGTCAGGGAAGTAAGTAGCAACATTAGCTAACAAATCAATGCATTGATTGTAAATCCAGCTAAGAGGTGAGGTTTTCAGAGCAGACAAGAGTGAAATGTCATGGTATTGTTACGTTTAGGTAACAAGAAATTTGTCTGCACAAGGATTACATCATGATTATGGCGAAACTGAAGTCAGCGAAAGGGAAGAAATTTCTCTTTGGTTTGTTGGCGGTTTTCATTATTGCGGCGTCGGTTGTGACTCGCGCGACCATCGGCGGCGTTATAGAACAGTACAATATTCCGCTGTCTGAGTGGACGACATCAATGTATGTGATTCAGTCATCGATGATTTTTGTTTATAGCCTGGTCTTTACTGTGTTGCTGGCAATCCCGTTGGGAATTTATTTCCTTGGCGGCGAAGAGCAGTAAGTAAAAAATAGGCCCGATAACTCGGGCCTTGTCAGTTATTGAAGAGTCGTTAATCGTCTTCTTCGTCATCCAGTTCAACGGGTGTCTGATACTGGTCAGGTTTAATGACCAGCAGGTCGCAGCGAAGATGATCAATCACCTGTTCCGCCGTGTTGCCAAGGAATGCTGCTGAAATACCGGTGCGTCCGACCGTGCCCAGAACCACAATCCCCGCCTGTAAGTGCTCCGCCAAATCAGGAATCACCTCTTCGGGCAGACCTTTTTCTACGTGCGTCATGTTTTCATTAATGCCGAATTTCTGCCGCAGGGCTTTCATTGCCAGCAAATGTTGCCCACGAATGGCATCGTTATAAACGCTCGGATCAAATTCCGGCAGTTCAATCGCGATATTAATTGGCGTTACCGGATAAGCGCCAACCAGATGAACTTCGGTATGGTTGACTTGTTCCGCCAGTTCGATCGTCTCTTTGACCAGTTTTTCATTGAGCGCATTATGGTACGGCTCTTCACTGGCGAGATTCACCGCCACCAGCGCCTTACCCCCTTCCGGCCACGGCTGGTCTTTCACCATCCACACGGGGCTTGGGCATTTGCGTAACAGATGCCAGTCCGTTGGCGTAAAAATCACCGCTTCCAGACGGTCATGTTGGTGCGCCATTTTTAGCACCAAATCGTGCCCGCCGCTGATCACTTCCTGAATGATGGCTTCGAAAGGACGGTTATGCCAGACCACTTTAATTTCAATGGGAACGCCAGCATTGAGATAATATTTTGCCTGCTCGTGGATCCAGGCTGTACGCTGGCTGATGACGCCCTGACGCATAGCGGTACGTTCGTCCGGAGAGAGCAGGGTGGTCATTTCGTATGAGAAGTCATAGATCGGCAAAAAGGCTTTAATTTTGCCACCAATCCGTTGATGTAAATAAACAGCTCGCCGCAATGCTGGTTGGTCGTCCTGGTTAGGATCGATAACAACGAGCATGTTCTGATACATAGCCATACAGGGTCTCCTTACAACAACTGTCAACGCAGTTTGTAATTAAAAGATTAACCCATATCTGGTGAATGAAACAGTGATGAACCTTCTGTCAGATCAATAAATCAGAAAAATTTAATGATATGACAGAAGGATAGTGAGTTATGCGGAAGAATCAGGCAACGTTACGCGTGTGACCAGCAAGCTGGGCCAGCGCATCGTTATTTTCGATAGTGATGTATTTACCTTTGACTGCCAGCATACCGCTTTTCTGGAAGCGACCCAGCAGACGGCTGATGGTTTCAACCGTCAGGCCCAGATAGTTACCGATATCACCACGAGTCATCGTCAGGCGGAATTCACGAGGGGAGAAGCCGCGTTGGGCAAAACGACGGGACAGGTTGTAGATGAATGCAGCCAGACGTTCCTCGGCATTTTTCTTCGACAACAGCAGGATCATGTCCTGATCGCCTTTGATTTCACCGCTCATCAGACGCATCATCTGCTGACGCAGATTCGGCATTTTACCGGACAAATCGTCCAGCGTTTCGAACGGGATTTCACATACCATCGAGGTTTCCAGCGCCTGAGCGAAGCTCGGGTGATGACCGCTGCCGATAGCGTCAAATCCCACCAGGTCGCCTGCTAAATGGAAACCAGTGATTTGCTCGTCGCCTTGCTCAGTGATGGTATAACTTTTAATCGTACCGGAGCGGATGGCATAAAGCGATTTAAGTTCATCACCAGCCTTAAACAGCGTCTGGCCTTTCTGAATAGGCTTCTTCCGCTCAATGATATTATCAAGCTGATCAAGCTCATGTTCGTTGAGTGTGAACGGGATGCAAAGCTGGCTGATGCTGCAATCCTGGCAATGGATAGCACAACCGCCAGACTGAATGCGCCGTATAATTCGCTTTTCCGGGATCATAGGTCTGCTCAAGCCGTAATTGATATTTGTCAATTTTAACATCTTTTTAGGGAGCAAGTAAGTCTAAGCAAACCTTAACAGCAGAGAATTCCGATATTAGATGTAAATATATGTCTATCTATTTGAAAACCCTTAAGTTGTTAAGGGTAACTTTACATAAAAGTGTGAACAAGCTGGCACAAATTGTTTAATGTTTACAGCAAAAGATAACCTTCGTGGCGTAATAACCACTCTTTTCGCTGAACTCCGCCTGCATATCCGGTCATGGTACCGTTTCTGCCAATGACCCGATGACAAGGCACAACAATGCTGATGGGATTCGATCCATTTGCCGCACCTACGGCACGCGCCGCACCGGGGCGGCCCAATTGTTCAGCCAGTTGGCCGTAATGCATTACCTGCCCGCAGGGGATAGTACGTAGTGTTTTCCAGACTTCGCGCTGAAATGGCGTCCCCCCCGTGGCAGTGGGAAGCGTATCAATAATGCTAAGATTACCGGCAAAATATTCACGAAGCTTGTCACTTAAACCACCTGGGTTGGTGGCAGAAATGCGTTCATAGCCTTCTTTGCGGTAATGGATGTCCAGCAGCTGCACCATGCGTTCGCTGTACTCTTCCCATTCAACCGCCCGCAGGCGAAATTGCTCATCGCAAATCACCCACAGTGGACCCAGTGGCGTGACAATTTTTTCTTCAAGTAATCTCAGCATCCGTTCTCTCTTAAGACAAACGTGGGTAAATCCCCGGACCTATCGGCAGACCGACAAGATACCACGCCAGCAACATCAGCAGCCATACCACCAAAAAGATAAGTGGATAGGGCAAAACTAACGAATAGTAAGTACCCAGTTTCGCGTCTGGTTTGTAACGTTGCAGGAATCCAAGAAACAGTGGAACAAAAGGAGATACCGGCGCTAAAGGCAATACGGATGAGTCGGCAATACGAAAGAGGATTTGCGCAAATGCCGGGTGAAAGCCAAGTAGCATAAACATTGGTACGAAAATGGGGGCCAGAATCGACCAGATTGCGGAACCGCTGGCGATAAACATGCATAAGAAAGAAGAAAGCAACGCCAGACCGACAAACGCCGGGATGCCGCTAAGCCCTGAACTTTCCAGTATATCGGTCAGCCCCACGGCGATGAATTTCCCCATGTTGCTCCAGTTAAACATGGCGACAAACTGGGCGAGGGGAAAAACCATCACGATAAATCCCGCCATCTCTTTCATCGGTTCAATCATTAAATGCGGTAAATCCGCCTGACGTCGAATTGTGCGGGTAGCGATGCCATAAGCCAGCGAGACCACAAAGAAAAAAAGAATGATCAGTGGCACGATACCTTTAATAAAGGGGGATGGCATCACGGTGTGATTAATCGGATCGCGCAATATCCCGTTTTCCGGGATCACCATCAGCGCAATCGCAGCAATAAAAAGTAGCGATACGACACCTGCTATGCGTAAACCAAAACGCTGACTTTCGGTCAATGTCTGCAGTTTCTCATCGCTGTTTCCCTGCCATTGACCTAAACGTGGCTCAATGATTTTGTCGGTTATCAGGCCGCCAACAATCGTCAGTACGACTACGGAGCTGGCCATAAAATACCAGTTATCAATTACACTGACGTGCATTTGCGGATTGAACGCAGCCGCAGCCTCCGTGCTGATCCCCGACAGCAACACGTCGGTTGTGACAATCAGTAAATTAGCCGTAAAGCCGCAACCTACGCCTGCAATGGCGGCAAGTAAACCTGCAACTGGATGCCTGCCCACCGCCAGAAAAATTAGCGCACCCATCGGTGGCATGATCACTAACGCCGCATCGGAAGAAATGTGGCTGAAAAAAGCAATAAACAGCACCATATAACTGGCGTAGCGGGCATTAACATGCGATGCCATTTTAACCATTAGCGCTGGCAGTAAGCCTACGCGCTCCGCCAGACCGGCACCTAAAACCAGCGCCAGGATCGCACCAAGTGGAGCAAAACCGCTAAAGTTTTTAATAACATTGGGTAAAAACCAGTGTAATCCTTCCACACTGAGCAGGTTTTTCACCACCACCGGCGTACCATCGGTCGGGTTTTTCGCACTGACGCCAAAGGCCGACAAAATTGCCGTCGTCACCATGAGTACGATAATCAAATAGATAAAGAGCAAAAAAGGATGGGGAACCTTGTTACCAATTCTTTCGACCCAGCCATAGAGCCTCCCGGATTGGGAGGACGACGGTATGGATGACATACTCATGGGCATTCCTCGTTTGTTGTGTTTGCGTTGTTGTTGTTATTTTAAAGGTGACGGTGTCACGTTTTTCGGGATAGGGCAGTGATACGGTTGCGTGTCCGTAACTTGCTGATGCTCTTGTTGGCATTCTTGCAATAGCCCTGAATCAATGAAGAGATTAAGTGTGGTTGCTGCCATAGTTTTCGCCGCCAGCAGCATTCCTTTATGAGCAATAGATGTTCGCCCCTGGCTAACCAGTTGCCACGTATGTAGCGGGGTACCGACGGCAAAGCAGGGGCTGAAACACTGGGCAACAGGCAGTTTCCAACTGACGTCGCCGACATCAGTCGATGCCGCAAGCACGTTATCGGTGGCGGCATATGGAGCGACTTCATTCGCCAGTACCGTTTCACGATGACGTAGTGCAAAAGCCTTGCCGTTTTCGCCACCGGTTGCGGCGATATTATTCAGACTGTTTTGCCGATCGTTGGGGGTGAGCGTAGCCTGAATTTGTTTCGCAAAAGCCAGTTCTTCGGAGTTCCATTCCGGGGTACCAAAATGGGATAGGGCTCGGTACATGGCATTTTCTAAGGTGCGATTCGGGAGATAACTGGAACAGGCTTTGTCGAAGCGGCATTCAACCGTGGTTTCGGTCATCAATGCCGCACCTTCGGCGATTTTGGCGACCCGATCATAAATATGCTGCACATCGGTCATTTCGGGGGCGCGGATAAGATAAAGCACTTCTGCCTGCGCCTGGACCACGTTGGGCGAGATCCCGCCGCTATCTGTGATGGCATAGTGTACGCGCGCTTTTTCAATAATATGTTCGTTGAGGAAGTTGGTGCCAGTGGTCATCAACGTTACGGCATCAAGGGCGCTGCGTCCCAAATGAGGGGAATTCGCGGCATGTGCTGCGATCCCTTTAAAGCGCCATGATGCCTGAATGTTTGCCAGCGTGCGGGTATTGAACATACCGGCAAAGGCTTCCGGGTGCCAGGTGAGTGCCGCATCCACATCATCAAATACCCCCTCGCGGACCATGAACGTTTTACCCGAGCCGCCTTCTTCGCCAGGACAACCATAAAAGCGCACTGTGCCGCCTTGCCCATATTGTTCCAGCCATTTCTTGACGGCTATTGCAGCGGCAAAGGCGGCGGTTCCCAGCAAATTGTGTCCGCAACCGTGACCATTTTCACCGGGCGTCGCGGATGTAGGTTGCGCGCAACCTGCTTGCTGACTTAAACCTGCCAGGGCGTCATATTCCCCCAGCAGGGCGATAACCGGTTTGCCTTGACCAAACGAAGCAATAAAGGCATTTGGGATATTGCCTACGTTGCGGGTAACGGTGAAGCCTGCAGACTCCAGCGCCGAAGCCAGATGCTCCGCTGACCAGAACTCTTCAAAACGTGTTTCTGGATGATCCCAGATTTGATCGGCAATATCGGTATAACGTTGGCGATCGGCTTCAATCGCATCGTCGATAAAACGATAGATTTCCTGCATCAGATACCTCGCGTCCAGGGAAAATTGAGCGCGGTGCGCGCCAGCGTTTCGACGGCAATAGCGAGAACCTGCTCGTCAAAATCGAATTTTTCATTGTGATGACCTGCCGCCAGCTGTGTGCCAAATACCATGTAGGAGGCTTGCCCTTGATGTCGCTGCACGCGGGCCATCATTAATGTGGCATCTTCGGAACCCGCAGGCGCTTCAACACGTTCAATGGCCTGATTGACCCCCGCGACCTGAGCCGCCTGGATTTGCAACCATGCGACCCATTGCGGCGAAGGAGAACTGGCGGTAGCTGCACCCATCAGACGAGTTTCAACGCCGACACCATACATGGTTGCTGCGCCCTGAATCGCTTGTTGTGCACGGTCAAAAACATATTGATTAATGACGTCGCTGGCCCCGCGTGTTTCCACTTTCAGCAACGCTGAGGCGGGAACAACATTACGACCGCTTCCTGCCTGCATAACGCCCACGTTTACTCTGGAAGCGCCTTCGCTGTGCGGGGCGATTGCATGCAGTGCAAGAGTTGCTTGTGCTGCAGCCAACAAGGCATTGTGACCGTCTTCTGGTTTTGCGCCTGCGTGAGCGGCGGTCCCGGTGAAGTGCGCGTCAAATTTGGTGGTTGCCATAAAATTATCACTGCCGCACACCACGGTGCCCGCAGGTACGCCAGTGCCAATGTGAACGGCAGTAAAATAATCAACATCATCCACTACTCCTGCATCGACCATCGCCCGCGCGCCACGCGTACCTTCCTCTGCAGGTTGAAAAATCAGTTTGATGACGCCATGTAGTCCGGACTCGAACTGTTTAAGGGTATGCGCCAGCCCAAGCCCAATGGCGGTATGTCCATCATGACCACAGGCATGCATCATTCCGGCGTTACATGACGCAAAACCGTCGCGGTAGGGGCGATGGCTGACATCCTGCTCTTCACTGAGATCCAGCGCGTCCATATCGACACGGAAAGCCATCACCGGACCGGGGCGACCGGTATCCAGGGTAGCGACGATGCCAGTGAAACCGCCTTCAAAAGCCGCAATCCATTGTTCTAGCGCCCCCTGTTGACGAGCGCGCTCGAATTCGCGTTGTAGAGTGAATTCATCAGGTAATCCCATCCGGCTACTTTCATTAACGACTTCGCGGCCCAGCGCCAGTGAATAACCGAGCTGGTGCAATTCTTCCGCAACAACGGTGGCAGTGCGGAATTCCACCCAGCCAGACTCTGCATAGTGATGAAAATCACGTCGCCAGTGCGATAATTTTGGGGCAAGCGAATTAACAAATTGATTCAAAGACTCCATAACCTTTCCCGTCATCAGTAAAAAGTGTGACCCGGTTCACGTAGCGATAGTTTTTACTTATCACTAACTGATTTTTCACAGTTTTAACCGTTCATAAATTACCCTGACACAATCATCTGCATTAAAGTAGATGCCAGTTTCTTTGGTCTGATAAATAACGGTTATCGGTGGCGTCATGGCTTTTCAGGTAAAAATTCATCAAATTCGGGCTTTTGTTGAAGTGGCTCGTCAGGGCAGCATTCGCGGAGCGAGCCGAATGTTGAATATGTCGCAACCGGCACTGAGTAAATCTATTCAGGAGCTGGAAGAAGGGTTGGCGGCACAACTCTTTTTTCGCCGTAGTAAAGGCGTGACGTTAACTGATGCCGGTGAAAGTTTTTATCAGCACGCCAGTCTTATTCTTGAAGAGCTGCGCGCAGCGCAAGAGGATATTCGCCAACGACAAGGGCAACTGGCAGGGCAAATTAATATCGGCATGGGGGCCAGTATTTCCCGCAGTCTGATGCCAGCTGTCATATCTCGTTTTCATCAGCAGCATCCGCAGGTAAAAGTACGCATTATGGAAGGGCAACTGGTGTCGATGATTAATGAATTGCGCCAGGGAGAACTGGATTTCACCATCAATACCTATTATCAGGGACCCTACGACCACGAATTTACTTTTGAGAAATTACTGGAAAAGCAATTCGCGATCTTTTGCCGCCCGGGACATCCCGCCATTGGTGCCCGTTCGATCAAACAGTTACTGGACTACAGCTGGACAATGCCGACGCCACACGGCAGCTACTACAAACAGTTGAGTGAATTGCTTGACGATCAGGCGCAAACGCCACAGGTCGGCGTAGTCTGCGAGACGTTCTCAGCCTGTATCAGTCTGGTGGCAAAAAGCGATTTTCTCAGCATACTACCTGAAGAAATGGGCTGCGATCCCTTGCACGGACAGGGGCTGGTGATGTTGCCGGTTAGCGAAATTTTACCGAAAGCGACCTATTATTTGATTCAGCGGCGTGATAGTCGCCAGACACCACTGACCGCGTCATTAATCACGCAATTTCGGCGAGAATGCGGCTATCTGCAAAGTTAAAACTGCATAAAAAAATAGAGTCTGTCGACATCCGCCAGACTCTACAGTACACACAGCAGTGCATCCGCGTCTTAAATCCGGCATGGTCTCCTCTGCGCCGGTGACTGTGTTATAACGGTTTTAACCTTTAGTTGCCAATTTTCTTCAGTGACAGATTTCACGAAAATATAAGTTACATTATTAATATAGTGAATGAATAATCATGCATAAGCATTTTGCTTAAAATATCGGCAACATTTGGAACTTATTACTGGAAATTTGGGTAATACGTTGTTGGACCAGCCCGGTCTGGTTATCATATCGCGCTCTTAATTGCGGGAGGATGTAACATGAACCTTGACGACAAATCGCTGTTTCTTGACGCCATGGAAGATGTCCAGCCGCTGAAACGTGCTACAGATGTCCACTGGCATCCAATGCGTAACCAACGTGCGCCGCAGCGTATCGACACGCTGCAACTTGATAATTTCCTCACCACTGGATTTCTCGACATCATCCCGCTAACTCAGCCGCTGGAGTTTCGGCGGGAAGGGTTGCAACATGGGGTGCTGGATAAGCTGCGCAGTGGTAAATATCCGCAACAGGCGAGCCTGAATCTTTTGCGCCAGCCGGTGGAAGAGTGCCGCAAAATGGTGTTCAGTTTCATTCAACAAGCCCTGGCGGATGGTTTGCGTAATGTGCTGATTATTCATGGCAAAGGGCGGGAAGATAAATCGCATGCCAATATTGTCCGCAGCTATGTGGCGCGCTGGTTGACCGAATTTGATGATGTCCAGGCATATTGTACCGCGCTACCGCATCATGGCGGCAGCGGGGCGTGTTACGTCGCACTACGTAAAACGGCACAGGCAAAGCAAGAAAACTGGGAGCGCCACGCTAAGCGCAGTCGTTGATCTCGAGACGCATCCGCGGCTTATGCCGCCAGCACGCGGTTGCGTCCATCATTTTTCGCCCGATACAAAGCATCATCAACGCGTTTAAACAGCTCATCGATGCTTTCATTTCCTTCGTGATGCGCCACACCAATGCTGACGGTAAAGCGTGGTAAGCCCGAAATACTCACTTTTGCCACGCTTACGCGGATAGTTTCAGCCAGCGAAAGCGCGGTATCCAGTGGGGTTCTTGGTAGCAATAAGACAAACTCTTCGCCTCCCCAACGAAACACCAAATCGCCTTTGCGAGCGCAACTTTCGAGGGTGCGGGCGAGGGCGCATAACACCTCATCACCTTTAGAATGCCCATAGAGATCGTTAATGTGTTTAAAACGATCGGTGTCGATGAGCAATAAGCTGTAATCCTGAGCGATGGCGAGGTGCTGCATTTGGCCTGGCTCGGTAATGTGATAAAACTGTCGCCGATTCAGTAATCCGGTCATCGCGTCATGGTGGGCAGCATGTTCCAGCTGCTCCTCCAGCCGTTTTTGCTCAGTAATATCATGCACAATACATAACATGAGCTTGTCGCCATAAATTTCAATCGGACCGGCATAGGTCTGCACATGACGAGTCGAACCATCCGCCAGTTTATGAACAAAATTCAAAGGCTTATGACCACCGGGTAAATGCGAGATTTCATGCATGATAGGCATGACGCGACGCCCGAGCATATTAATTTCCCAGGTATGTTTCTGGCACATCGTTTCATGGTTATAGCCATAGAAATTGAGCGCGGCGAGGTTAGCATCGACGATTTGGCCATCTCGTGAGGGGTCAATCAACAACATTGGTGCAGAGTTAGTCAGAAAAAAGCGCGCATAAAAACCTTGTTTTTTGCGCTGATAATTTGCCGAGCGACTGGCTTTTAAACCCAGCGTTGCCGGCGCTTCGATACCTTCGAAAATAATCACCGGTTCTGCTTCTGTCAGCTCTCGCAAAACAAGCCGACAGCTTAATGCTGTTTCCTCTTCTTTACGTTGAACGGTGAGGATTTCGATAATATCGTGTTGGTTTTGCAGATCGGAGAGGTATTTCGGCAGTTCTTTTTGTGAGGAGACGGAATAGGGACCGGTTCGTAGCTGACTAAACGTGAGGTCTTGCATCAACAGTCGCGCCGCGCTGTTGGCATAAATTAACTGTTCCTCAAAGGGCGAAACGATCCAGACAGGACTGGTGAGTAAGTCCAGGGTATTGAAGTTGTGCGTAATCATTGAGATCCCGTTATTTTTATCAATTTTTGTTGCTATCCGATCGCAAAAAAGCCACGTCATGTGATCAGATAATTCTGATAATGATAGACGCTATTTAACACTTCACACGGTTTGTATATGGAAAAGCATTTTGCTTTTTGTATTCAATTTAGACAGAATTTTATTAATCATTTCAGGGTAATGGGGTGATGAGATGTTGCGTAACAGGGCCAGAAGGCTAGACTACAAAATAATGCGTTGATGATGGAGGCACTGTGGAAGCGATTAAGGGATCGGACGTTAATGTCCCGGATGCAGTATTTGCATGGATGCTGGATGGTAGAGGCGGCGTTAAACCGCTGGAAAATACAGATGTGATTGATGAAGCGCATCCCTGCTGGCTCCACCTTAATTATGTACACCATGATAGCGCCCAATGGCTGGCGACAACACCGCTGCTTCCCAATAACGTACGTGATGCGCTGGCGGGCGAGAGCACACGGCCCCGAGTCAGCCGTCTCGGTGAAGGCACGCTGATTACATTGCGCTGTATAAACGGCAGCACCGATGAACGCCCCGATCAACTGGTCGCCATGCGTGTATATATGGACGGGCGGTTAATTGTTTCGACCCGACAACGCAAAGTGCTGGCGCTGGACGATGTGGTAAGCGATCTGGAAGAGGGCACGGGTCCGACCGATTGCGGGGGATGGCTGGTGGATGTGTGCGATGCGTTGACCGATCATTCCAGCGAATTTATCGAGCAGCTGCACGATAAAATTATCGACCTTGAAGATAATCTCCTTGATCAGCAAATTCCACCGCGTGGATTCCTGGCTCTGCTGCGCAAACAATTAATTGTGATGCGTCGCTATATGGCACCGCAACGTGATGTTTATGCTCGTCTTGCCAGTGAACGTTTGCCGTGGATGAGCGATGACCAACGCCGTCGGATGCAGGATATTGCCGATCGCCTTGGGCGCGGCCTTGACGAAATCGACGCCTGTATAGCACGGACTGGCGTGATGGCGGATGAAATCGCTCAGGTGATGCAGGAAAATTTAGCGCGTCGTACTTATACAATGTCGTTGATGGCAATGGTCTTTTTACCCAGTACGTTTCTGACAGGGTTATTTGGCGTCAACCTTGGTGGGATCCCTGGCGGTGGATGGCAATTCGGATTTTCAATTTTTTGTATTCTGTTAGTTGTTCTTATTGGTGGTGTTGCTTTATGGTTGCATCGTAGTAAATGGTTGTAACAAAAGCAATTTTCCCGGCTGTCTGTATACAAAAACGCCGCAAAGTTTGAGCGAAGTCAATAAACTCTCTACCCATTCAGGGCAATATCTCTCTTGCAGGTGAATGCAACGTCAAGCGATGGGCGTTGCGCTCCATATTGTCTTACTTCCTTTTTTGAATTACTGCATAGCACAATTGATTCGTACGACGCCGACTTTGATGAGTCGGCTTTTTTTTGCCTGTTATTTATCAGCGTCTACCCTTTAAGAGTCCACCCAATGACCGGAGGGAAATATGACGACACTTATTTATTTGCAAATTCCTGTCCCTGAACCGATTCCTGGCGATCCTGTTCCAGTGCCCGATCCGATCCCTCGCCCGCAACCCATGCCTGACCCACCACCCGATGAAGAACCGATTAAATTGTCGCATCGTGAGCGTAGATCTGCGAGGATACGCGCCTGCTAACTTTGCGTCGATGACCACGAGAATAGATTGTGACCGCTTTTTCTACCCTGAATGTTTTGCCTCCCGCCCAACTCACAAACCTTAATGAGTTGGGTTATTTAACCATGACGCCGGTGCAGGCCGCCGCGCTTCCGGCGATCCTTGCCGGAAAAGATGTTCGCGTGCAGGCGAAAACCGGCAGCGGCAAAACGGCGGCTTTTGGCCTCGGCTTGTTACATCAAATTGATGCGTCGCTATTTCAAACCCAGGCTTTAGTGCTGTGTCCTACGCGTGAACTGGCGGATCAGGTGGCAGGTGAATTGCGTCGGCTGGCGCGTTTTCTGCCAAATACCAAAATTTTGACGTTGTGCGGTGGTCAACCGTTCGGTATGCAGCGTGATTCGTTGCAACATGCGCCGCATATTATCGTGGCAACGCCGGGTCGTTTGCTGGATCACTTGCAAAAAGGCACGGTATCACTGGATGCGCTGAATACTTTGGTGATGGATGAGGCCGACCGCATGCTGGATATGGGATTTAGCGATGCCATTGATGATGTCATCCGTTTTGCGCCTGCATCTCGACAGACGCTTTTGTTTTCGGCAACCTGGCCGGAAGCCATCACCGCAATCAGCGGACGAGTGCAACGCGATCCTTTAGCGATTGAAATTGACTCAACAGATGCTCTGCCACCTATTGAACAACAATTTTATGAGACATCCAGCAAAGGCAAAATTCCGTTGTTGCAACGGTTATTAAGCTTGCATCAGCCATCCTCTTGCGTGGTGTTTTGCAATACCAAAAAAGATTGCCAGGCTGTCTGCGACGCGCTGAATGAAGTAGGGCAAAGTGCATTGTCGTTACACGGCGATCTGGAGCAACGTGATCGCGATCAGACCCTGGTACGTTTTGCTAACGGTAGCGCCCGTGTACTGGTTGCGACTGATGTTGCTGCGCGTGGTCTGGATATTAAATCGCTTGAGCTGGTGGTGAACTTTGAACTGGCGTGGGACCCTGAAGTTCATGTACATCGCATCGGCCGTACAGCTCGTGCAGGAAATAGCGGTCTGGCGATCAGTTTCTGTGCCCCGGAAGAAGCACAGCGGGCCAATATCATTTCTGACATGTTGCAGATAAAACTTAACTGGCAAACGCCGCCAGTTAATAGTTCCATTGTGCCGCTGGAAGCAGAAATGGCAACGTTATGTATCGATGGCGGGAAAAAAGCCAAAATGCGCCCGGGTGATGTATTAGGTGCGCTGACAGGAGACATCGGGCTTGATGGCGCAGATATTGGCAAAATCGCCGTGCATCCGGCGCATGTCTATGTCGCGGTGCGTCAGGCTGTTGCTCATAAAGCATGGAAACAGTTACAGGGCGGGAAGATTAAAGGAAAAACGTGCCGGGTGCGGTTATTAAAATAATGAAATGTTGAATCGCAGGGTGCAAGAGTCAATATCTTCTTCGGGATTGCCGGATGCGACGCTGGCCGCGTCTTCTCCGGCCTCCATAAGAGTAGCCCGATAAGCTTGCGCATCGGGCGCTATCCGGGTTATTTCACTTCAACCACATTCAGTCGTAACTCATCCAACTGATTTTCATCTTCTTCAGGCTGCCAGCCCGCCGGTTGTAGAGGGATCTCTTCGCGATCAAACGCCAGATCACCCCCGTTAACCACTTCAGAACCGTGGGTAATGCCTTTGAAATCGAACAGGTTGGTATCGCACAGATGCGATGGCACCACATTCTGCATCGCGCTGAACATCGTCTCGATACGCCCCGGATAACGTTTATCCCAGTCACGCAACATGTCAGCAATCACCTGACGTTGCAGGTTAGGCTGTGAACCGCACAGGTTGCACGGAATAATCGGGAACGCTTTTGCATCGGCAAAGCGCTGAATATCTTTCTCGCGGCAGTAGGCCAGCGGACGAATCACGATATGTTTGCCATCATCGCTCATCAGTTTCGGAGGCATACCTTTCATCTTGCCGCCGTAGAACATATTTAAGAACAGCGTTTGCAGGATATCGTCACGATGGTGACCAAGCGCGATCTTCGTCGCTCCCAGTTCCGTTGCGGTGCGATAAAGGATACCGCGACGAAGACGAGAACACAGTGAGCAAGTGGTTTTGCCCTCCGGAATCTTCTCTTTCACGATACCGTAAGTGTTCTCTTCCACAATCTTGTACTCAACGCCCAGCTTTTCAAGATACTCGGGCAGAACGTGTTCCGGGAAGCCCGGTTGTTTTTGATCGAGGTTGACAGCCACCAGCGAAAAATTGATTGGCGCGCTTTGCTGCAAATTGCGCAGAATCTCCAGCATGGTATAGCTGTCTTTACCCCCTGAGAGGCAAACCATGATGCGATCGCCTTCTTCAATCATATTGAAGTCAGCAATGGCTTCGCCCACATTACGACGCAGACGTTTTTGTAATTTGTTCAGGTTGTATTGTTCTTTCTTACTAATTTCTTGATTTTGCGACATTTAAAAGCGACTCAATTCGTTATATGGCATCAGAAGAGTATGCGTCATGCCGGAACGCCCAGCATAAGAAATCTGATATAAAAACTGTGGCGTGTATGGTACGGATTAGAGGGGAAAATGTCAGCACATTTGCGAAATGAATCAAAAAGCCCGCAGCAATGTGCGGGCGTTAGTGTCAGCGCACAACCAGCACGGAGCACTCTGCGTGACGCACGACAGCTGCGGCGTTAGAACCGAGCAGATAAGTGGTGATATCCGGTCGATGGGAAGCAATGATGATCATATGAGCGGGGATCTTCTTCGCCAATTCCAGAATGCGGTCTTTGGGCGAGCCTTCCTCAACATGGACATGCACTCTGTCGGTTGGCAGTTTAAATTTTTTAATGATCTCTTCCAGTTGCGATTTGGCTTCCGCTTTCAGGTCATCCATTGCCGGTAATTCTGCGGAATACGCTAAACCCAGAGAAGCATAGTAGGGCAGTGAAGGTATTACCGTCAGGAAATGAACCTCTGCATCATCAATCTTTGCCTCTGCCTCAACGTGGCTAATCACGCGTTGAGTTAATTCTGAATCGGAAATATCGATAGGGACAAGAATCGTTCTGTTCATAAAACCTCCTGTTTTAGTATCCGCATAAAGTGTAACGCCAGATGACACTTTTTGTGTAATGACGGAGTTCACATTTTTAATTTAGATCAAAGGAGGAAGAATAAGCAGAAAAAGCCCGCCATAACAGCGGGCAGGAGGATTTAGAACTGATAAACCAGACCTAAAGCGACAATATCATCGGTAGAGATGCCGTTGGCAGCGTAGAAGCTGTCATCTTCATCCAACAGGTTGATTTTATAGTCAACGTAGGTGGACATATTTTTGTTGAAATAGTAAGTCGCGCCAACATCGGCGTATTTAACCAGATCTTTATCATCAACACCTGCCGGGTTGTCTGCACCACCGGCAGCGTGAAGGTCACGGCCTTTAGACATCAGGAAAGAGACTGCCGGACGCAGACCAAAATCAAACTGGTACTGTGCAGTAACTTCAAAGTTCTGGGTTTTGTTCGCAACTGCATAATCGCTGTCGCCAAACGGGGTCATGTTACGCGTTTCTGAATACATGGTTGCCAGGTAAATATTGTTAGCATCGTATTTTAGCCCAGCAGTCCACGCGTCTGCTTTATCACCACCTGCCGCAGTATGGTTAACCTGGTCATTGGTGCGGTCAGATGAGGTGTATGCCGCACCAGCGCTAAAGCCCATGCCTAAATCATATGTTGTGGAAAGACCCCAGCCGTCACCGTTTTCATGGCGAACATCACGTCCGTTGTTGGTGCCTTCCTGACCATTACTGGCACCTTCGTTGTTACCTTGATACTGCACTGCGAAGTTCAGACCATTTACCAGACCGAAGAAATCAGTATTACGATAAGTCGCGACGCCGTTGGCACGACCAGTCATAAAGTTGTCTGCATTGGTATAAGAGTCACCGCCAAATTCAGGCAGCATATCGGTCCAGCCTTCGATGTCGTACATTACGCCATAATTACGTCCGTAATCGAAAGAACCGTAATCTGCAAATTTCAGTCCGGCAAATGCCAGACGGGTCCATGACTGGTTTGTTGAAGATTCAGTGTTGTTTGCCTGAATATTGTATTCCCATTGACCGTAGCCAGTGAGTTGATCGTTAATTTGGGTTTCGCCTTTAAAACCCAGACGCGCATAGCTCTGGTCGCCATCTTTCGCTGAATTATCAGAAAAATAATGCAGGCCATCAACTTTGCCATACAGATCTAATTTGTTGCCGTCTTTATTATAAACTTCGGCTGCATGTGCAGCACCTGCGGCGAGCAGGGCAGGAATTAAAAGTGCCAGTACTTTGCTTTTCATTGAATAAATCCTTTAGTTATTTTATTTGCCTTTTCATCCCCATTTTGGGGAGTGAAAACATCCTAAAGGAGAAGTTCCGTTAGCCGATAAATATCATTTGTTACGCCTTAAGTAAAACCTTAATCAAATAATTCTACGGAAATGATGATAAGTTTGGTGAATATATTGTTGGCGACATATACAAAATAAAAATTATACATTTAAATAGTGATGCGTTATTCTTCGCGGGTTATATGCCTTTATTGTCACAGATTTTATTTTCTGTTGGGCCATTGCATTGCCACTGATTTTCCAACATATAAAAAGACAAGCCCGAACAGTCGTCCGGGCTTTTTTTTAGAATTGGATAATCCTTATCCAGAGCATTTAATCGGTGTTGCTTTTTTCCGCTTTTCCGGCCATTTGTGCCAGGAAGTCATAGCGTTTTTGCAAATCAGCTGCAGCATCTTTCCATAACTGTTCTGCCACTTCTGGCTGCTGCGAATTCAGACGACGGAAACGTTGCTCATGAAGTAACGTTTCTTCCAGTGCTTCTGACGGCGGGCGTGAATCCAGCGCCAGCGGCAGTTTGCCTTCATCGGCACGACGCGGATCAAAGCGATATAGCGGCCAGAAGCCGGTAGCAGTGAGTTGGCGCATCTGGTCGTGGCTGAGAGCCAGATCGTAACCATGCTCTTCACACGGGCTATAAGCAATGATCAGCGATGGTCCCGGATACGCTTCCGCTTCCTGAATCGCTTTCACCGTCTGGTTCAGCTGCGCGCCGAGAGAAATCTGCGCCACATAAACATGACCGTACATCATCATACTGACGCCAAGATCTTTACGCGCTTTACGTTTGCCATGCTCGCCAAACTTAGTTACTGCACCCAGCGGTGTCGCTTTCGATGCCTGACCACCGGTGTTGGAATAGCATTGCGTATCCAGCACCAGAATGTTGACGTTTTCCGTCAAACTCAATACATGATCCAGACCGCCAAAGCCGATATCGTAAGCCCAGCCATCGCCACCAATCAGCCAGATTGATTTTTCCACCAGTGCATCTGCGTCACGTAGCAGTTCATGTGCTTCGGCAACATCGTTGAGTTGCTGGCGTAAAGCTGCAACCTGTTCACGACGAACCTCTGGCGTGGCGTCTGATTTCAACGCATTCAGTAATTCCGTCGGAATTTTATCGGCAAATTGATCCAGCAGACGCAGCACGCGGACACGGTGTTGATCGACCGTCAGGCGGAAACCAAGGCCAAATTCGGCGTTATCTTCAAACAGCGAGTTCGCCCATGCCGGTCCACGACCGTTGGCATCGGTAGTATACGGTGTAGAGGGCAGGTTACCGCCATAAATTGAAGAACAACCCGTAGCGTTAGCGATCAACATCCGGTCGCCATAGAGCTGAGTCAGCAATTTAATATACGGCGTCTCGCCACAACCAGAGCAAGCACCTGAATATTCAAACAGCGGTGTAATCAGTTGCGATGTACGAATATCAATACGTTCCAGTTTGCTACGGTCGATTTCTGGCAGGTTGAGGAAGAAATCGTAATTGATTTTCTCTTCTTCGACATGTTCCAGCCGCGACATCATATTGATGGCTTTAATCTCTGGATTCTGACGGTCTTTCGCCGGGCAAACTTCGACGCACAGGTTACAACCGGTGCAATCTTCCGGAGCCACCTGCAAGACATATTTCTGCCCGCGCATATCACGCGATTTCACATCCAGCGAATGCAGGCTGGCAGGGGCGTTTTCCATCGCTTCAGGCGGTACCACTTTTGCGCGAATAGCTGAGTGTGGGCAAGCAGCGACGCAGTGGTTACATTGGGTACAGAGTTCCTCTTTCCAGATGGGGATCTCTTCGGCGATATTGCGTTTTTCCCAGCGCGTGGTGCCCATCGGCCAGGTGCCGTCTGGCGGCAGCGCCGAAACGGGGAGGGCATCACCAAGCCCGGCGAGCATCGCCGCGGTTACGGTTTTCACGAAATCAGGGGCGGCATCGGAAACCACTGGCGGTCGATTGGCGCTGTGCGGATTTACTGGTTGCAGCGGAACTTCTTCTACGGATTCACGTGCCAGCGCCAGAGCCTGCCAGTTGCGTTCCACCAGATCCTGACCTTTGCTACTGTAACTTTTGGCAATCGCACCCTGCAATTCTGCGAGGGCGCTATCGCCAGGCAGAATTTGCGTAAGATGGAAAAAAGCCATCTGCATGACGGTATTAATACGGGCCGCCAGGCCACATTCGCGGGCGATTTTCGCCGCGTTAATCACATAGAAGCGCGCTTTTTTCTGGTTTAACACGGCCTGAACTTCCTGCGGCAAGCGCGACCATACTTCATCTGCGCTGTACGGCGTGTTGAGCAGGAAAATGCCGCCAGGTTTTAAACGTTCAGCCATCTGATATTTATCGATAAACTGCAACTGGTGGCAGCCAACAAAATCAGCCTGGGAAATCAGATAAGCGGAACGAATCGGCTGCTCGCTCACGCGAAGGTGAGAAACCGTCAGGCCGCCCGCCTTTTTGGAGTCGTAAACAAAATAGCCCTGTGCGTACCACGGCGTGGAATTACCGATAATCTTGATATTGTTTTTGGTCGCGGAAACGCTGCCATCACTACCAAGGCCATAAAACAAGGCTTCAAGTTTCGCCGAGTTTGGCAGGGTGTTTTCCGGCAACGGCAGTGACAGATTGGTCACATCATCGTAAATACCAACCGTAAAGCGCGCTTTCGGTTTAGCCGCGTTGAGCTCGGCAAATACCGCCAGTACACAGTCCGGGCCAAATTCTTTGGATGAAAGACCATAGCGCCCACCAATGACACGGGGCAGGGTTTCGCGCTCGCCATTATTAAAGGCTTCTGCCAGTGCGGTCATCACATCCAGATAGAGCGGTTCTGCCTGGGCACCGGGTTCTTTGGTTCTGTCCAGTACCGCCACGCTGCATACGGATCCCGGCAGAGCTTGTAGCAAGTGTTTGGCGGAGAAGGGACGGTACAGGCGAACTTTCAGCACGCCGACTTTTTCGCCACGGGTTAGCAATTCATCAACCACTTCTTCACAGGTGCCAATGGCTGAGCCCATCAGGATAATCACCCGTTCCGCTTGCGGATGCCCATAATACTCAAACGGCTGATACTGACGACCTGTCGCGGCAGCGAAATCATTCATCGCCTGTTCAACATGGTCATAGACCGCGTTGTACCAGGGGTTGGTGGCTTCGCGAGATTGGAAATAAGTGTCAGGATTGGCGGACGTACCGCGGATCACCGGATGTTCCGGGTTGAGCGCCCGGGCGCGATGAGCATCAATTTCGGCCTGCGGCATGAGATCAAGAATAGTGTCATCGGCCAGCGGGACAATTTTATTGATTTCGTGGGACGTGCGGAAACCATCAAAGAAATGAATAAATGGCACGCGGCTCTTCAGCGTTGCGATGTGCGAAATGAGAGCAAAGTCTTGCGCTTCCTGGACGTTAGCCGCACACAACATCGCGCAACCCGTCTGGCGCACCGCCATAACGTCGGAATGATCGCCAAAAATAGAGAGTGCATGTGTGGCAACGGTACGTGCCGCTACATGCAGGACAAATGGCGTCAGTTCGCCTGCCAGTTTGTACAGCGTCGGGATCATCAGCAGCAAACCCTGCGATGACGTAAATGATGTTGAGAGGGCGCCAGTTTGCAAAGCACCATGCACGGTAGCGATAGCACCTGCTTCCGACTGCATTTCAACCACGCGTGGTGTGTCTCCCCAGACGTTTTTCAAGCCGTTTCCGGCCCAGGCATCAGCCTGTTCTGCCATCGTGGAACTGGGGGTAATAGGGTAGATGGCGATAACTTCACTGGTGCGAAACGCCACCGAAGCTACCGCGCCATTACCGTCAATTGTGATCATATGACACCCTTACATTGCGCAAATGAGGGGCGCACGAAATTGCTGCGCGCCCAGTAGTTATATTTCAATTTTAGCAAATGGCTTTCTGCTGCATTTTCGCTTTTGTGTCCCCCATATCAGTGTAATGAATGTTTTGATCAAACAGAGGGCAAAAAAATAGCCATAAAAAAGTAAAAATGCGGGGCAACGCGCAGGACAGCTCTCGACGTCGCCCTCTGTGCTGCCTATTATTTATGGCGGTGTCGTTTGGCTTGAAGATCAGAGGAAGAAAAGATGCGAGCAGCGTTTTGGGTAGGGTGTGCCGCTTTATTGTTGTCGGCGTGTAGTAGTGAACCTGTTCAGCAGGCGACTGCGGCGCACGTAGCGCCAGGTTTAAAAGCGTCGATGTCCAGTAGTGGAGAAGCAAATTGTGCAATGATCGGCGGTTCGCTTTCTGTTGCCCGCCAACTGGATGGTACGGCGATTGGGATGTGTGCATTACCCAACGGCAAACGCTGTAGCGAACAGTCACTTGCCGCCGGGAGCTGTGGCAGCTATTAATTCATTAAATCCGCCAGCTTATAAGTTAATGTCTGTTTCGCGGTCGCCAGCGTTAACTGGTTCGCGGTCAGATCCACTTGTGCACCTTCTTTCAGCATTTCGCTAATGGTGTTATCGAGTTCATTAAGCTGCGGGTTAGCGCACATCATACGGGTCATTGCCAGCCCTTTGGCTGTCAGTTCACCATTAGACAGTTTGCCTTCACCGCTAAAGCGGTTACACATGCTGCCGGAAATCATCATTTTTTCACCAAAGCTGATTTCTGGCGGATTTTTATCGCTGGTCACGGGCTTACCGTTTACGCTTTCCAGCACAAAGCGATGATGCTGTAGCTGTTCTGGGGTTACAGCAATTTTGTCATTACTTACACATCCCGCCATCAGCAGGCTTAGCGCAACAAACGCGGCTACTTTCTTCATTGTGGTTCTCAATTACAGTTTCTGACTCAGGGCTATTTTAAGAATAGAGGATGAAAGGTCTTTGGGGATTATCTGAATAAGCTCCCCTGGAATGCAGGGGAGCGGCAAGATTAAACCAGTTCGTTCGGGCAGGTTTCGCCTTTTTCCAGATTGCTTAAGTTTTGCAGCGTAGTCTGAGAAATACTGGTCAGCGCTTCTGCTGTCAGGAATGCCTGGTGCCCGGTAAACAGCACGTTGTGGCAGGCAGACAGACGACGGAATACGTCATCCTGGATTACGTCGTTGGATTTATCTTCAAAGAACAGATCGCGTTCGTTTTCATACACGTCCATACCCAACGAACCAATTTTCTGATTTTTCAGCGCTTCAATTGCCGCCTGAGAATCAATCAATGCACCGCGACTGGTATTGACGATCATCACGCCATTTTTCATCTGATCGAAGGCGGCTTCGTTCAACAGATGGTAGTTTTCCGGTGTCAGCGGGCAGTGCAGAGAGATAACGTCTGATTCAGAGAACAGGGTTGGCAGATCGACATACTCCACACCGAGTTCCAGCGCCGCCGCACTTGGATACGGATCGAACGCCAGCAGACGCATACCAAAACCTTTCAGAATGCGCAGCATCGCCACACCGATTTTGCCGGTACCGATAACGCCTGCCGTTTTGCCATACATAGTAAAGCCGGTCAGACCTTCCAGAGAGAAGTTGGCGTCACGGGTACGCTGATACGCGCGGTGAATACGGCGGTTCAGCGTCATCATCATACCGATGGCATGTTCAGCAACGGCTTCTGGATCATAGGCTGGAACACGGACTACTTTCAGCCCCAGTTCTTTTGCCGCGTCAAGGTCGACGTTATTGAAACCGGCACAGCGCAGGGCGATATATTTAACGCCGTGCTTTTTCAGCTCTTCCAGCACCGGGCGGCTGCCGTCATCGTTTACGAAAATACATACCGCTTCGCAGCCATTGGCAGTTTTAGCGGTTTTTTCCGTCAGCAGAAAGTCAAAAAATTCCAGCTCAAAGCCAAAGGACTCGTTCACCTGTTGCAGGTACTTCTTGTCGTACTGTTTTGTGCTATAAACGGCGAGTTTCATAAGACTTTCTCCAGTGATGTTGAATCACATTTAAGCTACTAAAAACATTTTACAAAATTTCAAATATAATTGAAAGCTATGGCGATATTGAAAAATTCATCAACAACTATGCTTAGTGTAGGCGCAACCTTCAACTGAACGGTTAAACATGCCACAATACCCGTATTGAATGCTTAATTTTTCGCTAAATCAGGATATTAACTACCCATGCTGGGTAAATATAAAGCCGTTCTCGCGCTGTTATTACTGATTATTCTTGTGCCGTTGACGCTGCTGATGACGCTCGGGCTGTGGGTTCCCACGCTGGCGGGCATCTGGCTACCGCTCGGGACACGTATTGCATTAGATGAAAGCCCACGCATTACGCGTAAAGGTTTAATCATTCCCGATCTCCGTTATCTGGTGGGAGATTGTCAGCTTGCGCATATCACCAACGCCAGCCTTTCACATCCCAGCCGCTGGTTATTGAACGTCGGCACGGTAGAACTTGATTCTGCTTGTCTGGCGAAATTGCCGCAGACGGAGCAATCGCCAGCTGCTCCAAAAACCCTCGCGCAGTGGCAGTCCATGCTGCCTAACACCTGGATCAATATCGATAAACTGATTTTTTCTCCCTGGCAGGAATGGCAGGGAAAACTCTCTCTCGCATTAACCTCTGATATCCAGCAACTGCGTTATCAGGGCGAAAAAGTTAAATTTCAAGGCCAGCTGAAAGGGCAGCAACTTACAGTCAGCGAACTGGATGTCGTCGCGTTTGAAAATCAGCCGCCGGTTAAACTGGTGGGGGAATTTACTATGCCGCTAGTGCCGGATGGACTTCCGGTAAGTGGTCATGCTACTGCGACGTTAAACTTGCCGCAGGAGCCTTCACTGGTGGATGCAGAGCTGGACTGGCAGGAAAATAGCGGGCAATTGATTGTGGTGGCACGGGATAACGGCGATCCGTTGCTCGATCTGCCGTGGCAAATTACTCGTCAACAATTGACCGTAAGCGATGGTCGCTGGAGTTGGCCGTATGCAGGTTTTCCTTTGAGTGGCCGACTGGGTGTCAAAGTCGACAACTGGCAGGCAGGGCTCGAGAACGCTCTGGTCAGCGGACGACTGAGTGTGCTGACCCAGGGGCAAGCGGGTAAAGGCAACGCGGTGCTTAATTTTGGCCCAGGAAAATTAAGCATGGATAACAGCCAGCTGCCTATGCAACTGACCGGTGAAGCGAAACAGGCGGATCTCATTTTATACGCCCGCTTACCTGCGCAGCTAAGCGGAAGTCTGACTGACCCAACGCTGGCCTTTGAGCCAGGCGCGTTATTACGTTCGAAGGGAAGAGTCATCGATTCGCTGGACATCGATGAAATCCGCTGGCCTTTAGCGGGTGTAAAAGTCACCCAACGTGGTGTTGACGGACGTTTGCAGGCCATTTTGCAGGCGCATGAAAATGAACTGGGCGATTTCGTGCTGCATATGGATGGACTGGCGAATGATTTTCTCCCTGACGCTGGCCGCTGGCAGTGGCGCTACTGGGGAAAAGGCAGTTTTACACCGATGAATGCCACCTGGGATGTCGCAGGAAAGGGTGAGTGGCATGACAGCTCGATTACGCTGACCGATCTCTCCACCGGTTTCGACCAGTTACAATACGGTACGATGACGGTTGAAAAGCCGCGACTAATTCTCGACAAGCCCGTCGTCTGGGTACGTGACGCACAGCATCCCTCCTTTAGCGGCGCGCTGTCACTGGACGCCGGGCAAACGCTGTTCACTGGCGGCAGTGTGTTACCGCCATCAACCTTAAAATTTAGCGTCGATGGACGCGATCCGACGTATTTCCTCTTTAAAGGCGATTTACATTCTGGTGAGATTGGCCCGGTTCGGGTAAATGGTCGCTGGGACGGTATTCGTCTGCGCGGTAATGCCTGGTGGCCTAAACAATCACTGACCGTATTCCAGCCGCTGGTGCCACCCGACTGGAAGATGAACTTACGCGATGGCGAACTATATGCCCAGGTCGCATTTTCTGCTGCGCCTGAACAAGGATTCCGCGCGGGAGGGCACGGTGTGTTGAAAGGCGGTAGTGCCTGGATGCCAGATAATCAGGTTAACGGTGTCGATTTTGTCCTGCCTTTCCGTTTTGCCGATGGAGCCTGGCATCTGGGGACTCGCGGCCCCGTTACGTTGCGAATTGCCGAAGTGATTAATCTGGTGACAGCGAAAAATATTACGGCTGATTTGCAAGGGCGTTATCCGTGGACTGAAGAAGAACCATTGCTGTTGACTGATGTTAGCGTTGATGTGTTAGGCGGTAACGTGCTGATGAAACAATTACGTATGCCGCAACATGACCCGGCGCTGTTGCGGCTGAATAATCTTTCCTCCAGCGAACTGGTTAGCGCCGTCAATCCGAAACAATTCGCCATGTCCGGGGCATTTAGTGGTGCATTGCCGTTATGGCTAAACAACGAAAAATGGATAGTGAAAGATGGTTGGCTGGCAAATAGCGGGCCAATGACCTTGCGGCTGGATAAAGACACCGCAGATGCGGTGGTGAAAGACAATATGACTGCGGGTTCAGCAATTAACTGGTTGCGCTATATGGAAATTAGCCGTTCATCGACAAAAATTAATTTAGATAATCTCGGTTTATTAACCATGCAGGCCAACATTACAGGTACCAGTCGCGTTGATGGTAAAAGCGGTACGGTAAATCTTAATTACCATCATGAAGAGAATATTTTTACGCTGTGGCGCAGTTTACGCTTTGGCGATAATCTCCAGGCATGGTTGGAGCAGAACGCACGTCTGCCGGGAAATGACTGTCCGCAAGGAAAAGAGTGTGAGGAAAAACAATGAAAATTTTACTGGCTGCGTTGACGTCATCTTTTATGCTGGTTGGCTGTACGCCTCGCATTGAAGTCGCTGCCCCTAAGGAACCGATCACTATCAATATGAACGTTAAAATTGAGCATGAGATCATCATCAAGGCAGACAAAGATGTCGAAGAGCTGCTTGAGAGCCGTAGCGATCTTTTTTGAGGTGATGATGAAAAGAACATTACTTCTTTGTGCATTTCTTGTTGGCTTGGTAAGCAGCAATGTAATGGCATTGACTCTGGATGAAGCCAGAACTCAGGGGCGGGTAGGTGAAACATTTTATGGTTATCTGGTTGCGCTGAAAACGGATGCTGAAACAGAGAAATTAGTAACCGACATTAATGCCGAACGTAAAGCGAGTTACCAACAACTGGCAAAGCAAAATAATGTGTCGGTAGATGATATCGCGAAACTCGCCGGGCAAAAGCTCGTAGCTCGGGCCAAACCGGGGGAATATGTACAAGGGATAAACGGTAAATGGGTGCGAAAATTTTAATAGCAAAACCGCACTATCGGGATAACGCTACAGGAGAAGGCGATTAATCTATTTTCCGGAAACAAGATGATTATTCAAAAACTCCTGTCAAATTGCCTTTCGCCCTGAAAATGAATAGTCAAATATCTGTTTTAACTAATTAGCGTTGCTGTACATGCAACGCTAATTAGTTAGCGGAATTTACGTCGATACTCGCCTGGCGTCATCCCAAAGCGTTGCTTAAATACCGTTGAAAAATGACTCTGGTCGGAAAATCCCCAATGAAAGCCAATGCCTGCCAGTTTTTCATCATCTGCGGCATGGCGAATCGCATCTGCACAAAAATCGAGACGACGGTTACGGATATATTGCGCGACTACCAAACCTTTATCGGCAAACTTTATCAGCGCGTAGCGCCTACTGCTTTAGCGTTCGTTAGTGAAAAAGGTGAAACCTCGGTCGGTGAATTGCCTGCGCCGGGAAGCCTGTATTTTCAACGTTTTGGCGGCTTGAATATTGAACAGGAGGCGTTATGCCAATTTATCAGATAGACGGTCTGACTCCGGTTGTGCCAGAAGAGAGTTTTGTCCATCCGACAGCGGTATTGATCGGCGATGTTATTCTCGGCAAGGGCGTTTACGTTGGGCCAAATGCCAGCCTGCGTGGCGATTTTGGTCGTATCGTGGTGAAAGATGGCGCGAACATTCAGGATAATTGCGTTATGCACGGTTTTCCCGAGCAGGATACTGTCGTGGAAGAAGATGGACATATTGGTCATAGCGCTATCCTTCACGGCTGCATTATCCGCCGCAATGCATTAGTGGGAATGAACGCGGTAGTGATAGACGGTGCGGTGATTGGCGAGAACAGCATTGTTGGCGCATCCGCATTTGTGAAAGCCAAAGCAGAAATGCCAGCTAATTACCTGATTGTCGGCAGCCCGGCGAAAGCGATTCGTGAACTCAGTGAGCAGGAGTTGGCATGGAAAAAGCAGGGTACGCATGAGTACCAGGTGCTGGTGACACGCTGTAAGCAGACGTTACATCAAGTCGAGCCATTGCGGGAAGTTGAACCTGGCAGGCAGCGCCTGGTATTTGATGAGAATCTGCGACCGAAACAGTAACGTCCTGATGCTGGACGTTCTAATTTTTAGCATGTGATACCTAAACCGCAACGCTGATACAGGTTGCGGTTTTTTTATTGCCGAATGCGGGGCTTTACGCGTTTTGTTTTGGTGTCTTTCAGGGCAATAGAGCAACTCATCCAGTAATCTTGTTTACGCCTTCGCATTATTTAACTCTTTTCGTTTCTATACTGATTTTTCTGAATTCGTTTTATTACAGGGCAGGGTGCGATGAGCAGCAACACATTTACTCTCGGTACAAAATCCGTTAACCGTCTTGGTTATGGCGCGATGCAACTGGCAGGTCCTGGGGTTTTTGGCCCCCCAAGAGATCGCCACGTCGCTATAACTGTGCTGCGCGAGGCGCTGGCATTGGGCGTCAATCACATTGATACCAGCGACTTTTATGGTCCGCACGTCACCAATCAGATTATCCGCGAAGCGCTTTATCCTTACTCTGACGACCTGACCATTGTTACTAAAATTGGGGCGCGGCGTGGAGAGGACGCCTCCTGGTTGCCCGCATTTTCTCCGGCAGAGTTGCAAAAAGCGGTGCACGATAATCTACGTAATCTCGGGCTGGACGTACTGGATGTGGTTAACCTGCGCGTTATGATGGGGGATGGTCATGGCCCAGCGGAAGGATCGATTGAAGCCAGCCTGACCGTGCTGGCAGAGATGCAAGAACAAGGCCTGGTAAAACATATTGGTCTGAGCAACGTTACACCGACGCAGGTTGCAGAGGCGCGTAAGATTACCGAAATCGTCTGTGTGCAGAACGAATACAACATTGCTCATCGTGCTGATGACGCAATGATTGATGCTTTGGCTCGTGACGGCATTGCCTACGTGCCGTTCTTTCCGCTCGGGGGCTTTACGCCGCTGCAATCTTCAACGCTTTCCGATGTTGCTGCGAGCCTGGGTGCAACACCAATGCAGGTGGCGCTGGCGTGGCTGTTACAACGTTCACCGAATATTTTGCTGATCCCAGGGACGTCTTCTGTTGCGCATTTACGGGAGAATATGGCTGCTGAAAAATTGCATCTTTCTGAGGAAGTGTTGTCTACGTTGGATGGTATTTCGCGAGAATAACGAATATACAAAAGGGAAAGATGCATTTCCCTTTTGTTTCTTTTTTAATGGCATGGAGTGCATATGTTTAAGCCCAGGATTTGCAGCTGGATAGGTTTACTTCCCCTGTTTATCCTGAGTCTTCCAGTACAGGCGGAACTTCGATGTGTTGCAAATGCAGTTGATATTGAACCATTTTTTTCTGCGGCTACCGCTGAAGATAAACAGCAAATTGAACAAGCTATCAATAGTAGCGTGAATCTTGTCCCCGTCGGTTTATCTGCACCGGACTGGAAAGTGCATCGTGGCAATTTAGTGGTGGAAGGTAATATAGAGAGTAATGAAAAATTGATTGTTCTTGGCAATTTGACAGTCAAAGGAAATATTTCCACTTTCTCTCTTTCTAATCCATGGGTTATTCTCGGTGATGTGACGGCAACGAATATAGTTACGGATTCACCACTGTTAATTACCGGTTCGATAAATGCAAGTGGACTGGTATTTATCGACTCATATTACTATAATCCGTCTACGATTAAGGGGAGTATTAATGCGCGCGGGATATTTATCAATGACATAATTGCACCTGTTGTTGTGTCTTCGACAAATAGTGAATTCATGGTCCGAGCGGGAGACAAAAATGACACTGAAAATGTCAAAAAAGCGCTAACGATAATAAATCCTGATGCATATTATTGGGGCCTAATAAATGATGAAGATGCTCTGAAAGAAATTTTTAAGCGAAGCAATATTCGCATGGCAGGGAATGTCTGTAATCAGATGAAAAAAGAAGCGCTGTTTCGCCCTAAGCCTTCTCCTGAATTAGTGCAGGAATTGCAAATGCTGGATGAAGGCAACGTTGCTGCATTTGAAGGACGAGACATTGCGACATTTGATCTTGCCATAATGCGAACTCTCCCAAGGCTTAAAGGAATTTCAGTTAACCTACGCAAACAACTTATTAATAGCAATGATGAACAAACGATTGAAAGTATGGCGAGATATATGCCTGACAATGAGATTCTGGAGTTGACCGATCAGCAATTGGGTTACCAGCCTGTTGTTCTGGGTTTGCTCAACCGTGAACCGCTCGCTGTCGAAATAATGACGCGAATGAGTCGTCTACCTGATGGTGCCGGTCCGTTGAATCTTGCGCTACGTGAAAATCTCCCTCTGGATATCGTCATGACTCTGGCGAAAAGAGATTGGGATATGATCATTCAGGAGCTTTATAAAGATGCGTGGTTATTGCCCGAATCCATTATTGATGGCTATATCCGCAGTGATGATTCCTCTATTCGTCAGGTCGGTGCTGGAGGACAACTCACCTACAATCAGGCAATGCAGTTGGCGAACGATTCATCAAACGATGTTGTCACAAACTTAGCGTTCAAGCTGGCAGAGATTAAACACCATGGTCAATTGTTGCGGATGACGCCACAAGAGAGTGACAAAATAGCAGTATATTTACACCAAAAATTCGAGAATGACGATGATCTAATACGTGTGTTATTTTTAGCATTGCCAGATAACTTACAGTTTAATTTTGTTAAAAAGATGGAGAAAAAATTTCCTGCCTATTTTTGCTGTCGGGATATGCAGATAATTCACTCTGACGCTGCTTTACAACGGTTATTGACACGTTTCAACGATCCTGCAGGGTGGAGTAATCTGGCGAAAAATCAGTATCTGAGTACGGCGATGAAACAAAAAATTTGGCATCGCGCTTTATCGCATCGAAAAAATAATCCGAAAGCAGATTCTGCAGCATATGAAACCAGCGCTGATATGATTTTGTCTGAGCTGATTAGCCACGGTGAAGTTGATGACCAGATGCTATTAAATGCCACCTCTCTGATACGTTCGGAAGGCTGGGACTTTTTAGAGAGTGCATTAGTTAGTTGGGATAATTTACCCGCTGTTGTCCTCAAGGAATTACAGCAAAATATGCCACGCAATGATATTTGGGCGAAGTTTTTTCTGAGGCAGGAAAACAGCTCTCGTGCGCAGGTTAACGAAGCGTTACGTGTTTATTATGCACTTGACCCCGATGCGTTAGCGCAACTGGATAAACTGGCAAAACAACCGGATCGTATATGGTGGAGTACGCTGGCGAAAAGCAATCTTACATTTTTCAAGTTCGGCGCACTTAACAATCGCCATACACCGTCTGCGGCACTGGCGGCAGAAATTGATCCCGAGTGGTGGATTATGGCGATGAATAATCCCCGTTTCCCAGTTGATGTATTGAAGGCGAGGCTGAAACGTGATCCTTTGCTGGCGTTAGAGCTTGTTAAACCTGAACTGGATTTAGTCCGCCAGCTGGCGCTTAATGGTAAGACGCGCGCAATACGGGAACAAGCGATGAGAAAACTTGATGAGTTGTATTGAATAACAGCGTAATATTTTTTAACCCTTTGATTAATTGGGGATAATCATTCCTGACAGTGAGTCCCCAATACCTTGATATATTCTGAATTTTTAATGAAGCGGCGTGTTGCGATATCTCCGTCAGGGGAATTGATGCACCATAGCGCAAACCGAATTATCAAGGATTGATAATGACGCTCTACCAGATAAAACCGCTCTTTCAGTCGCTGTTAAGGCCGACGATGTTTTGGCTTTATAAGCACCACGTTACAGCGAATCACATCACTCTTGCTGCACTGGCGCTTTCTCTTCTTACCGGATTGCTGTTGATGTTGGTGGCACAACCCATCCTCTTTTTGCTATTGCCTATCGTGCTTTTTATCCGTATGGCGCTCAATGCGCTGGATGGCATGTTGGCGCGTGAGTGCAATCAGCAAACACGTCTGGGGGAGATTTTGAATGAAACTGGCGATGTTATTTCCGATATTGCGCTCTATTTACCGTTTTTATTTTTACCGGAAAGTAACGCATCACTCGTAATAATCATGTTATTTTGCACCATATTGACTGAGTTTTGTGGTTTACTCGCGCAGACGATTAACGGTATTCGCAGTTATGCCGGTCCATTTGGCAAAAGCGATCGCGCGTTAATATTTGGTCTGTGGGGGCTAGCCGTTGCCATTTATCCACAGTGGATGCAATGGAATAATCTTTTATGGGGCATTGCTTCAATTCTGCTTATCTGGACTGCGATTAATCGTTGTCGAAGTGTGCTTTTTATGAGTGCTGAAAGATAATGCTGGAAAAATCTCTGGCAACACTTTTCGCGTTGTTAATTTTAGCAACGCTGATAAACCGTTTTCTGATATGGCGGTTACCGGAGAGAAAAGGGGGTGAGGTTACATTACGTATTCGTACCTGGTGGGGCATCGTCATTTGTTTTTCAATGGTGATTTCAGGTCCACGCTGGATGACGTTGACGTTTTTTGCGCTGATAAGTTTTCTGGCATTGAAAGAATATTGTACGCTTATATCTGTACATTTTCCGCGTTGGTTATATTGGGGTATTCCTCTTAACTATTTGCTTATCGGTTTTAATTACTTTGAGCTGTTTCTGTTATTTATACCTTTGGCTGGGTTTCTGATATTAGCCACCTGGCGAGTTTTTGTGGGTGACCCCTCCGGTTTTCTGCATACAGTGAGCGCCATTTTTTGGGGCTGGATAATGACCGTTTTCGCCTTGAGTCATGCCGCCTGGTTGTTAATGTTGCCAACCATAAATATCCAGGGCGAGGCGTTACTGGTGTTATTTCTTTTGGCATTAACCGAGTCAAACGATATTGCACAGTATTTATGGGGGAAATCCTGCGGCAGAAGAAAAGTGGTCCCCAAAGTCAGCCCGGGAAAAACGCTGGAAGGTCTGGTGGGGGGCGTCATCACCACCATGATTGCGTCACTGATTATTGGACCGTTGCTGACACCGCTAAATACATTACAGGCATTATTAGCGGGTTTGTTAATTGGTATTAGTGGTTTTTGCGGCGATGTAGTGATGTCAGCCATCAAACGAGATGTTGGTGTTAAAGATAGCGGAAAACTATTACCAGGACATGGCGGACTCCTTGACAGGATTGACTCATTAATTTTCACTGCCCCGGTATTTTTTTATTTTATTCGCTACTGCTGTTACTGAAGGAAAATAGAGAAAATGGAAAATCCACGCATCCCTGGGGAATATTTTTTTACTACCAGTGATAATACAGCGTTGTTTTATCGGCACTGGCCCGCTTTACAGCCCGGGGCGAAAAAGGTCATCGTCTTATTTCATCGCGGTCAAGAACATTCCGGGCGTCTACAACATCTCGTTGATGAACTGGCGATGCCAGATACTGCTTTTTATGCATGGGATGCCCGAGGGCATGGACAAACGTCAGGGCCGCGTGGTTATAGCCCATCTCTTGCGCGTTCAGTGCAGGATGTCGATGAATTTGTCCGTTTTGCTGCCAGCGACAGCCAGGTCGGACTGGAAGAGGTGGTTGTGATCGCGCAAAGCGTCGGCGCAGTGATGGTTGCTACATGGGTTCATGATTATGCGCCTGCTATTCGCGGGCTGGTGCTGGCTTCTCCGGCCTTTAAGGTTAAATTGTATGTGCCGCTGGCACGTCCTGCGCTGGCGTTATGGCATCGTCTGCGTGGTCTGTTTTTTATTAATTCCTATGTGAAAGGACGCTATTTGACCCACGATCGGCAACGGGTGGCAAGTTTCAATAATGATCCGCTGATCACACGGGCGATTGCCGTCAATATCTTGCTCGATCTCTATAAAACGTCTGAACGTATTGTTAGCGATGCGGCGGCGATTACGCTCCCCACGCAACTTCTGATATCAGGCGATGACTATGTGGTGCATCGCCAACCGCAGATTGATTTTTATCAGCGTTTACGTAGCCCTCTCAAAGAGCTGTATCTGCTGCCAGGCTTTTATCACGACACGTTGGGTGAAGAGAACAGGGCGCTGGTATTTGAAAAAATGCAAAGCTTTATTAGTCATTTATATGCTAACAAGTCACAAAAATTTGATTATCAGCATGAAGGCTGCACAGGACCATCAGCGGATCGATGGCGGCTACTTTCAGGTGGACCCGTGCCATTATCGCCGGTTGATTTGGCGTATCGCTTTATGCGTAAAGCGATGAAATTGTTCGGGACGCACTCTGCGGGCCTGCATCTCGGAATGAGCACCGGCTTTGATTCAGGCAGTTCGCTGGATTATGTCTATCAAAATCAACCGCAAGGTAGTAACGCATTCGGGCGCTTAATCGACAAAATCTACCTGAACAGTGTTGGCTGGCGCGGTATTCGCCAGCGCAAAACCCATTTACAAATACTGATTAAACAAGCCGTTGCCGATCTCCACGCCAAAGGTTTAGCCGTCCGCGTGGTTGACATTGCCGCAGGGCATGGGCGCTATGTACTGGATGCGCTGGCAAACGAGCCTGCCGTAAGCGATATTTTGTTACGTGATTACAGCGAGTTAAATGTTGCACAGGGGCAAGAGATGATTGCTCAACGGGGAATGTCTGGGCGGGTGCGTTTTGAACAGGGCGATGCGTTTAACCCGGAGGAACTCAGCGCGTTAACTCCGCGGCCTACGCTGGCGATTGTCTCTGGACTGTATGAGCTTTTTCCCGAAAATGAGCAGGTAAAAAACTCACTCGCAGGTCTTGCCAATGCCATCGATCCGGGGGGCATTCTCCTCTACACCGGGCAGCCGTGGCACCCACAACTGGAGCTGATTGCCGGGGTGTTAACCAGTCATAAAGATGGTAAACCGTGGGTAATGCGCGTGCGTTCGCAAGGGGAGATGGATTCGCTCGTGCATGATGCCGGATTCGATAAATGCACACAACGGATTGATGTGTGGGGCATTTTTACGGTTTCGATGGCGGTGCGTCGTGACAACTGAACGCCGGAACGTATTGCTACAAGGAGCTGGCTGGTTATTGTTGCTGGCCCCGTTTTTCTTCTTCACATATGGATTTCTTAATCAGTTCACCGCGACTCAGGATCTTAACAACCATGATATCCCCAGTCAGGTATTCGGTTGGGAAACGGCGATCCCTTTTCTTCCCTGGACTATTGTTCCTTACTGGAGTCTGGATCTTTTATATGGATTTTCGCTGTTCATTTGTAGCTCGACATTTGAGCAGCGCCGTCTGGTTCACCGGCTTATTCTGGCAACGGTAATGGCCTGCTGCGGTTTTTTTCTCTATCCGCTGAAGTTTAGTTTTATCCGTCCTGAAGTGAGTGGGGTGACAGGATGGCTATTTTCGCAACTTGAACTGTTTGATCTGCCCTATAACCAGTCTCCTTCGCTGCATATTATTCTCTGCTGGCTACTTTGGCGTCACTTTCGTCAGCATCTGGCTGTGAGGTGGCGTAAAGTCTGCGGCGGATGGTTTTTACTCATCGCCATTTCGACGCTGACGACCTGGCAGCATCATTTTATTGATGTCATCACGGGGCTGGCGGTAGGTATGTTAATTGACTGGATGGTGCCCGTAGACCGTCGTTGGAATTATCAGAAACCTGATCAACGTCGAATCAAAATAGCACTGCCATATGTCGCAGGCGCGTGCTCGTGCATTGTGTTGATGGAGCTAATGATAATGCTTCAGTTATGGTGGTCAGTCTGGTTATGTTGGCCAGTATTATCGCTATTCATTATTGGCCGTGGGTACGGTGGGCTTGGCGCGATAACAACAGGTAAAGATAGTCAGGGGAAACTCCCGCCCGCCGTTTACTGGCTGACATTGCCATGGCGCATCGGGATGTGGCTGTCTATGCGTTGGTTTTGTCTTCGCCTTGAGCCAGTGAGCAAAATTACTGCTGGTGTTTATTTAGGGGCGTTTCCACAACATATTCCGGCACAGAATGCGGTTCTGGACGTCACCTTTGAATTCCCTCGCGGACGAGCCACAAAAGATCAACTCTATTTTTGTGTACCGATGCTGGATCTGGTGGTTCCGGAAGAGGGGGAGCTCCGACAGGCCGTGGCGATGTTGGAAACATTACGCGAAGAGCAAGGCGGCGTTCTGGTCCATTGCGCGTTGGGATTATCGCGCAGTGCGCTGGTGGTGGCGGCATGGCTGTTATGTTACGGACATTGTAAAACCGTTGATGAAGCGATTAGTTATATTCGAGCCAGACGCTCGCGGATTGTGCTTAAGGAAGAGCACAAAGCGATGCTGAAATTATGGGAAAACAGGTAAGCGGATTGAGATGTGGACTGAATATCTACAGTCCACATCAAAATAGTGTCCGGTTATGCAGCAACAATACTGTCGATGGCTGCTTTCGCGTCAGACTGTGCTTTCGCTGCCATTTCCGGGCCGTACGCGATCCCTTCGGCGAAGACAAATTTCACATCGGTAATGCCGATAAAGCCCAGGAATGTGGACAGATACGGCGTTACCAGATCCGTTGGGCCATCTTTATGGATCCCACCGCGGCTGGTAATCACGATGGCTTTTTTACCCGTTACCAGACCTTCCGGACCGTTCTCGGTATAGCGGAAAGTAACGCCTGCACGTGCAACCAGGTCAAAATAGTTTTTCAACTGAGTCGAGATGTTGAAGTTATACATCGGTGCCGCAATAACGATAACGTCGTGGGATTTCAGCTCGGCAATCAGCTCATCGGAAAGCGCCAGCGCTTCCTGCTGACGCGGAGTCAGCGGCGCATCGCTCGGACGCAGCGCACCAACCAGTTCGCCATCCAGCACCGGAATCGGATTTGCAGCCAGGTCGCGAACGGTGATTTCATCAGCGGAGTGCTTTTCGCGCCATTGTTCAACAAAATAATCGGACAACTGATTAGACTGAGAGTACCCTGCCAGGATGCTGGATTTAAGAACTAATACCTTGCTCATGGTGTTTCCTTATAGATGTTTGAATGGGCGATGCCCCGTTGCTTGCTGACACTTTATTCACAATCCTGCCACAGAGATAGCGCAATAAATCGAAGCCTATGTTCGAATTTATTGAACAACGCATAGAAAGCCGCGATGTGGTACTCTATATCTATCATTTAAAAGAAAATTAATCAGGCAGCCTACTGCCCACTAACGTTATGACAGAACAACAAAAATTGACCTTTACGGCCTTGCAGCAGCGGCTGGATTCGCTGATGCTGCGCGACAGACAGCGTTTTTCTCGCCGTCTGCACGGTGTTAAGAAGGTTAAAAATCCTGATGCACAACAGGCCATTTTCCAGGAGATGGCGAAAGAGATTGACCAGGCGGCAGGGAAAGTACTGCTGCGTGAAGCGGCACGACCGGAAATCACTTATCCCGACAATTTGCCGGTTAGTCAGAAAAAGCAGGACATTCTCGACGCGATTCGTGATCACCAGGTGGTGATCGTCGCCGGGGAAACCGGTTCCGGTAAAACGACTCAGCTACCGAAAATCTGTATGGAGCTGGGGCGCGGTATTAAAGGGCTGATCGGTCATACCCAACCGCGTCGCCTGGCGGCACGAACGGTGGCTAACCGTATTGCGGAAGAGCTGAAAACGGAGCCGGGCGGTTGCATCGGTTACAAAGTGCGTTTCAGCGATCACGTAAGTGATAACACGATGGTCAAGCTGATGACCGACGGTATCCTGCTGGCAGAGATCCAGCAAGACCGCCTGCTGATGCAGTACGACACCATCATTATTGACGAAGCGCACGAACGCAGCCTGAATATCGATTTTCTGCTCGGCTATTTGAAAGAGTTGCTGCCGCGGCGTCCTGACCTAAAAATCATTATTACTTCCGCGACTATCGACCCGGAACGCTTTTCGCGCCACTTTAATAATGCGCCGATTATCGAAGTCTCCGGTCGGACCTATCCGGTGGAAGTGCGCTATCGCCCGATCGTTGAAGAAGCTGATGACACCGAGCGCGATCAGTTGCAGGCGATTTTTGACGCCGTAGACGAACTGAGCCAGGAAAGCCCTGGCGACATTCTGATCTTTATGAGCGGTGAGCGGGAAATTCGCGATACCGCCGATGCGCTGAACAAGCTAAATCTGCGGCATACCGAAATCTTGCCGCTTTATGCGCGGCTTTCGAACAGCGAACAGAACCGCGTCTTCCAGTCGCACAGTGGACGGCGCATTGTGCTGGCGACCAACGTCGCGGAAACCTCGCTGACCGTACCGGGTATTAAATACGTTATCGACCCCGGTACAGCGCGTATCAGCCGCTACAGCTATCGCACCAAAGTGCAGCGTTTGCCGATTGAACCCATTTCGCAGGCGTCTGCCAATCAGCGTAAAGGCCGCTGTGGTCGTGTGTCCGAAGGGATCTGTATTCGTCTCTATTCCGAAGACGATTTCCTTTCGCGCCCGGAATTTACCGATCCGGAGATTCTGCGTACCAACCTGGCCTCGGTTATTTTGCAGATGACTGCGCTGGGGCTGGGCGATATCGCTGCGTTCCCGTTTGTTGAAGCACCGGATAAACGCAATATCCAGGATGGCGTGCGTCTGCTCGAAGAACTGGGCGCGATCACCACGGATGAACAGGCCAGCGCCTATAAACTGACGCCGCTCGGTCGCCAGCTCTCGCAGTTGCCTGTCGACCCACGTCTGGCGCGTATGGTGCTGGAAGCGCAAAAACATGGCTGCGTGCGTGAGGCGATGATTATCACGTCCGCGCTCTCCATTCAGGATCCGCGCGAGCGTCCGATGGATAAACAGCAGGCATCGGACGAAAAACATCGTCGCTTCCACGACAAAGAATCCGACTTCCTCGCGTTTGTAAATCTGTGGAATTATCTTGGCGAGCAGCAAAAGGCGCTTTCTTCCAACGCCTTCCGTCGCCTGTGTCGTACCGATTATCTCAACTATCTGCGCGTGCGCGAATGGCAGGATATCTACACCCAGTTGCGCCAGGTGGTGAAAGAACTTGGCATTCCGGTTAACAGCGAACCGGCGGAGTATCGTGAAATTCACATTGCGTTGCTGACGGGTTTACTTTCCCATATCGGCATGAAAGATGCCGATAAACAAGAATATACCGGCGCACGTAACGCGCGTTTCTCCATTTTCCCCGGTTCCGGCTTATTTAAAAAGCCGCCGAAATGGGTAATGGTGGCGGAACTGGTAGAAACCAGCCGCCTGTGGGGGCGTATTGCTGCGCGTATCGACCCTGAATGGGTAGAACCCGTTGCTCAGCATTTGATTAAACGCACCTACAGCGAACCGCACTGGGAACGGGCGCAGGGCGCGGTGATGGCAACGGAAAAAGTCACTGTTTATGGTTTGCCGATTGTTGCTGCGCGCAAGGTCAACTACAGCCAGATCGATCCGGCGTTATGTCGTGAACTCTTTATTCGCCACGCTCTGGTGGAAGGTGACTGGCAGACGCGTCACGCATTCTTCCGTGAAAACCTGAAACTGCGGGCCGAAGTGGAAGAGCTGGAACACAAATCACGTCGCCGCGATATTCTGGTTGATGACGAAACGTTGTTTGAGTTCTACGACCAGCGCATCAGCCACGATGTAATCTCCGCTCGTCACTTCGACAGCTGGTGGAAAAAAGTCAGCCGCGAAACGCCTGATTTGCTCAACTTTGAAAAGAGCATGTTGATCAAAGAAGGGGCGGAAAAAATCAGCAAGCTGGATTATCCGAACTTCTGGCATCAGGGCAATCTCAAGCTGCGTTTGAGCTATCAGTTTGAGCCCGGCGCGGATGCTGACGGTGTGACTGTGCATATCCCGCTGCCGCTGCTTAATCAGGTAGAAGAGAGCGGGTTTGAATGGCAAATCCCCGGCCTGCGTCGTGAACTGATCATCGCACTGATTAAATCGTTGCCGAAACCGGTACGCCGTAATTTTGTGCCTGCACCAAACTACGCCGAAGCGTTTTTAGGCCGCGTCACACCGCTGGAGTTACCGTTGCTCGACAGCCTTGAGCGCGAGTTACGGCGGATGACCGGTGTTACCGTTGACCGCGAAGACTGGCACTGGGATCAGGTGCCCGATCACCTGAAAATCACCTTCCGTGTGGTGGATGACAAAAACAAGAAGCTAAAAGAAGGGCGCTCTCTACAAGATCTGAAAGATGCGCTGAAAGGCAAAGTGCAGGAAACGCTGTCTGCGGTGGCGGATGACGGTATCGAGCAGAGCGGCTTACATATCTGGAGTTTTGGTCAGCTGCCGGAAAGCTACGAACAGAAGCGTGGCAACTACAAAGTGAAGGCGTGGCCAGCGCTGGTGGATGAACGCGACAGCGTGGCGATCAAACTGTTTGATAATCCGCTGGAACAAAAGCAGGCAATGTGGAACGGTCTTCGCCGTCTACTGCTGCTGAATATTCCATCGCCGATCAAGTATTTGCATGAAAAGTTACCGAACAAAGCCAAGCTGGGGCTGTACTTTAACCCGTATGGCAAAGTGCTGGAGCTGATCGACGACTGTATCTCCTGCGGGGTGGATCAACTGATCGACGCCAATGGTGGCCCGGTCTGGACGGAAGAAGGCTTTGCTGCGCTGCATGAGAAAGTGCGTGCCGAACTGAACGACACGGTGGTGGATATTGCGAAGCAGGTCGAGCAAATTCTTACGGCAGTGTTCAATATCAACAAACGTCTGAAAGGGCGGGTGGATATGACCATGGCGCTGGGGCTTTCTGACATTAAAGCGCAGATGGGCGGGCTGGTGTATCGCGGTTTTGTGACTGGTAACGGCTTCAAACGGTTGGGCGACACGCTGCGTTATTTGCAGGCGATTGAAAAACGACTGGAAAAACTGGCGGTTGATCCGCATCGTGACCGTGCTCAGATGCTGAAAGTCGAAAACGTCCAGCAGGCGTGGCAGCAATGGTTCAACAAACTACCGCCTGCACGTCGTGAGGATGAAGACGTGAAAGAAATACGCTGGATGATAGAAGAGCTGCGCGTCAGCTATTTTGCCCAACAACTCGGTACACCTTATCCGATTTCAGATAAGCGTATTTTGCAGGCGATGGAGCAGATTAGCGGTTAACGCGGCTATTTGCCTGATAAATCTAAAACCCGGTAAGCATTTAGCGCCGGGTTCTTTATTAATTCTAAAACGGTAAGGGCAAAAATTCGGGAATTCTGAAAAATACAATTCTCTGCTGCAAGATGAATAATGTTTATCTACAGCATTTCCTTAAAAGATATGTCAGGCTTGCGGAGTGGCGGTTAAGGAAATACGACTTCCTCCTTTCAGAGTGCTCCGCTTCTCACTATTATCTCACGTAGTATTCTTAAGGGAACGATAAGGAGGAACCATGAACATTACCCCGTTTCCGACGCTTTCGCCGGCAACCATAGATGCCATAAATGTTATCGGACAGTGGCTGGCGCAGGATGATTTCTCCGGTGAGATGCCGTATCAGGCCGATTGCGTGATCCTTGCAGGCAATGCGGTTATGCCGACTATCGACGCGGCATGTAAGATTGCTCGCGATCAGCAAATTCCTTTACTGATTAGTGGTGGTATCGGTCACTCGACAACTTTTTTGTATAACGCCATCGCACAGCATCCGCACTACAACACTATCCGCACCACCGGCAGAGCAGAAGCTACCATTCTGGCGGATATCGCTCATCAGTTCTGGCACATTCCGCATGAAAAAATCTGGATTGAAGACCAGTCAACAAACTGCGGTGAAAACGCACGCTTTAGCATCGCGCTATTGAATCAGGCCGTAGAACGAGTTCACACAGCTATCGTTGTACAGGACCCCACCATGCAGCGGCGCACGATGGCGACGTTCCGCCGTATGACCGGGGACAATCCCGATGCACCACGCTGGTTGAGTTATCCCGGATTCGTTCCTCAGTTAGGAAATAACGCAGACAGTGTAATCTTTGTTAATCCGTTGCAAGGATTATGGCCGGTTGAGCGTTATCTATCGCTACTCACTGGCGAGCTGCCGCGTTTACGCGATGATAGCGATGGCTACGGCCCCCGCGGGCGAGATTTTATCGTTCACGTTGATTTTCCGGCAGAAGTCATTCAGGCATGGCAAACGCTGAAACACGATGCGGTGCTCATCGAGGCGATGGAAAGTCGCTCGTTACGTTAAAAATTGCCCGTTTGTGAACCACTTGTTTGCAAACGGGCATAACTCCTGCCTTTTATTTCTGCCTCTTATTCCTTTTACACTTGTTTTTATGAAGCCCTTCACAGAATTGTCCTTTCATGATGCCGTCTCTCTGATGATTGATGTTAATTAACAATGTATTTACCAAAAACAAACATATAAATCACAGGAGTCGCTCATGTCAGTACCCGTTCAACATCCTATGTATATTGATGGACAGTTTGTTACCTGGCGTGGAGACGCATGGATTGATGTGGTAAACCCTGCTACAGAGGCGGTCATTTCCCGCATTCCCGATGGTCAGGCCGAGGATGCCCGTAAGGCAATCGATGCAGCAGAACGTGCACAACCAGAATGGGAAGCGTTGCCTGCTATTGAACGCGCCAGTTGGTTGCGCAAAATCTCCGCCGGGATCCGGGAACGTGCCGCTGAAATCAGTGCGCTGATTGTCGAAGAAGGGGGCAAGATCCAGCAGTTGGCTGAAGTCGAAGTGGCTTTTACTGCGGACTATATCGATTATATGGCGGAGTGGGCACGGCGTTTCGAGGGCGAGATTATTCAGAGAAAATATCCTTCTGTTTAAACGTGCGCTTGGCGTGACTACCGGCATTCTGCCGTGGAACTTTCCGTTCTTCCTCATTGCCCGCAAAATGGCTCCCGCTCTTTTGACCGGTAATTCCATCGTCATTAAACCCAGTGAATTTACGCCAAACAATGCGATTGCATTCGCCAAAATCGTTGATGAAATAGGCCTTCCGCGCGGCGTGTTTAACCTTGTACTCGGGCGTGGTGAAACCGTTGGGCAAGAACTGGCGGGTAACCCAAAGGTCGCAATGGTCAGTATGACAGGCAGCGTCTCTGCAGGTGAAAAGATTATGGCGACTGCGGCGAAAAACATCACCAAAGTGTGCCTGGAATTGGGGGGTAAAGCACCGGCTATCGTAATGGACGATGCCGATCTTGAACTGGCAGTCAAAGCCATCGTTGATTCACGCGTCATTAATAGTGGGCAAGTGTGTAACTGTGCAGAACGTGTTTATGTACAGAAAGGCATTTATGATCAGTTTGTCAATCGGTTGGGTGAAGCGATGCAAGCGGTTCAATTTGGTAACCCCGCTGAACGCAACGACATTGCGATGGGGCCGTTGATTAACGCCGCGGCGCTGGAAAGGGTCGAGCAAAAAGTGGCGCGCGCAGTAGAAGAAGGGGCGAGAGTGGCGTTGGGGGGCAAGGCAGTAGAGGGGAAAGGATATTATTATCCGCCGACATTGCTGCTGGATGTTCGCCAGGAAATGTCGATTATGCATGAGGAAACCTTTGGCCCGGTTCTGCCGGTGGTCGCATTTGACACGCTGGAAGAGGCTATCTCAATGGCGAATGATAGTGATTACGGCCTGACCTCATCAATCTATACCCAAAATCTGAACGTCGCGATGAAAGCCATTAAAGGGCTGAAGTTTGGTGAAACTTACATCAACCGTGAAAACTTCGAAGCTATGCAAGGCTTCCACGCCGGATGGCGTAAATCCGGTATTGGCGGCGCAGATGGCAAACATGGCTTGCATGAATACCTGCAGACCCAGGTGGTTTATTTACAGTCGTAATGAATGAAAGAGGCGGAGGTTTTTCCTCCGCCTGTGCTGGTCAGAGTTTGGCGAATTTTTCCAGGGTACGAATGAGTTGAGTGACGAAACCATACTCGTTATCGTACCAGGCGACGGTCTTCACCAGTTGTAAATCGCCCACTGCGGTGATTTCCGTTTGGGTCGCATCAAACACCGAACCGAAATGGCTGCCAATGATATCGGAAGAGACAATTTCTTCGTCGGTATAACCAAACGATTCGTTATCGGTTGTTGCTTTTTTAAGTGCGTTATTCACCTCTTCAGCAGTCACTTTTTTCCCCAGGATAGACACCAGCTCGATCACTGAACCTGTTTTCACTGGCACGCGTTGCGCATGACCTTTCAGTTTACCGCTCAGTTCCGGGATCACCAGACCAATGGCTTTTGCCGCCCCCGTAGTGTGGGGAATGATATTTTCTGCCGCTGCACGTGAAGCTCGTAAATCCTTCCCACGCGGACCATCCACCAGTGACTGGGTGCCGGTATAGGCATGAATGGTCGTCATCGTGCCGACTTCTATCCCGAAACTGTCATGCAAGGCTTTTGCCATCGGAGCAAGACAGTTAGTGGTACAGGATGCCACGGAAACAATGGTGTCGTTGCCATCCAGAGTGTCGTCATTGACGTTATAAACGATAGTTTTCATTTCACCGGCAGGGGCGGAAATCAACACCTTCTTCGCGCCAGCATCGAGATGCGCCTGAGATTTCTCGGCGGAGGTATAAAAGCCAGTACATTCGACAATGATTTCTGCGCCTTTCGCTTTCCACGGAATATTTTTAGCCTCTTTTTCGGCGTAAACCGCGATACTTTTCCCATCAACGATAAGTGAATCTTCCGTAAAATCAACGCTCCAGGGGAACGGTCCGTAGTTTGAATCATGTTTCAGCAGGTAGGCGAGAATTTTTGGGGAAGTGAGATCATTAATAGCGACAATGTCTATGTTGCTTTTGACTTCAAGTAATCGACGCAACACCAGTCGACCGATACGACCAAAACCGTTAATACCAACTTTACTCATGGTCTTCTCCTGTCAGGAACGTTCGGATGAAAATTGATCCTTTCCAGGCTTAGACCAGGATGGCGGGATGGGCAATCTACATTCTTGCAGTGAAACGTAACGTACTGAAAACGGGTGAACAATATTTAATGAAATTTTAAGAAAAGCCCGTTATGTTAACGGCAAATTATGTTAAAGCAGGAAATGTTATGGGAAATAAATACTCAAGGTTACAAATCAGCATTCACTGGCTGGTCTTTTTGCTGGTTATCGTAGCGTATTGCGCAATGGAGTTTCGTGGTTTCTTCCCACGTAGCGATCGGCCCCTCATCAACATGATTCATGTTTCCTGTGGCATCTCAATTCTCGTACTGATGGTGGTTCGTCTTTTGTTAAGGCTGAAATACCCAACCCCGCCGATTATACCTAAGCCAAAACCGATGATGACGGGACTGGCGCATTTGGGACATTTGGTGATCTATCTCCTGTTTATTGCGCTGCCAGTGATTGGTTTGGTGATGATGTATAACCGGGGTAACCCGTGGTTTGCGTTTGGTATGACGATGCCTTATGCATCAGAGGCCAATTTCGAACGGGTTGATAGCTTAAAGTCGTGGCATGAAACGCTGGCGAATCTGGGATACTTTGTCATCGGGTTGCACGCTGCGGCTGCACTGGCACACCACTATTTCTGGAAGGACAACACACTTCTACGCATGATGCCGCGTAAACGTTCCTGAAGGATATTTAAAGAAAACGCCTGTACTAAAACCGACCCGTGGTACAGGCGAAGAATACGGGTCTACATCGGAAGCGCCTATTATATTTATTTTTATGACAAATAAAACCATAATCCTGGTCCATACGTCCATCTGGCTTATCTTTAATCAATTCACCCGATCTTTGATCTCATCAACGGTATCAAAATAAACCAGCGTATAACGTTCAAATCGAACATAAGATTCGATAAACCATGGAGGTTATATGAAAAAACTGGCACTTATCTTGGTTATAGGAGCGCTTGTTTCCTTTTATGCCGATGCCGGGCGCAAACCCTGTTCTGGTTCGAAAGGGGGGATCTCACACTGTACGGCAGGCGGCAAATTTGTCTGTAATGATGGTTCTATTAGTGCATCGAAAAAAACATGCACTAACTGAAGTGTAAAAGGGGTGCCATGAGAAAATGAATCTGCTAGTCAGATGCGCGGGGAAAATACCCGCGCTTGCCCTTACCTGGACGTGCAGGCCATGAGCGCAGCAACCTCCTTATCACCGTCCCGGAACCGCAGTTCGTAGAGCGTTTGTCGGGTCAGGAGTGTGAATGTCAGAATCGTAATGCAGATAATGAGCAGACACACCACCAGAGGGTTGCGCTTCATAGCCTTTCTCCTTGCCGGATGGCGGGTAAGAGGCTAACATCTGAATTGCTTGGTTCATTCGTTGGCCTCGGTTTGTACTGACCCCAGAAAGTTGGACAGTTAAACACGAGGCATATAGGTCTGATTCCGATATTCAATTGGAGTCAGACCTTTTAATTTCAGGCTAATTCTTCTGCTGTTGTA